>NZ_JBSFLQ010000051.1:0-43833 GCF_053599115.1 Streptomyces sp. NPDC001020 | reverse complement strand
CCGGCAAGGCCGTCCCACACTCGCTCCCACCCCACTAAACTCCCCACTCCCAGGCCGTTGACCAGCAGGAATGGAGAAGTCCGGCTGGAGTACTAGGCGGTCGCGGTACGAACCGGGCACTGATGACGCCTGGTATGGGCCGGCATGCCGCCTCCCGCCCTCGGCACAGGAGCCTGGTTCGTACAGGCCGGTCACCCACCCGAGGGCATTTGCGGCACTCCCGAGCGAACGCGGCCCTGTTTGCGTGTGAGTGGAATCGGCTAGGGACAGGGCACCTCTTGAGTGTGCAGGCCCAGGCGAGAGCCTCGGGTCCGGCTCTCCGTCCGAACGAGAGGCAGGGCAGATGAAAATTCGCAGGGTCGGGGTCCTCGGCACCGTGAGCGCCGTCGCGCTCAGCGCCCTGGCCGTCGTCGCGCCCGCGGCGCAGGCTGCCCCAGTGCTGGCGGCAAATACATGCTTGGAGGCAGTGAGGACGACCAAGGAGCATCTGGCGCAGGCTGGTTCCCCGAGCGGCGCCAACGACTGGCAGTCCGTACGCGACGCCGCGCAGAGCTTCGTGAACAGCCACCCCTACGGCGGCTCCGGCACCGAGGCGCTGCAGCGCGATATCAGCGACCTGAACAGGCTGTGCGCGCCGTAATAGGGGGATGGTTCGCCGCCACCCGCCGTAGGCTGGACGCTGCTCGAGGCTGTCGCGGAGGTCGTCCTCATGCCCGTGATCATTTGGTCCGGCGCCATTTCGTGGGGTCTGGTCACCATTCCGATCAGTGTCTTGAGCGCCACCGAATCCCATGACGTGCGCTTTCGCCGCATTCACCTTCCCGACCCGGGCCGGGTCCGCAACCGGTACGTGTGCGAGGTCGAGGAGCGTGAGGTCTCCCACGCCGAGATCGGCAAGGGCTACGAGCTGGGGAGGGGCCGGGTTATCCCGGTCACGGACGAGGAGCTGCGGCGCATGCCGCTTCCAACCGCTCGCGCGATCGAGTTGGTGGCCTTCTTGCCCGCCTCGTCGATCGACCCATCCGGATCGGCCCCGGCTACTACCTCCAGCCGCAAGGCGAGATCGCAGCCAAACCCTACGTACTGCTGCGGAAGGCACTGGAACAGTCGTCGAAGGTGGCAGTGGCCAAGTACGCGTTCGGCGGCCGGGAGCGCCTGGGGCTTCTCCGCATCCGAGGGCGACGTCATCGTGCTTCACGCGATGCTCTGGGACGACGAGATCCGTGACCCCTCCTCTTTGGTGCCCGCCGGCGTCGATCTGTCGGAGGAGGAGATCGCGGAGGCGGTGCATCTCATCGAGAGTCTGTCCGCGACGACCTGGAAGGCGAGGAGTTCCGCGACCGGTACACGGAAGCCCTGCGCGAGGTGATCGAGGCGAAGCGGGAGGAGCGGGAGCTGCCCGCGGTGCAGGAGCCGGCCACGCGGTGCGCCTGGCGCAAGCCGAACCGGACGCCGTCCTCGCGCTCGCCGCCTCGATCGGGACCCCCGGCCGGAGCACCCGGTGAGCGCCGCCGACAAAGTGGGGGAAGGCCCGGGAACGACTGCTGCGGCATCATCGTCCTCACGTGCTTCGACGGGGAATCACACCTGCGCCTGCGCGATCGCCGCCCGGAGCTCGCGCGCCAGTCGATCGACGTGGGGCTCGACGACGAGCGTGACGTGGTCGCCGGGGAACTCCCGGACGCGCGGCGGCTGCGTCGAGACTTCTTCCCAGCCTCCCGTGGCGGTCTCGCACAGTGCGGAGTCGTAGGCGCGAAAGAACGAGATCGGGCCCGTGTAGACATCCTTGGGAGCGTACTTGGCGCGACAGATGCGAGCGCCGAGATCCACGACACGGCTCACGCGGTCGTCGGGCTCGTCCGGTGTGAACATGCTGCGCTCCCTGGCGAGGTCCATGACGAACGCCGATCGTCGCTCCGGCTCGACCGCGAGCAGCGTCTCGCGCTTCAGCGGGAGCTCCTGGCTGAACCAGGACTTGAACCCTCTCCCGAAGAAGATCAGGGCCTCGAAAGGGTCCTGGATGATTTCCGTGATCTCGTCACGGAAGAAGGGGGCGGGCGCAAGGCCGTCAACGGCGGCGAGCAAGGCCACGCGCTCCCCGTGGCGCTGCAGTTGAAGGGCCATCTCCAGTGCGACCATGGCGCCGACGCAGTGACCTCCCAGGAGATAAGGCCCGCGCGGCTGCACGGAGCGCATGGACTCGATGTGGTCCGCTGCCATGTCTTCCACGTGGTCGAATGGCGGTTCGGCACCATGGAGCCCTCGGGTCTGCAGGGCGTGGAAGGGCTGATCCGGCGCCATCCGGCGTGCGAGCGCGTGGAAGTAGTAGACGTTTCCCTCCCCACTCGGCAGGAAGAAGAACGGGCGTTTCGAGCCGTGCGGCTGGAGCGGCACGACGGGCCGCTCGCAGAGCTTCCTCGATCGCGCGCGCAGGAGGCAGCCGATGCGCTCGATCGTCGGCGCCTCGAGGAACGTCTTCATCGACAGCGGCGGAGCGTCGAGCTGCGCCGCCATCGTGTCGAGGGCGGCCTCCGCCTTGGCGTGGTCGCCGCCGAGGGCGAAGAAGTCATCCTTCACTCCGAAGTCGTCCACGTGGAGGAGGTCTGACCAGATCTGCCAGAGTCGCAGTTCGTAGATGTCTCGGGGGGTCACAGGTCGCGGGGGCATGTCCTTCTTCCTCAGCCGTGCCCGGGAATGGGGGCGCGTGCGCGTCGCTCGTGCTCGAGCCGACCCGGACGCATTCCACCGTGGCGTCCTTGGCTCGAGCCGGACGGTTCGTGACGGACTGGGAGTTCCTGGTCGCGCACCCGGCGCTTGACCTGCATCGGCAGCGCGCCGTATGCCGCCTCGTGCGCGAGCACGCTCGCGATGAGATGCGCGACGCGCGACCAGTCGCAGTACCCGTCGATCGCTGCCCGCTGGCGCGACTGGACGTCCGGCTCCACCGCACGGCGCAGCGTGATCAGTGCCTTCTGCTGATCGTCGCCGAGTGTGTCCACGAGGACCGGCAGTGGCGAGTCGGGGTGCTTGGCGCACTGGGTGGCATAGAGCCGCTCGAGCTGGAACGCATAGACCGCGCGCTCCATGGCCACCTCCGCCGTGATCGCATCCACGGTTCCGTCCGGCCCCGCCAGCGGATCAGGCGACATGAGGAGCGGGGGGATGCCGTTCGCAAGCGCGGCGCCGATGCTGCTCAGGCCTGGGCGGCAGACGAAAGCAGTCCCCGGTTTGGCGCGGAGGGCCCGGAGGAACGTGCTCCAGTGCTCGTTGATCCATCCGAGGAGCGTCACGTTCGCGCGCGGTCGGCGCTCCAGCTCGAGGGCCAGCCACGCGCGATCCTCCTCGCTCCCGCCCGCGAACAGAAACTGCGTCTCTTCCATCCGCGCCGCCAGCGCCAGCATCGTGCGCCAGTGTTGGCGGCTGCGGGCGGAGAAGCCGTTGCCCTGCGACACGAGCGCGACGCCGCGTGAATCTCGCGGGGTGAAGAGGTACCGGAGCGCGGCGCAGCGCTTGGCCAGGACGGCGCCGGCCCGCTCCGCGGCCTGTTCCGGGCAGAGCTCGCTGGCTTGGCCGAGCGGCGGGACGACCACGTAGGGCTGCTTGCCCGACTCCAGCGACAGCCAGTCACGCCAGTTGACGGCTTGGTACCAGATCGTGCCGCTCTGAGGCAGGCCGGCCATGATCTCCCGGCTGGCGGCCTCGAAGTCGACGGAGGGATTGCGTCGCGGATCGGTCCCTGACGCATGCAGCGCGTCCTGGAGCTCGCGCCGTGTGTGGATGGCCGGGGCGGAGGCGGCCAGGAGCTCGGCCACTCCTGTGACCGGCTTCGACGATCGGGCCTGACCTGCCAGCTGCCTCAGGCACGAGAACTCCTCGAACGCATAGCGCACGGCATGCAGAGGGACTTCCTTTTGCTGCGCGTGCTCGGCGAGCTGGTGCAGGATCCAGGTCTCCGGCCGGCAGTCATTGACGATGGCGGCCGCGCCCGCGCCGGCCTGGGCGAGCTCGAGGTTGTCCGCGATCCACAGGAGAGCGGCCTCGCGGTTCAGGAGCTCCGGTCGCGAGAGGTTGGCGACGTCGGAGGATGTGATCGTCGCCGACTCCGAGTCGCTGTAATGGAGCGGAACAACATGGAGCCCCGCTGAGCTCTCCGCCTTGCGGCGAGCGTAGGCCGCGTCCTCCTGCCGCCGGATCGCGGCGGTGAACGGGATCGGTTCCGGGAGCCTGGCGAGGGCTCCGTGCACGGCTGGTACCCAGCCCGTCGTGTGCCCGAAGGCTTGGGCAACGTACAGCGCACCCGTACCAGCGGACGCGCCGTGGACCGTCACACGGAAGTGGCCCGCGCGCCGGGGATCCGGTCTCGTGGCATAGAGCGAGGCCTGCGCCTCCAGCAGCAACGAGCCGTCGCGTGGGACGAGCACCGCCAGCCTCTCGTCGCGATCCGAGACAAGGATGCTGTCCGATCCGGCCGCCAGGGCGAACGCCGCCTCGTGCTGGGCCGGTGGCGCGTCCTCGATGGGCAGCGGCTGCCCGGCGACGGCGACCCGCGGCAACTGTCCGGGTACTGGGTACGTCACCTCGACGCGCCCGAGCGAGAGCATCACGGCGTTGCCACGGAGCGCGCGGAACGGCTCTTCCGGCGGCGGATGCGCGAACATCGAAGGGGCTGTCATCGGCAGGCCTCGTTCGCGTGGAGGTCCCTGGCGATCATGTCCTCGTAGGTCTCCGGGCGACGGATGAGCGTCTCATGGCCCTGGTCCAGGACCACGATGCCCGGCTGTGGAAAGCAGAAGGAATTCGAGAACGAGACCAGATAGGCCCCCGCGTCCATGATCGCGAGCGTGTCTCCGACCCGGAGTGGGGGGAGTTCGACGGTTTGACGCAGGCAGTCCATCGGGCTGCAGGTAGGGCCGTCGAGGGTATAGGTCTCGCTCTGGGATTCGCCCCACCGCTCGGCATGGAAGATCTCGTGATATTCGCGATGCAGGATGTGGGCGACGTTCTCGCCGGCATCCAGGATCGCGTGCGCAGGCCCCGCACCGGGCGCGTTGAGGCTGTTGACCCGGCAGAGCAGTATCTGGGTGTTCCCGGTCAGCGCGCGTCCGGGCTCCAGCAGGACGCGAGGCGCCGGTCGACCGGCTCGACGGAAGTGATCCTCGACCTGCCGGGCGAGCAACGCCAAGTAGCGTTCGATGGAAAGCCTGCGGGCCACCCGCTCGGCGAGCGGGAGCGGCGACGCATCGAGCGGCAGCACCGTCGGGACCGCCAAACTCCCACCGAGGTCGAGCAGTTCCACGCCGAGGCCGAGCCGGGCGTGGAGCGCGTCGCAGAACTCCAGCACCTCGCGGACGAAGCGCTCCAACGTGTCCGCGTCCTCGATGGCCACGCCGCGGTGCGCGTGCAACCCGACGACCCGCAGCGAGGGATGCGCCAGGGCCTCCTCGTAGGCAGCCAGCGCCTGCCCTCCGGCGATCGGGATGCCGAACTTGCCCGACCAGCTGTCGGAGGTGGCCACGCGCAGGCCTACGTCGGTGCGCTTGCCGAGCTCCGCGGCGGCCTGTGCGACGAGCGTGATCTCCTCGCGATGATTCAGATGGGTGAGAAGCAGATCGCTCTGGACCAACGTGCGCACGACACTCGGGGTCTTGCCCGGGCCGTTGTAGATGATCCTTCCGGGTTCGACCCCGAGCCGCAGGGCGAGCCACAGCTCGTACGGAGAGACCACCTCGGCTCCGACGCCGAGCTGCGAGAGCCTCTGGAGCACGGCCGGAATCGGATTGGTCTTGTAGGAGTAGAAGACTTCGACACTCAGCGACCGGCCCCGCGGCACCTGCTGGAAGCGCCGGACGTTCTCGGCGAGCCGGGCGCCGTGGACGACGAAGAGAGGGCTCCCCCAGCGATCCGCCAGGCCCGAGAGCGACCTCCCCTCCAGGCACAGCGCTCCTTCGGCACGCGTCAGGCCCCATGTCTCGGGATGAAGGGACTGCGAAGCCTCCGCTGATGGGTTCGGGCACCTTCCGGGAGCAACGACGGAGTGTGCTGACAACGCCGCACTGCCGGAGTCGGTCCCGGCTTCCTTGACGGAGAGGTGTTCGAGCAAGGTGCGCGGTATGGACGCGAACTCGGCGATCCGCCGCGGCATGGCGTTCGGTTCGGCGCTGGTCGTACCGGGAAGCCGGCCGGCGTCGATCAGCTCCTGGCGCCGCCACGTGTAGATCGTCCGGTCGCTGATGTCGAGATCCGCGGCGATCTGTGCGACGCGACGGCCCGCAGCGATCAGGTCGAGCACCTTCCGCCGGAACTCCGGCGGGTATTGCTTGGGCATCAGGAGCGGTCCTCCGTGCAACTGGGATCAGTAATGCTCCAGCAACCTGACTCCGAGCAACAGCGGGAACATCAGTTTGGCTGAGACCGGGTGTGCCGTGACCGGCTGCGGGCTGAGCCGTAATTCGTTTGACCAGGCCACGGGGCGACGCTGCACTGTGGTGGGAACCATGAATCGTGGTGCCGGTATCCCGGGGAGGCAGCGGCAGCAATGGAGATCCGTCCTACGACCGATGAGGATCTCGACGTCTTCGTCGACTTACTTCATGCCGCGTTCGGGCGCTTCCCGGAAACCCCGACCGAGGGCGGCGGCGGGGTCTGGTGGGCGGCCCTCGAAATGGACCGCAGCCTGCTCGCCCTGACGGGGGACGGGCGGCCCGTCGGCACCGCCGGCGCGTACTCCTTCGAGCTCACCCTGCCGGGTGAGATCGTCGTCCCGGCGGCAGGGGTGAGCGCCGTCGGTGTCCTGCCCTCGCACCGACGCCAGGGCGTGCTCAGCGCGATGATGCGGCATCAGCTCGCCGAGTTGCGGGCTCGAGGGGAATTCCTCTCCGTACTGCTGGCCTCCGATGCCCCGATCTACGGCAGGTTCGGCTACGGACCCGCTACCTACACGCGGCGGCTGACGGTGCCGCGTCACCAGGCCGCCCCGGCCCTCCCGCGGGCACGCGGAACGGCCGGTGCTCCAGCAACCGGATCGGACACGGGCTCGATCGAACTGCTGCGGCGTGCCGAGTGCGGCGAGATCCTGGAAGAGGTCTACGACCGGTACCGCCGCGCGCAGCCCGGCGCACTGTCCCGGCCGCACCGCTGGTGGGCCTTGCGCGCGGGGCAGCCCCCGATCTCGCCGACGCCGCGCTACGTCGCCGTCCACCGGGACGCCGACGGCGTCCCGAACGGGTACGCCAGCTACTCGATCAGCGAGCCCGACACCTTGACGGTCGACGAGACCATCGCCACCGACGACGCCGTCTCCACGGCCCTGGCCCGGTTCCTGCTCGGACACGACCTGGTCACTCAGGTCGTGTTCAAGCACTTCCCGCCCGAGCACCCGCTGCGCTGGCAGTTCGCGGACTTCCGCGCCGGCCAGGTGAGCAACGACACCGACTGGCTCTGGGTACGGCTGCTGGACATCCCGCGTGCGCTCACCACGCGCGGCTGGTTCACGGACGGCGAGCTCGTCCTCGACGTCGACGACCCGTTCCTCGGCGAACACGGCCGCTACCTGTTGACCGTCCGGGACAGCAAGGCCGACTGCGTCCCGACGGACCGGGAGCCTGACCTGTCCCTGGACATAAGCGACCTGGGCTCGATCTACCTCGGCGGCACCGTCCCGAGCACGCTCGTACGTGCCGGACACATCCGAGCCCACCACCCGGGCGCGGCCACCCTTGCTGACGCCCTCTTCCGCGGTGACCGCCCCCCGCACTGCCTGCACTGGTTCTGACCGCGTGCCCGCATGCCCCGCACAAGTCCGAGACCAGGCCGGCGATGGCCTGGTGGCCCGCTACCGTGCCGCCGCGTGCCGGGCCCACCAGCAGGGGTGAACGGCTCTGTCCCGTAATCGGTGGTAACGAAGGGTGACGGCCGTCGTTGGCATGGTGTGCGTGATGTCAACGAGCTTGTAGGTGTCGTGTTTTCGGGGTTGTAGGCCCTGGTCGTGGAGGGTGTGACGGACGAGGGTGAAGTGATCCGGGTGTGCGCGTACTCGGGACGATCCGGTGCCGTGCCCGGTGTGCGGGGCGCCGACAGCCAAGGTGCACGGCCTGCACGGTCGGACGCTGGTGGATGTGCCGGTGGACGGGCGGCGGGTCGTGGTGTCGGTGCGGGTCCGGCGTCTGGTCTGCGCAGTGCTCGGCTCCCCGCGACAGACCTTCCGCGAACAGGTACCGGGCCTGGGACTGGGGTGGGTGGATCGCCGAGCCGTGAAACCTGATCGGCTTCGTGCTGGACGTCGTGGATGGTGAGCCGGACCAGACGCCGGATGGGCTGGGCATAGAGCAGGATCAGTGCAGCAGCCACCATCTCCAGCAACGGGAGCTCGTCGCTGGTCATGACCTTGCGGATCAGGGCGACGCGCCGGTGCTGGCTGATTGGGGCCGGGTTCTCGGCTCGGACCGTGGGCACTCTCAGGCGGGGCATCGCGTGAGGATCCATGGACCAACGCAGAAACGGTTGGACGACGCGGCGGCTGATGGCGTTCTCGGCATACCAGGCGTCCAGGTCGGCCTGGGTGCATTCGTTGATGTTCCGGCCGCGTTCGCCGAGCAGGCCAAGAACGCGGCCGCTTGGGTAAGCCGGGCTCGGGCAGAGGTGACCGCGCCAGCCTCAAGGGGCTGCTTGTCTGCAGTGGTTCGGAGCTTGCGCAGGACGTGCCAGGTCGCGAAACGGTGCAGCAGAGTGCGGTGCTCCGGGTTCTCGACGGCGTCGAGCCATCCGGGCAGGCGGCGTTCAAACAGCAGCAGGCGGCGGTCCCTGTGCGGGAGCACGCCCGAATGCATGAGCAGGTCTCGGACATGGGCGACCGATCGCCAAGGCGATAGCATGCTCAATCCGTCATGGCTGAGCGGCCGCTCCGAGCCGGACCTTCGGAACGAGTGGAAGTCCAGGTTCTCGTCCAGGCCCAGCGCGTCTCGGTAGGCAGCGAAGCGGGTGTTCATCTGCGAGAACCCGATCCGAGCCGAACGCTCCGACGGCCACAAAGCCCTGGCGCCCGCATTGGTGAAGTGCGGACGGACCTCCTCGTTCCACTGCTGAAGAATCTCCGCCGACCAGTCCCAGACGGTCAGCACGCTGCGGTGCTTCGGCGGCGAACCCTTCTTCGCCTTGCCGTGGCGCACGTAGAGGACGCCGTAGTCGCCGAACTCAGGCCCCTCGGGGTTGCGGCCGAAGTCGACGGTGTCGAGCATCCTTGTCTCGTTGCGCCGCAGGCCGAACGCGTACGCGGTCTTGAACAGCACCGCGTCGCGGAAGGCCTGCAGCCAGCCCCTGCGGCCCCGGCCACGGAGATTGTCGACCTGGTCGTCGGCGTAGTCGAAGAACGCCTGCAACTCGTCATGAGTGAAGGCGCGTTTGCCCACGTCGGCCTCGGCCTCCTCCACGTGCACCGCGGAGTTCCACTCGTGCACGACCTGCACCGGGTGCGTGCCGAACCGGTCCTCACAGGCCGCCGCCCACCCGTAGGCGGGATCGGTGATGAACGAGCAGAACGAGCGCACTGACCCCCCTGGTAGTTCCGCAGCGTCGAGCGCTTGAGCCTACTCACCGCGCGCAGGTCGCCCATCCACTCGTCGAGCATCTGCGGCGACCAGAGCCAAGCGTCGGCGTGGCGGACGAACGCCCGCACCGTCTTCGATTGAATCCGTGCTGGGCGCCGTGATCGGTGTGTATGACCGCTCCGGCGAGGCTGCCGCGGGTGCGTTCGGCGGCGGCCAGGGCGTCGATGACGAGATCAGTGCGCATGTGGTCCGCGATCGCCCAGCCTGTCAGGCGGCGTGAGGCGAGGTCGATGACGGTGGCCAGATAGAGGAACTTCCCGCTGTCCAGGGGGAGGTAGGTGATGTCGCCGACGTACTTCGTGTTCGTTTCCTTCGCGGTGAAGCCGCGGCCGATCAGGTCCGGGGCCTTCGCCGCAGCCGGGGCGGCGACGGTGGTGCGGTGCCTGCGCCGCAGCCTCACGCCGGCCAGATTGATGCTCCGCATGACACGTGCGACCCGCTTGTGGTTGACACGCTCGCCGTCCTCGCGGAGCTCGGCGGTGATCCTGGGGACGCCGTAGGTGCCGTCCGACTCGCGGTGCACGGCCCGTATCCGGGCAGCATCATCGGCCAGGCGCCCGGCCCGGTCGTCAGCTGTCGCGCGCCAGTAGTAGAAACTGGAGCGGGCGATGCCCAGGATGGTGCACAGCCGCTTCACGCCGTAGCGGCGCTGGTGGTCGGCAACGAACTGGAAGCGGTTCACCAGCGCGTCTCCCCGGCGAAATACTTCGCAGCCTTCCGCAGGATCTCGCGCTCTTCCTCCAGCTCACGGCTCTTCTTGCGCAGTGCGGCGTTCTCCGCCTCCAGCGGGGTGGGCGGCTCGATGGACACCTCCGCCCGGCGGCCCCGCGGCCGACTCGCACCAGCCGCCCTGACCCAGTTCCGCAAGGTCTCCGGGTTGATCCCCAGATCGGCAGCGACCTGCCGGATCGTCGCTTCGGGCCGCGACTGGTACAGCGCGACCGCGTCCGCCTTGAACTGCGGCGGATAGTTCTTCATGACCACGAGATGTCCGTTCTCAGATCCTCAGGATCCAGTGTCTCGTGTGTCCAAGATCCGGGGTCAAGGCCCGTCATCCTACGCAGGCTTCCCACCCGCACCTTGAAGACCTGGGTGTTGGGAGGTGGCCGACCAGGGGAGACGGCTACTTGTCTCCCACCAGAGCGAAGGCGAAAGCGAGACGGCGGTCGAGCCAGTCCTTCTGGATGGTGACCTTTGCGCTTCCCTCCGAGGTCATGACGACCTCGTCTCCGGCCATCCACTCCAACGACCGGGCCTTCTTGACTTGATCGTCCGTGCCGGTGTAGAACACGCTGTCCACGACTTCGAAGGCGGCGCGGATAGCCACGCGTGCAGCGACCTGGCCACCGGTACCGCTTGCCCACTCATTGCGCCCGATGATCTCGGGACGGCCGGGCTGGTCGATGCGCCAGGTGTGCTTGAAGGGGCGTTTGGGCGGGATACGGCGAAGTGTCCCGATAGTCTGTCCTTGCGCGTCGCGTACGACGTGATGCCGCTCTCCGTCCACCTCTTGCGGCTCCTCGACATAGCACAGGAGGTGCTGGGTGTCGGCATCCGAGTAAAGCGTGAGTTCGGGTCGAGACGGAGGATTTGGTACGGACGATGAGCCCAGGAATGCGCATGGGGCGAGAACGGGGTAGTCCTTGCCGCCCTTCGGCACGCGAACGGCGGGCTTTCCCCACACCGACCGTGACCGCTTGAGCGACTTGGGACGCTCGACGGAACTGACAACGAACTTGTGGACCCGCTCCCACGCGACAGGCTCCACAGGCGGCTCGCCTGCCGCCTTTGCCTTGTTGTTCCTGCCGAACGCCACTCGTGCCTCCAGGTCGTTCCTCATGAAGTGCACGCTCGACACTACCTGCGCGGTTCAACAGGCCTGCAACGGCGGATAGATCACTCATCGAGGGGCAGCGCGTGAACGAACGCGAGTGGGGCGGACCGGAATCCGCCTGCTTGTCTGCCGTGTCGGGTCACTACCGCTGGTCCAACTGGTAGCTCGCCCCGTCGCACACGGGTGCAATACGTGCCGCGTCATCGGCCTACCGATTGCCGACAGTTGAGCCTTGGGTCGGGAGGGTCCGCTTGTGCCCTATCTGGTGAAGTGCGGGTGCCGGCGCGAGGGCAACTGCTGCCTGAACTTGCCCGGTAAGGGAGATTGCAGGGCAAGTTCAGGCAGAGCTTTGGCGAGCTGATACGCAGTCACGGGTGTCGGACGCCGTGCCTGTCTGTGGATCAGTTCGGCGACCAATTGCGGCCGGACGTCGCCTGGGCCAGCGCGGCGAGGAATGCTGTGCGGTCACGGGTGGCGATGCAGAGCCCCGCGCCCTGCCGAGTGCGGATCACGACACTGCCCATGCCCATGGGGACAGCCCAGCCACCGCCTACGAGGCGGGCGTTGCTGTGTCCGTTGCCGTTGAGAGCACCGGCCGGGATCCCTGTTTGGGCGGCTGCTTCCTGTACGGAGAAAGGGTCGATGTATACGAGAGCGAAGCGTTCGCGGCCGACGCGCAGGGTTTGTGCGTCGATCTGGACGCGGTTGTAGATGAATCGCCCCGGGTTTGATGGAGACACCGAAGACCCGGAAGGATCTCCGTCATGGCTGCACCCCGAAAGTACTCCGACGAACTGCGTGAGCGTGCGAGACGGCTGGCCGTCGAGGCCCGCAAGGACCCTGCCGGCCGGACCGGTGCGGTGAAGCGCATCGCCGAACAGCTCGACATCCACCCCGAGGCCCTGCGGACCTGGGTCAAGCGCGCCGAGACGGACGGCCGGCCTGCGCGAGGGCCCCACCGGTGCGGAGGCCGCCCGGATCGCCGAGCTCGAGCGGGAGGTGAAAGAACTGCGCCGGGCGAACGCGATCCTGAAATCCGCCTCGGCTTTCTTCGCGTCAATGACAGAGTCTGGGACACGGGCCCACGGGTGGTGACACAGTGACAGACACCGGCGGGGCTGGCTCGTTTCTTTGCTGCCCCGGCGACGGTGGCTTGTCGGCGATGTGCCGCCCCGCCGGCCCTGGTCTCCGCCACGGAGTGGCCTGATAGGAGCGTGCCGCGCGAGCCCGATTGAGGCGTGCCCCCGCGGTGGAGACGTCCATCGACTTCCCCACCGCATCGCGGAGGTTTCCGTGCACGTTGTCGGCATCGACGGTCACAAGAAGACGCACACGCTGGTCGCGGTCGACCCGCTGGGACGCAGGGCGGGCGAGGTCACGGTCGCTGCCACCCCGGCCGGTCACGCGCAGGCGATCAAGTGGATCGTCCAGTTCGATCAGGTCCTGCTCGCCATCGAGGACTGCCGCCACCTGACCCGCCGGTTCGAGGCCGATCTGCTGCTCGCCGGCCATGCCGTGGTTCGGGCGCATACGCGGCTGATGGCCGGAGCCCGTCGCTCAGCTCGCGAACGAGGCAAGTCCGACCCGATCGATGCCGAGGCGGTGGCGCGAGTGGCGCTGCGCGAGCCTGACCTGCCCCGAGCCAGCCTCGCCGGTCCCGCGCGGGACGTGAAACTGATCGCTGATCACCGTCGCCGTCTGGTGCGCAACCGCACGGCCGCGGCGAACAAGCTGCGCTGGTTCCTCCACGAGATCGACCCTGAACTCCCCGTCCCTTCCCGGGGCTTACGACGGCTGTGCGTGTTCGACGCGCTGGTTGCGGCACTCGCGAACCACGAGGGCGTCGTCGCCGAGATCGCACGTGACCTGGTCCGCGAGTGCCGTCGGCTGACCGAACAGATCAATGCCTTGGAAGCACGGCTACGCAGGCTGGTGGAGTCCCTGGCGCCCTCGCTGCTGGCCATCCCCGGGTGCGGTGTGATCAGCGCGGCCGTCATCATCGGTGAGACGGCTGGAGCCGCCCGGTTCAAGTCCAAGGACGCGTTCGCGCACTTCACCGGGACTGCCCCCATCCCGGTGTGGTCCTCGAACAAGGTCCGCGTCCGCCTCAATCGCGGCGGGAACCGGTTCATCAACCACGCCCTTCACATGATCGCGGTCACCCAGGTCCGACGCGGCGGCGAAGGCGCAGACTACTTCGCCAAGCAGCTGGCTCGCGGCAAGACCCCGAAGGAGGCAGTGCGCCAGCGTCCAGCCGATCTGCGACGCCCTGAAGGGGACGGACGCCGAGATCGCGCCGAGCACCTACTACGCCGCCGCCACCCGGCCGCACTCCGCACGCAGCCTGCGCGATGCGCATCTCACCGAGGAGATCCGCGTGATCCACGCCGCGAACTATGGCGTCTACGGAGTCCGGAAGGTCCACGCCGCCTTGCGCAGAGCCGGCCGGAAGGTGGCCCGCTGCACGGTGGAACGCCTGATGCGCCAGGCCGGACTGCGGGGGTCAGCAGAGCGAAGGGCCCGCGCACCACCAGGCCGGCACCCGAGATCGCCCGTCCGAAGGACCTGGTCAACCGGGAGTTCACCGCCACCGCACCGAACCAGTTGTGGGTCGCGGACATCACCTATATCCGCACCTTCTCCGGCTGGGTCTACGCCGCCTTCGTCATCGACGTGTTCTCCCGCACCATCGTCGGCTGGCAGGTCGCCACCAGCCTCTACACCGAACTCGCCCTCGACGCCCTGGACATGGCCGTCTGGCGCCGTCGACGCGAGGGCGCCGACCTGGCCGGGCTGGTCCATCACTCCGACCGCGGAGTCCAATACCGTGCTCTTCGCTACACCGAGCGCCTGGACGAGGCCGCCGCGGTCGCCTCGGTCGGATCCAAGGGCGACTCCTACGACAATGCCCTCGCCGAGGCGTTCAACAGCCTCTTCAAGGCCGAGCTGATCCGCAACAAGGGACCCTGGACCGGCATCAACGACGTCGAGATCGCTGTCGCCGAGTACATCGACTGGTTCAACCGGCGACGCCTCCACGGCGAGCTCGGCCACGTCCCACCCGCCGAGTTCGAAGCACGCCACACCCCAACCGCCACCCCAGAACTCACCCTGAAAACCAGCTAACCCACTCTCCACCAAACCCAGGGCTTGACACCGCGGTCGTCTGGATGCCACCGGCCGACCGGCAGTAGCCCCGCTCAACCTTCGACGGCACATGCTCAAGGTTCGTCGGCACGGGATAACCGGGAAGGAGGGGTATGGCCGACCCGCAGCGATTCCGCCTCACCCTGTTGACCAACCTGGGTGAACGGGCCGGACGCTCGCGCAGTCCCTGGGGTCCACGTGACTCCGCCTCGACCAAGTTCGATGGACGGGATGCACCCCGTCAGTCGGAGTCAAGGACGATGTGTCTCATGGGGTGGCGTCATCATTCCCGCGGTTCGCGGGGTCAGGGCTGCACAGCCAGCCGTTGATGGCGAAGCGGCTGTCCGCGTGCTGCTTGCTCGGGCAGCTGACCGGTCGTACCTCGTGCCAGGCGGTGGGCAGGAAGAACACGATGCTGTCGTGCTCGGGCTCCCAGTCCCGCCAGGTGCGCTCCTGCCACTTTCCGGCTGTCCCGGTGTGCAACGGCAGGGCGGCGTCGAACATGCGCAGCTCTCCGCCGCCGAATGGCCGAGGTGTGCGATGCAGGTAATACACGAACGTGAGCAGACGCCGGGGGGCAAACTTCACATCGGTGTCCTGATGCGGCCGATAGAAGTCGCCGTCGTTGTGCACGTTGAGGCTGTATTCGGGTTCCGTGTGCTGGCAGGAGACTCCAAGAGTGTGCTCGACCGCCTCCAGTACCTGGTCGATGGCTGCCATCAGCTCAGGCGCGGCGAAGTCTCCTCGTGACCGGGACCGGCGATAGTCGGGGACCACCTCTCGGTCGCGAATCGTGGAGGGCTTCAACGAGTTGCCGGCGGAGGCGGTGGCGCGCTCCAGTAAGGCGCCGGCCTTCTGCTCGCCCAGGAACTGGGTGATGCGGCAGACCGTCACCGGAAGCCGCCAGACCGCGTCCGTCGACCACTGCTCCATCGTCTCGGGTGTTTCCGTCACGGTGTCGTGTCGAGCCAAGGTGTCCTGCCTTCTGGATTGCGATGAGTGGTGCCCAGGGCGTTCTCAAGCCCCCTCGACTCAGGGAGTGGGCGGTGGGTCGCGGTCGGCCGGGGATGCTTCCCCGGCCGTGTTCAGCTCGCGGCTTCTCGCAGACGATCCACTTCGGCCGTGAGCTCTTCCACGCGGCGGTGCAGCGCCTGGACGCATACCAGGGCGACACCGAGGCCGTCGACTACGGGGATGGTGGTGTCGTCCTGGTTGAAGCCGAAGGCGGCGTGCCAGTCCTGGGCCATCGGTCCGAGGTGACGCACGTCTTCGGGCTCCCAGAGGTAGCGCCAGGTACTGATGGGCAGCGCGGCCACCGTCCCCAGAACCGCGTAGCCGTTGACCGGGCTGACCGGTATCACACCGCTGGGCTCCCGGACCTCAACTCGAAGCCTTGCTGGGGCACCGCTGTCAGCCGCCCGGGACCGCCGACAGAAGATCCTCACCACTACCGGCTCCAGTCGACCGGGACCACGTCTTGCTTGAGCGTACGGTCGCTGCAGACGGAGCAGGGGTTACCCGGGAGACCGGGGCCCTGGTCCGTGCCGATCGTGATCGCTCCGTGGGCCCCGGCCGGGGCGTGAATGCCGTCGCCGACCATTGCGGCTTCATAGCCGCCCAGCAGCTCCTGGAGGGTTCCGGGGCCCAGATTCTCCGGAGCGGCGATTGCGGCGATGCCGTCGTAGTCCGTGTAGGCCGTCCCCAGCGTCCTGCCGCCCATGGTGGCGAACACGATCTTCGCACCGCGAATAGGCTCCCCGGTCACCGCGTCGGATGCCATCGCGTTGATGTTCTCCAGTTGCATCTGCGTGACGTTCAAGCTGGCCTGACTGGCCGTGAGCCTGGTCGGCTTCAGGCTGGGACATTCCGACCCGCTGCACGCCGGCGCCGCCGTGGAGGCGGCGGATGCGGGGGCCCCGCCTCCCACACCCAGCGCCGCCATAGCCGCAGCCATTGCCGAGACGGCCATACGCCCCGAAGACCTCATGTGTACTCCTGATCACCAGCGCCGGATGCCGTCCCATCCGGACGGCACGGCAGACTCTAGGTACCGCCGGCTGGCGGGCGGCGTGAAAATCGGAGATGCCTCCTATCGGGTGAACTGCGATGAAGGGGTGGGCAACGGTCAAGGTTCAGTGGCACGGGACAGTAGCCCCTCGGCTCGTTCCTCGCCACGGTCGTCGCGTGAGGAAAGCTAGGCGAGTGCGGGGGCAGGTCGTAGCGGCTGACGGCCACGTAGGTTTCCGGCGCCGCCGCTTCGAGGAGACCCTCGTCGCCCTCCAGGTCGAGTTCCGGCTCCTGGGGACGGCGGAGAAGGTCGCTCCAGTCGCTCGCTGCACCTCGCTCGTAGGCGTCGCGGAGCAAGGGACGCAGCCGTGGGCGGGCTTCCTCTTGCTGTTCGCGGAAGATACGCCGCTGGGTGAGTCGCTGTTCTTCCTGGGCTTCGTCGCTGAGTTCCAGGTCGGCGGGCGGCTGGTCCTCGGCGCGCAGTCCTGGGGTGCGCCGGGCGATGGCGAGGTCCTCCTCGTGGAGGCGCTCGCAGGCGGCGAACAGCTTCCGGGACATGCCGAGGCGGACCTCCGTGCCGGGGATACGGCAGCTCAGGAAATCGTCGAGGCCCACGGAACGGATTCCGGCGCGCAGAGTGTGCTGTTCCGTGCCGGTAGCTGCTCCCCGGGCGTCGGCCCGCATGGCGAGAGTGAGGCTGTCGTCTTCCAGGGGCGTGGTCAACCCGGAGCGCCGGTGACGGGAAGCGCGGTCGGCGGGAACGGGCACGGTGCGCAGCTGCGAGGCGGGAGCCGAGCGCAGTGCCAGGTAGGCGAGCATCTGGGCGCGGGCGGCGCCGATGAGCGCATCGTCGCTGTCGCCGAGGTGGTCTTCCAGGTTGCCCGGACCCGCCGCCTCGTCGGCGGCATCGGATCCGGCGGGGGCGAGCGGCGGCTGGCCGGGGTGCAGGTCGTGATCGATCGTGAGGAAGAGGTCATCGCCGGGCAGCACTGACGCCCCGACCAGGACGGTGCGGTGCCCGTACGCGCCGAGGACCTTGCTGCCGGCCGTCAGCTGCGCCCACCCCTTGCGCAGCGTGCCGAGTCCCACGTCGCCGCCCTTGGCCTTGCTCCTCTGTCTCGTGGCGCCCCCACAGGTCGGACAGCTCCTTCTTCGGATCCTTGAACGTGTCGTACAGAGCAGGGACGGGGCCGCCCAGTTCGAGGTGCTCGGTCTGGCCGAGGCCCAGCAGCGAGCGGCAGGCCCACTCGGTCATCGTCATGTGGCAGCGACCTGATGGACGGCTGGTGGCCGGACCGAGCCACCGCGGAGAAGAAGTTCCGGGACTGGGTCGGCGAGTATGGCAGCCTCCGCAAGGCGCGCCTGGTCCTGGTCGACACCGTTGAAGGTGACCAGGTGGCGAGCTGGCCGGATGGCCCGTAGCCGCCTGTCGTCATGGCGGCGGACCGAGGAGGTCGCGTGCCGTACCGCCTGCAGTGGAGGGCGCGGCAGGCTTCCTCACGTGCGGGGTGTCCGCCGCACGTTCGGGGCCCACTTTGCTGAGGCCTCTGTCAGGCAGTGTGAGCACAAGGGGTTGCCGCCGCGGCCGTACCGGTGGGTCTTCCGCTGGCACTTCGCGCACAGGCCGACCTCGTCGCTGCGGCAGGTCAGAACCGAGGGGTCGGCCTCCGTGGGGGGAGATGCGGCAGTTGCCATCATGATGTCCGTTCCAGGCCTCTCGACGACGGCCGAACCCTGGTTCTGGATCACTTTCCGTGCCAGAGCCACGGAGGGTCACCACAACCGCGATCATGAACGGCCTCGTGCGGTGAGGAGGACCCGTTTGCGGAGGAGGTCGAAGTTGGCACGGCCGAACATCTGCCGTTTCAGCATCTTGATCTTGTTGTTCTGGCCCTCGACGGCCCCGGAGCTGTAGCGGAGGCTGAGGCCGGCGACGACGGCGTCGAGGGCCTGGCCCAGGCCGGTGACGAAGGTGTGTAGGGCGGGCAGGTCGTCGGCCTGGACCTGGCTGATCCACTGGTCGAGGTGTTTGCCCTGGCGGTCGTTCATCAACTTGGCGAACGCGGACGTGGTGAGCGGTTCGGTCGAGGGCGGGGCAGCGGGCCAGAATCGCTTTGAGCTGTTGGGCCTGGTCGTTGGTGAGGCGGTCGGGATGGCGGGTGAGCCAACTGGTCACGTCCCGCACGGACGGAGCCTTGCGGGGCGGGGCGGGCGGAAAGTCCGCGCGGAGCTTGGCCAGGTAGACCTTCACGACGCTCTCGCCGCCGGGGTAGCCGCGCTCGCGTACTTCCTCGAACAGGCGGCGGGCGACGGTGCAGCCCTCGGCCCACCGCTGGTGCAGATAGGGCTTGTAGGGGTCGAGGATGCTGGTGCGGCCTGTCCACCGCCCGACCAGGAGCTCGTCCGCACTCGCCGCGTGTGCGTAGCGGCGAACGGTGTTGCGGGCCAGTCCCAGTCGGCGGCCGATTTCTCGCATCGCAATGCCTTGTTCGAGCAGAGTGTGAACGGCCTCGTGCTGTTCGCGAACCCGGTCGGACAGGCGGCCGGTGGTCCGTGGCCCTGTGGGAGCCAAGTCGAGGTCCAGCCCTTCCAGGGCCTCGGCAGCCGCGGCAGTGGCGGTGTCCTGGGGCTCGCGGAGCAGGGCACGGTGCTGGACGACGGTCTTCTCGACGGCCTCGGCGAGGTTCGACCAGATGTGCCACCGATCTGCAACATGCAGCGCGTCCGGGGCACCGAGGCGTCCGGCCTCGGCGTAAGCGGTGGAACGGTCCCTGCAGATCACCTCGACGCCGGGATGCTCGGCGAGCCACCGGGCCACAGTCGCAGTGGTGCGGTCCGGCAGCAGATCGACGGGTTGGTGTGTCTCGATGTCGAGCAGGATGGTGCCGTAGTTGTGTCCCTTCCGCAGCGCCAAGTCGTCGACCCCGAGCACCCTCGGTGTCGAGGTCTCAGGGTCCTGCAGACGGCGGATCAGCCGTAACAGGGTCGAGCGGCTCACCTTGGCCGCCAGCGCGTGGGCCAAGCGGGAACCGGCCCGGCCGGCCAGCATCACCGCCACCCGTTCCAGCACCGTCTGCAACCCGGCACTGCGTCTGCCGTGCCGGAACGTCAGTCCGTCGACCTGCTCGGCGAACATCGCCTGCAAGCAGTCCCGTTGAGAGCAGCGGAACCGCCGGACCTGTAACTCGATCAGCGCCGGACAGCCGCCGACCACGCTGTCGGCAAGCCGGCGTACGTACCGGCTGTGCACCCGGACCGACGCCGTCCCACACGCCGGACACGCAGCCCGTTCCGCAGCGGTCCGGGCCCGCACGACCACCAACTCGCCGTCGGGTATGACACTTTCGACCACAACGCCTTCGACCTGGTGGAACCACAGGTCCTGGAGGAGTACATCAGCCACGGCCGTTCATGATCGCGGTTGTGGTGACCCTCCGTGGCTCCGGCACGGAAAGTGATCCAGAACCCGAACCCTGACCCTCTGACGGCGTATCAAAAGCGACCCACTTGGTGATCTTCGTCTGACTCTGGCCCTGGCGATCAAGGTCAGGAGGAAGGGTGATCCTCGTGGAGGACTGGGCAGAAATCCGTCGACTGCACCGGGCAGAGCAGATGCCGATCCGGGCGATTGCTCGACAGCTGGGCATCTCGAAGAACACGGTCAAGCGGGCCTTGGCCAACGACCGGCCGCCGAAGTACGAGCGGCCGGCGAAGGGGTCGGTGGTGGACGCGGTAGAGGTGCAGATCCGGGAACTGCTGCGGGAGACACCGACGATGCCCGCGACGGTGATCGCCGAGCGGATCGGCTGGGACCGGGGCATGACGATCCTCAAGGACCGCATCCGTGACCTTCGGCCCGCATATCTCCCGGTCGATCCGGTGTCCCGGACGACCTATCGGCCCGGTGAGCTGCCCAGTGCGACCTGTGGTTCCCGGACGTTCAGATCCCGCTGGGCTATGGGCAGACCGGCCGGCCGCCGGTGCTGGTGATGGTGTCGGGGTATTCGCGGGTGATCGCCGCGAGGATGCTGCCCTCCAGGCGGACCGGCGACCTGATCGACGGTCACTGGCGGCTGCTGTCGCAGTGGGGCGCCGTCCCCAAGACGCTGGTCTGGGACAACGAGGCCGGCGTCGGCCGCGGACGGGTCACCAGCGAGTTCGCCGCGTTCGCGGGCCTGCTCGCCACCAAGATCTACCATTGCCGGCCGCGGGATCCGGAAGCGAAGGGGCTGGTGGAACGGGCCAAACGGCTATCTGGAGACCTCCTTCCTGCCCGGTCGGCACTTCAGCGGCCCGGATGACTTCAGCACCCACCTCGATGCCTGGCTGAAGGTCGCCAACCGGCGTGTTCACCGGACCCTGGGCGCCCGCCCGGTCGACCGCTGGGAGGCGGACCGGGCCGGGATGCTCACCCTGCCGGCGGTCGACCCGCCGACCTGGTGGCGGTTTTCCACCCGGCTGGGCCGGGACCACTACGTCCGCGTCGACACCTGCGACTACTCCGTCGACCCCGCCGCCATCGGCCACTACGTCACCGTGCTGACCGACAACGACCAGGTCATCGTCCTGACCACCGGCGGCGAGATCGTCGCCCAGCACGTCCGCTGCTGGGCCCGCCACCAGACCATCACCGATCCCGAGCACGCTGAGGCCGGAGCGATGATGCGCCATCAGGCACGGCGTCGTCATCCGACGGGTCAGATTCAGGCCGTCGGCTCCAGCGGCCCGCTGGTCGAGGTCGAACAGCGGGAGCTGGGCACCTATGACCGGCTGTTCACCGTCATCGACGGCGGCGGCGACAAGGAGGCGAGCTAAATGGCCCGCACCCCCACCGTCGACGACGAGTCCGTCCTGGCCCAGCCCGTCGACAAGCCCGCTGGGCGACGCACCAGCCAGCAGACCACCTCCGACCTCGCCTTCCTCGCCCGGGTCCTGAAGGCCCCGGCCCTGCTGGACGCCGCCGACCGCCTCGCCGAGCGGGCCCGCCGGGAGTCCTGGACCCACCCGGAATACCTCGTCGCCTGTCTCCAGCGCGAGGTCGCCGCCCGCGAATCGCACGGCGGTGAGGCACGAGTACGCGCTCAAGGAGCACGGCCCGGCCGGGGCGATCTTCCGGCGCTTCGGCCGGCCACAGAACCAGACCCTCCTCGAGGCGATCGGCAATCCGCGCCGTGAAGCCCACGACGCCCGCAACAGGCCGAGTACGCCGCCCGCCAACGGGAGCACCAGGAGGAACTGCGCCGCATCGCCGCACAGCACAAGGCCGAGCGAGAGGCCCGCCGTCCGGTGTGCGCCGACTGCGGCACCCGGTTCACCGACGAACGGTGGAAGGCCATCGAGCCCGCCGGGTGGGGCACCCCGCGCGAGACCCACCCGCACCTGTGCGACGGCTGCAAGCAGCGCGCCATCACCGCCGAACGGCAAGCTGCGCAGGCCGGGCCCGAGCACCAGGAGCACGACCAGGCCGTGTCCGAGCAGAAGGCCGGCGGCACCTGGCTCTCCCGCTTCCGCGACTGACATCCGGGCGGAGACCACGGCCGGGCAGGACGGTCCTGCCCGGCCGTGGCGGCTACTCCCAGGGCTTCGGCAGCGCGTGCCACAGGGCTCTGAGCCAGTCGGGCGGGTTGGTGAGGAGCTTGTCCACCAGCCGGTCGGTGATGGAGCGGGCGGCGCCTTGAACGGCGCCCTGGCCTATCGCGGCGGTCAAGCCGGCACCCACGGCGGGCTGCTGCGGGACGGGCGCGGGGTCAGGCGGCTGGACGGGCGCGGGAACGTTGTCCCGGGTCATGATGCTGCTCCCTTGAGCAGAGGGATCGAGGACAGCGGACACCTGTGGTGGTGTCGTCCGCGTGGGGGTGGTGCGCGCCTCGCGGTCGGCGGTCCTGCTGCGGCTCTCTGCAGAAGAGCGTCCCTGTGGGGTCTCGGCCCGGCCCTGGGTGGGCGTGTTCAGCGTAGCGGCGATCGGCGCGGGTGTTGCCCCGGGTGTCTGGCGGGCGGTCATCGGTACTGCCTCCGGCGTGAGTTCGACAATGCGGGTGGGACAGTGACAGGGCTCAGGTGCTTGCGTCTCGTCCTGCCGGGCACGGCTCTTTCACCCCGTAGGGCTGGAAGCCGGGACCCAGACAGCAGCGGCCGGGAAGAAAGATCCCGGGGCACGACGAAGGCCCGGACGCGTGGTCCGGGCCTTGCACTGTCGAAATGGGTCTAGCGGGTCGAGTGCCAGTAGGGGAGTCGGTGACCTTCCGTCTACTCATGCTCTCCCCGGTGCGGTTGGCGACCCAGTCCGGATCGCGTACGGGTGCCGACACCCGGGCCTCGGAAGCGAGGCGCGCATGATGCGCCAACTGGTGCGCGGCCGGACGAGAACGTCGACCAGGTCGACGACGGCCGGACGGGCCACGCCGCTCTGCACTCACGCGCCGGTGAACGGCCTTCGTCCTGACTTGGTGGCGTCAGTAGCGTGATGCTGTCGGACGGCTGGTTTCAGTCATTCTCACGGACTCTGTCTCTCTATATCGGCATCTCTGAGACCCTTCCTGATTGCAGCAGGTGATCGTTTAGTCACTTAGCGGATCTTGGATGGGGGCGAGGGCCGTGCTGGAGCAAGCACAGCTCGTGGGATTGGCGGGGGCAGCCGCCGCTGCACTGGTCGCGGAGATGACCAAGGAGAGCTGGGCGTCGATGCGCTCGCTGGCAGCTCGGTTCTTCCGGCGCGGTGGCCAGGAGGAGGAAGAACGCCAGCTCGCCCGGCTCGATGCCGACCAGGCGCAGGCAGCCACACTGGATCAAGCTGCCCTGCGGGAGAGGTGGAACCGACGGCTGCTGACCCTGGTGGAGGACTTCCCCGAAGCAGCCGAGGAACTGACGGCAATGGCGCGCCGCAAGCCGGAAGAGCCGCAGAGCGGGGTGAACCAGACCGCAGAGAACAACACCGGCTCGGTCATTCAGATCGGCAGGGACAACTCCGGAAGCCTGAACACGGAGCGAAGGTGACCACGCTCGACGGGCGTGACCTGCCCCAGCCACCCACCAACCCGCCGCCTGTTGGGCAGTCCGCCGTCGGCAACACCGGTCCTACTGTCCAGGTCGGCGGCTCCAACCTCGGCAACATCAACATCACTCGGCTACCCAAACTACCGGTCACCCCCATTCCGCGCGGTGACCAGGAGGCCGCCCTGGAGCCTGTCTGGGCGCACACTCCCACCCCGCAACGGGCAGCGAACCTGCTCGCTGCACATGGCCTCGCAGTCATCATGGGGGAACGCGGCACGGGACGTCGCATCTCGGCAGTCCGCGCCCTGCACACCCACCTCTCCACTCCCGCAGGACCCCCGCAGCTTTTCTACCTGGCAGCCGACTGGGACGAGGACGAAGCACCGGAACGGGAAGTCCTACCCGAGCCCATCACCGGGCACGGCTACCTGATCGACGCGCCCTCGCGCTTCTTTTCCGAGAATGCCGCCCGCGCCCTCATTACTTGGGCGGAAGAACTCCACGACGCGGGCAGTTGCCTGGTCATCACCCGCAACCAGCGGAATTGGCGGGGCGACAGCCGCTACGAGATTGAGGCGGTACGCCCCGACGCCATCCAGGTCGCCCGGAACCACCTTGCGCACTGGGGCAGCCACGCGCAGGCCGGATGGCTGCAGCAAGACGCCCAGCGCACTATGACACGCGGCCTGCTTCGCCAAGCAGCCACCGACCGGACCGCCGGCGTCCTGTCTGACCTCATCACCCGCAGTGTCAGCCCGGATGATGCTGTCGCAATCGCCAAACGCCTGCGCGGCATCGATCCTGAACGGCTGGCCAAAGCGGTCGAACGCAGTGACACACCCTCTTCACCGGAGCACGAACAGGGAGTCAGCGAGCTTCGCCGCATCCGGGAAGAGGTCCTGTTATGGACCAACTTCCTGGAGCAGACGCTCACCGGCACCGGCACCCGCGGCCAGGACCGAGTGATGCTGCTCGCCGCCGCCTACCTCGAGGGCGCCCCTATCGAACGATGCATCAAGGCAGCCACCGAGTTCGGCGGCCGCGATGAGACAGTCGCGCGCCGGTACCGGGAAGGCCGCAGCCCTCGACGTCGGCTGAGAGACGTCGGTGTCGACATCACTTCCAGCGACACAGCCGCATTCCACAGCCGCCCGGGCCTCGCCCGCTCCGCCATCCGCATGGACTGGCACCACTGGGCCGACGAACGAGACGCAACCACGAAGTGGCTCACCCGCATCACCGCCCCCGACGGCGTCGCCAGAGCATGGACGGAGCAGATCGGATCCCGTCTGCTGGAGCTGTCCATCAGAGAGGCCGAATCTCCCTTCTTCACGCTCCTCGACACCTGGGCCACCACCTCCCCCGACGAGCAATACCTCCGTATCGTCACCGCACTGATCACCCAAGCCGCGGAGACGGAAGAACTCGCGCGGGATGCCCACAAACAACTGCTGGACTGGGCGAAAAAGCCTGACGCGCATCGGCGAAAGGTTGTCGCCTGGGCATGCAGCGGCCGGTACGGCATGCGATGGCCGCACATGGCTCTCGTCCGGCTACGCCACATCCTGGCCGTCGACGACGAAGCAACTCGCATCGCAGCGACCGCCCTGACGGCCCACGCCGCCGCGAGCACCGATGGGTTCCAACGAGTCGTCGAGACGGTCGAGACCTGGTTCGAGAAGTACCAGACCCACCTCGCCGGCCCTCGGGCCTTCCTAGCGCTCACCGATCCCACATACAACGTCCTGGACACCCTGGTGAGCGCAGCACAGGCTGCCCCAGCCGTCCGTGACTTCCTGATCAACGGCTGGATGCAGACACTGCGACAGCCAGACGTACGCGACGACGCACACCAGGTCCTCCTCGGCTGGGCCCGAGCCGCTCACGAGGGCCGACTGGACCGCACCGCCACCTTCGGCATCCTCACCGACGTACGCAACGCCCACACACCCCTCGACGCCATGTCCCGCTTCCTGTACGGAAGCCCTGACCAAGACGACCACGCCCTGATCGAAGCGCGCCTCGCCCTGGCCAACCTGCGAGCCTGCAACCACGCCCAGTGTTCCGAACCCCACTGCCCGCTCAGAGAAGGAGTCGGCTCCCTCCCGGACACCAGCGCTGCCGGAGGCACAGGTGAACCCCTGTCATGAAGCCTCCATAGGACACCAGCGCGTCAAATTCCCGCTGAACCGATGGCTGCTGGCACCGCTGACCACATGGCGTGCCCGACGTCTGGCAGCCGCATACGGACCCGGCATGGACGCACGCACAGCCTGGGCACTAACCCGTACAGCTACTCATCCCGAAGAGATCTCATTCGCCATGAACCATCTAAGCGAAGACAAGGAAGAAGAGTCATAACCGTTGAAGTGATGACGAGCAGCTGCTGCGCCGCCGGGTCTACGGCGCCGACCACGACCAGCCAGGCCCGCGGCCCGACCGCCGCTACGCCGAACTGGTCGGCGGGCCGCTGAACGGCCTGCTGCTCGGCATCACCGGCTTCACACAGGACGAGGTGGACACCGGCGTCGCGCTGGCCACTTTGTCCAGTCGTCCGCCCCGGCCGCCGGCTCGTACGAGTGATCTCGAGCGGTTCGGCTCGCCAATTGGATCCTGACGGCGTCACGCCCACTGGGTGCCGAGTTTCCGTAGCGCTTTCACGTCCACGGCCGGCGTCGGACGGAGCAATGCTCAAGACCTGTGGATCGGTCTCGGGGTTGGCGTGCGAAGGGCGTGCCTTCCCGAATGATCCTGTGATGGTCATCGAGTAGGCCGACGTTGGCGCGTCGGTCGGGAAGGCACGCCCGTGCTCACGGTAGTCAACGAAGTCGAAACGGCACCACACGACTCCCTGATTGACGAGATCGTCGGCGAGGGTGCCTGGCGGATGCTCGCCGCCGCGCTGGAGGCCGAAGTCAACCAGTACATAGCCGAGTTGGCGGCCGAGACCGATGGAGCCGGGCGGCGCCTGGTGGTCCGCAACGGCCACCACCGGCCCCGCACCGTGACCACCGCGGCAGGTCCCGTGGAGGTCACCGCACCCCGGGTGAACGACCGTCGAGTGGACGAGGCTACCGGCGAACGAAAGCGGTTCTCCTCGAAGATCCTGGCCCCGTGGTGCCGCAAGTCCCCGACGGTCTCCGAGGTACTGCCGCTGCCGTACCTGCACGGACTGTCCTCGGGGGACTTCGTACCCGCGCTGGAGCAGTTCCTCGGCTCCGCGGCCGGCCTGTCGCCGGCGACGGTGACCGGCTGACGAAGCAGTGGAGCGACGACCAGGCGGCTTTCCAGGAGCGGGACCTGTCCGACCGGGATTTCGTCTACGTGTGGGCCGACGGGGTGCACCCGAAGATTCGGCTCGGTCAGGCCCACAGCTGCGCCTTGGTGCTGCTCGGGGTGCGGCTGGACGGCACCAAGGAGCTGATCGCGCTGGCGGAGGGGCTGCGGGAGAGCACCGAGTCGTGGGCTGACCTGCTGCGGGACTGCCGCCGACGCGGCATGCGCGACCCTGAGTTGGTCGTCGGGGACGGCGCGATGGGACTGTGGAAGGCGCTGGCTGAGGTCTTCCCCGCTGCCCGGCACCCGTGTGAAGTGCCGTTTGGATGCCAGTAGTTACGTGTCATCACTGAGTCACTGTCAGGTTTCGTCTTCTGGTCCTGTGACCTGGCGGGATCCATGCACAGGCGCCGGCATGGGCTGAGATTCAGCTGTGGCGTGCAGTGGCATCGCGTGGGATAGCTTGATGACACGTCCTATAGGTCTACTTAGGCCATCAGTGGTGCGACTGTGGGGGAGTACGTAGTCGTTCATCCGGTGAGGCGAGCGGATGGCGCGGTCGACACTCGTGCTCGGGCTGGCCTTTTTGCGTCCCCAGTGTCCGGTTCGCGCCCTTCAACGTTCGACCGCCGATGCCTGCAGCAGCTTTTCGGGCGAGGTGATCGCCGCCGGGGAGAGCATGGTGCTCTCCTTCTAGTGCGCTGATGGGTGAGGCGCCGGTTACATGATCACGCGGCGAGGGCGGGCCGGCCTCCCCAGCGCAGTCTCTTCTCGCTGCGGATGCGGGCGCGCTCCTTGCGTTGGGCTGCCAGGACGTCGGGGTGGCGGGCGTTGGCGTTGCGCCAGCGCAGGTAGGTGTGACCGGCTCCGTCACCACGCCTCCCCGCACCTCGGATGTCCCCACCTCCAATCGCTTCAGGCACTATCACCGCCAACCCGGTGAACGTTGCCGGTCACAGCACTAGCCACCACCCTCCTGCCCTCGGTGAGCAGAAACTGACCATGGTTGTACTCGTGTCCAAAGCCCACCCCGGGCGGCCGTCAGAGGCCGGCCTCGGTGATGATGCGGTCGTTCCGTGCCCTTGGCAGTACGGGGTTGGCTGCAGCGTCCACGGCGATCGTGGGCTCTGGGTCCGCCAGCAGTCGCTCCAGCAGGTCCGCGCTGAAGTTTCACGGCCCTCCCGCTGTCTGGTCCTACTGGCCCCACGGCCGTGCCTTCGAACCTGCTCGAATCGTGGCACGGAACGTCGCGGTGGCACGTGTGATCAGCGCAGACTGTTGGCCCACGGTTTGGTCGTCGACCGAGCCGAGGGGGCCATGGGTCCACACACAAAGAGGGTGGGAACAACGTGCGAATTCGTTCACGCGCCATGGCAGTCGTAAGTGCCGCTGTTCTGGCGGCTGCTGGGTTCACCGCCGCCACTAGCACGCCAGCCAGCGCTGCGACCTACTACGGCAGCGCACCTGGGGCGTAGCGGCTACGAATGTCCTCAGCCGCACGAAGTTCTACCTTGAGTTCTGGGGCGTCAGCGAGGGGTACGTCGCCTACTGACCTGATTCACCGTCACACAACGGGGGCTCCGCGTTGCCTCCGGGGACCTACGCATCCTCGGCATTCCACCCCACTACCTGTTCGGACGGGCCCCACTACCGGGCCCTACAAACTGTGAGCCATCTACGGGATCAACCGGTCCCAAGCCGACAGAGAGGGAACCACCTGTGAGAACTCGCAAGCGTGTCGCTGCTGTCCTGCTATCGGCTGCGTTCGCAAGCAGCGCCATGGTCGTCGCACCGGCGGCGCAGGCCAACGAGCTCAACCAAGGAGTTGTCGCGTCGTGTTATGGCAGCACCAAGTCCTACTCAAAGCCCGACAGCGTCGGGGCCTACCCTTGGCGTATTGACGACTATCTCACGACCACGAGCAACTGCACCGACATCAACATCAAGCCCAACACCAACCGTTACATCTCCGTCTGCTTCGTCCCGAGCACGGGTTCGCCGTACTGCCAGGCGGACTACACGCTCGCCACCGGGGGCCAGTGGAATACGATCGCTACCGACGTGAAGACGGGCGTCCGCTTCTTCTTCAAATTCAGGTCGTCTGCCGAGTCCAACGGAAGCTGGGCCGCCTGATCACTGAAACTCAGCCACGTTCCGCGAGGTCCGTCAGCACTTGGCCGCTTTGCCATCTCTCGGCGGCCCGCGGTTCTCGGCGCTGCGCCGTGACAACCCCACGTGTGTTGCGGACAGAAGCCGCCGGATCGCAGGCGACGTAGCCACCTGGGCCCGGCTGTTCTACCTTCCGTAACAAGCGGCCGTTTTCGCCCATGTCCTCTGGCTGGAGTGAAGGAGGAAGAGACGGGCGGGAGGCCGGGGACCAGGGCGCGCTCAGCCGGTTGCGCGTCGGCCGGGGCCGCCGCGCCTCGCCGCTGTCAGCCCGGCGGCGGGGACGGAAGTCGCCGGCACCCCAGTACTGTCCTTCCCGTGCAGAGCGCCACCAAGGGGTGAGGCGGGAGAGTCCCGCCGGACGGAGGTACCGCTGTGATCGTCCGACTCCTGGGCGGCCCGCTCGCCGGTCGCGTGCTGGAGACCACCGATACCCCGTGGGCCGGAGACTGGCTCACGGCCGGGTGACGCCGACCGGGGCCTGTATGTCCCCGTGCACCGCGACCCGGCGACCGGCATCATCCTGGCGGAGGCCCGGGTCACCCGCGCCACTGGTAGCTGCCACCACGGCACAGAGCTCGTGCGTTACATCAGCGGCCTGGTGTGCTGAAGGTTCAGCAATGTGGGCGGCAGGCCAAGGTCGCTCATCGCCTTCTCGATGGCCGGCTTCATGGGATTGCCCACCAGCAGCGGGCTGATTGCTGCTGCCGCCTGGAGCAGAGCCACGGGAATCCACAGCCGCTCGGCGGTGATGTCCGCCTCACCGCCCTTGGGTTCCGTGGTGAACTTCAGCTTGCCGTCGTCCACGATCAGGAATGCGTCGGCAGTCGCACCCGTGGTGTGCGAGTAGGCCGACTGATGCCGGTAGACGGGGTAGGCGTCGGCCGTTCCATACGCCTTGACCATGGTGTCGAAGTTCTTCAGCTCCCCGACCAGCTTCTTATGGATCTGCTCACTCTCAGGGTTGGCGAACACGAGCGGGTCCGCTGAAGGCGTAGAGGCTGGCTCAGGCAGGTTCCAGGTCTCGTTGACGTTCCTGGCGAGCTTTCGCCGGTGCTCATTCCAGTAATCGGTGAGCGCTACAACAGCTGGCTCACCGCTGTCGGCCAGCCAGTTCATCGCGTAGGAGTGCCCCAGGAGGTTCCGCATCAAAGGCGCCGCCTCCACGGTGTAACCCTGGTCGTACAGGGATATCAGAGCCTGCGCCGTCCGGTTGGTGAACTGCCACCAGCCCATGAGCGGCCGGACAACATTCCGATTCTCGAACGGCACTCGCACACCCTGGCTAGTCACCTGCTCCGCCGCTCGCAGAATCACCGGCACTACGGCCTGGCAGCGTCGAAGGCACTGTTCGTTGGGCCCGAACTTGTAGACCATGAAGCGAAACCTACCGACGAACCACGTACGAGCGATATTCGCCGGTCAGGGGCGGCACCAGATCCAGGGTGCCGCCCCTCGCTATACCGCCCACTCCATGCCCAGCTCAGCGAGCGCTGCCCGCTGCTCCTGGGTGAGCTTGTCCCGCCTCGACTTGGTGTTGGAGACCCATACGCCCAGCCTCACGACCACCGGCTCCGCCTCGCCGTCGATTGCGATCTCCTCGCTGTGGCCGCGCGGCACCGGCCGGTCCGCGCCCTCCCGCTCCACCCACTGCGCGAGGGCCGCCACGCCCCGCTGGAACGCCTGCTGCGCCTTTGCTCGGAGCCTTCCCGGCCGCCGGGGCGGGAGACAGCGCCTCAAGCGGCTTGATGCCCAGCGTGGACAGCCGCTCCTGTTGCTGTCGCGGCTCGTTCAATCTGATCGGTGGGTTCTTTCTGAACCGCCCCGGGTTCGGTAGAGATCTCAGTTTGTGGTTGTGACCTGGGGTTTCGTGAGTTCGGTGTAGTAGTTGGCTTCGTATTCGACGGGCGGGATGTGCCCTATCTCACCGTGCAGTCGTCGGTGGCAGTACCAGTCGACCCACTCGGCAGTGGCCAGCTCGACCTGAGCAAGTGTCTTCCACGGGCGCCGGGGTTTGATCAACTCGGTTTTGAACAGGCCGATCGTGGACTCCATCAGGGCGTTGTCGTAGGCATCGCCGACGGAACCGATGGAGGCGGCGATGCCGGCAGCTTCCAGGTGCTCGGCGAGCTTGAACGACGTGTACTGCGATCCGGCGTCGGAGTGATGGATCAACTCGCCTGATTTCACAGGCTGTTCGTCCCGGTCGCGTTGCCACAGTGCCATCAACCAGCGCGTCCAGGACGAAGACGGACTCCTTCACGGTGGCGGCGGACCAGCCGATGATCCGGCGGGAGAAGGTGTCCACGACGAAGGCGATGTAGACGGTGCCGGACCAGGTCTTCACGTGGGTGAAGTCCAGTCAGCGAACTGTGCGGCGAATCCGAAGCCACCCTCGTCTACGACGTCCACACCTCGGTCCCGGTTATCGGAACCCAGCGCACCGCCGAACACTTCCACCTCACCAACGGCCGGATCGACACCATCCGCCTGATCTTCGACGCCACTCCCTGGCACACCGTCATGCAGGCAGTCACCCAATCCTGACGCCGAGAGCGGCCCGGCACCCCAACGGCTCTGGGCGGGCGACACCGACCGGTTCGTACAAGATCGAACCAAGTGGGGAACATGAGCGGCTGTGGGGATTTTCGGAGATCCTCATCAGTGTCAGTGGGCGAGGACACACTGACTGCACGAACACCTCTTCATCAACCGCAGACGATGCCTCCCACCCCTCCGCTGCCTGGGTGGAGTCGATGGGCGGTCCTCTGATCGTTGTCCCCGTCTCCGCCCTGGCCTCCTGGGGCGGGTGCACGGAGAGTGGTCTTATGGCGGGAGACGCCACCGCCCCGGACGACTACGACCGGGCCTGCGCGGTGGACGATCTGGCCGGTGTGATCCCCATCGACGAGAACGGTGGGCAGACGCTGGTGCTGGCGGACGAGCCGGCGACCAGCTGCTATCTGCCCGAGCACCGAGCGTTCCTGCGGTGGCTCGCCGCCGAAACCGAGGCCGGACTGAGCGCCGCAGCAGATGCTGTCCTCGCAGACCCGGCCACGGTGTGGGAGGAGTGCGGCACTTGGGTTTCGGGCGGTCCGGCGGTGCTCATGGACTCCGCCGAAGCGGGTTCCGACTTGGGCATCGAGTACCCCGACGGTGGGATGCCTGCCGAGGCATCGGTCCCACTGCCTGCGGGCCGCTGGAGGGTCCGCGCCACGCAGACCTGGGTGGGCGAGGAAAACTGGGTCGGCCTGGTCCAGCTCCTGCCCGCCGAATCCTGAACGGGCCGTGCTTCGGTCGCGTGCGGTCAGCCGCGGCGCGCAAGGCTGTGCAGATGGGCGATGCCGCGCATCGCGTGGTGCTCGTCTGAGACAACCTGAACGTCCACAAGGCCACCGGGCTGCGGGAGTTCGCCGTCTCGCGTGACTGGCTGACCATCTACTACCTGCCGCCTTACGCGCCCGACCTCAACCCCGTCGAAGGCGTCTGGTCCCTGCTGCGGCGGGGCTGGCTGTCCAACGTCGCCTTCAGCACGCCAGAACACCTCATCCAGCGCATCCGGCAGGTCATGCCTGTTCGTCTACTGGTTCCCGGAGTCGTGGGCCGCGCTGAGGATGAGATCCGTGACGGCTTGGGGGTGGGAGACCAGGGACACGTGTGAGGAGTTGATCTCCACCGTCTTGCGTGCGTGTGCGCGTTTGGCCTCGTACCGTTCGAGGTTCGGGTTGATGGCCCGGTCCTGTTTGCCGAGTAGCACGTAGACGGGCTTGTCCCGCCAGGCTGCCGCGGTGAGCTTGTCGGTGAAGGCCGACTGCGCGATCGGGCGCTGTATCGATGCCATGACGGACGCCTGCTGCTGGGAGAGGTCCTGTGCGAAGGTGGCGTGGAGTTTGGCGGGCTGGATGTACACGTCGGTGCCGGTGGTTCCGTCGTCGTTGCGGAAGGGGACCTGTTTCAGTGCTGTGGTGAGCGGTGCTGGCGAGAACTTACTGGAGAGGCTGGCGAAGGACTCACCCTTGTCCGGCATGATCGCGTTGATGTAGACGAGTGCCTTGACGTTGTCGAGGCCGGCGGCTGCCTGTGAGATCACTTCGCCGGCGTAGGAGTGTCCGACGAGGACGATCGGTCCCTTGATGGTCTTCAGGAGGCTGCTCAGGTAGGTCGAGTCCTGGGGTATGCCGCGCAAGGTGTTGGGTGGGGCGATGACGTGGTAGCCGTCGTGCTGCAGGCGTTGCACCACTGCGTTCCAGCTGGAGCCGTCGGCGAATGCTCCGTGCAGGAGCACTACGGTCGGCTGCTGGCCCTGCGGGGCCTTGCCCAGATCGTCTGCGGCGTGGGTCGGTACCACGGTCAGGGCGGAGAGGACCGCCACTGCGAGGGCCAGTCTGCCCTTGCCTGATATGAGGATTCCAGAGACGGTCATGTGCTTCCACTTCCTCGCCGCAGAAGGTGAACTTCGCCATTTCGGTGGCTTGGAACCGTGAGGATCGTGCGGAAGGAGTCGGCAGCAGCCGCCGCGACTGCCGCGTCCGGTCGGCCGCGTGAACCCGAAAGCAGCCTTCGACGCGGAAGTCGTGATGGTCCGCGTTCCGCCGTGCCGCGGATCACCATTTTCGCGTCTCTGCGCTTGGCGCGCATCCGATTCCGCCGTCGTTCGCCGTGCGGCAGCGGGTGTCCTGCCCGCTTGACAGGCCGTCGCTGTTGGAGCGTGGGGTACTCGCCCAGTGAAGGGTACGGCTCCCGACGGCTGGCGCCACGTCGCGGTTCGGGCCAGGGGCGCCTGATCTGGGAACTCGGTGCCGCCGGTCACCGGGCAGGCTCAGGAAAGGACCTTGAGTACTTCCTGTGCCAGCGGCCCGGAGGACGCGGGGTTCTGCCCCGTGTGCAGGTTGCCGTCCGATACGAGGTACGACTCCCAGGCGGGACCACGGGAGTAGTTGGTGGGGAGCTTCTTCAGCTCGTCCTCCAGCAGCCACTTCGCGTCCTTGGCGAAGCCGACGCCTTCTTCTTCCTCGTTGCAGAAGCCCGTCACGCCGCGGCCCGCGAAGGGTGTGTTCCCGTTCTCGTCGCGGGTTGCGAGGATGGCGGCCGGTGCGTGGCAGACGATGGCGAGGGGCTTGCCCGAAGCGAGTGCCTTGCGGAGCAGTACGGCGGAGTCCGCGTCGAACGCGAGGTCCTCCATGGGGCCGTGGCCTCCGGGGTAGTAGACCGCGTCGTAGCCTTCGAGTCGCGCGTCCTTGACGGCGATGGGGTGGCGGAGCTCCTCGGCAGACTCGATGACCGCGGTCTCCTTGAGCATGTTCTCCTCGCCTCCCGCGTAACGGGGCTGCAGGCTCATGGTGTCCACGACGGGGATAACAGCGCCCGGGGTTGCCACCGTGACCTGGTATCCGGCATTCGTAAAGACGCTGTAGGGTGCGACGAATTCCTCGGCCCAGTACCCTGTCGGATGGCGATGACCGTTCTCGAACGTCCAGTAGCTTGCACCAGTCATCACAAACAAAACTCGACCCACGACTACTCCTCCTCGCAATTTCGGACCGGGAAGAATTCACTGGCTCTGAAGCTACCTCGGGCTGGCAGGCGCGGCAACCGCAGCTCCGCGCAATCCATTCCCGTGGCCTAAGACACAAATTCGAGCTAAATGCAGTCCGGACTCCGGAATCTCATGGCCGAGTAGGCGAAAGGTTCCTTCTGGTGTCGGATCTGCGTGTGCTTGATTCTCAGTTTTCCAGTCGCGCCATCCAGGCTTCCAGGTCTGAGTGCTCGTCGATCAGGAAAGCAATGTGGCCCAGCCCGGTCCGGGATTCTAGAAATCCTTTGTGGTTGTTCCCGGTGTTCTCTCGGTAGCGGTGGGCGAACTTGTAGTCGATCGCCTCAACCTTGAACACCTTCTTGTGCCAATCCAGACTCTCGTCGAGATTCGTGACTGATTGGAAAATCCTTGCTGACCAGCACGTTTCAGTAGGCAGCTGGGACCCGCACTCGCGGTCGGCGAGTTCAAGGAGTTCAACACGCTGATCAAGATCGGCGGTGGCTTCGGCTTTCTCACAGCAATTCTTGGAAATGCGGAGCGTTCGTGGGCCTGGTGAATGGGACGCGGGACCGGCACCTGGTCCCGACACAAATTCACTCTTGACGGATTGAGTTCTCTGAGTTGCCGGGAGCCGCATGCGAGATCAGACTGGTCGCGAGGTCCTCCGGAGAGTGGCGCACGAGCCATCTTCGATATCAAGACCGCTGCTGGTGTTGGCGGTTGGCAACGTAGAGGGTTGGGTCGCCGTCACCGAACACAGCGTGGGATCCGCCCCGAGTCTCTGTGAGCAGTGGCGTACACGAGCTCCCCTGCTGCCGCGCACTGGTTCCCCGCCGGACCCACGCGCGCCGCGGGCACCATGAACGTGAAAGGAAGCACTCGACATGGCGAATGCAGACCTGAGGAAGGTCCTCATCACGGGCGCGGGCACCGGCTTCGGGTTCGAGGCCGCCATGCGCCTCGCCGAGAAGGGCTTCGACGTGATCGCCGGGGTGGAGATCTACGCCCAGGTGCAGACCCTGAAGTGGCAGGCGAAGGAGCGAGGGGTCTCCCTGCGGGTGGAGAAGCTCGATGTCACGAACGACGGAGACCGGCGCAAGGCACTCGACTGGGGCGTAGAGATCCTGGTGAACAACGCCGGTGTAGGTGAGGGCGGTTCCACCGTGGACATTCCCGAAGCGAACATCCGGCACCAGTTCGAGGTCAATGTGACTGGGCCGCTGGTCCTCACGCAGGGAATCGTCAAGCAGATGATCAAGCGCGGGGGCGGCCGTGTCGTCTGGGTGTCCTCGCGGGAGGGCCTGAACGTCAATCCCTTCACCGGCATCTACTCCGCCTCGAAGCACGCGGTGGAGGCGATCGCCGAGACGATGGCGTACGAGCTGCAGGAATACAACATCGAGGTTGCCACGGTGAACCCGGGGCCTTTCCTGACGGGATTCAACGACCGGATGTTCCAGACCTGGGAGAGCTGGAAGGACGACGCGTCGGAGCGGCTGTTCGACTACTCCGAGCTCGCCTTCCCCCGTGCGCAGTTCGACCCCGAGGCGGTCTTCGCCACGCTGACGGCCGTTGCCGCCGGAGAGGTCGACACCTTCCGCAATCTGGAGCCCAAGTCGATGCTCGAGGAGACCAAGCAGCTCCAGGCAGTTCCCTGGGAGCGGAAGGTCACGGACGGCCTCGGCACTCGCCACCCGGCCATCCAGCACTCCTACGAGATGACGCCGGAGACTCCCGTCGCGGCATCGTAGAGCAGCTCCTACGCCTGGACGTCCCGCGTTCACAGCGAGAACCCGGACGCGAAATCGGGCTGAACGGTGGTGACCGCATGGTCGGCATCGATCGCACCGGATCTCTTCGGCGCCGACCTCAGCCATTCCCTGGTGCCGGACCTTGCCGCCCCCCACGAAACCGCGGACACGCACGGGCGCACAGACCTCACAACTGCAGGAGGTACATCACCATGCCTGTCAAACCAACCGTGCTGCAGGATCGCTGCCGCAACCGCGGTACGGCGTTCACCCTGGAGGAGCGGGCGAGGCTGGGGATCACGGGGCGGCTGCCGGCAGCTGTCGAGACCCTCGGCCAGCAGGCTGGCAGGGCCTACGCGCAACTGCAGGAGCAGCCCTCCAACCTGCACAAGTACATCTACCTCAACGAGGTCCACGACCGGAACCAGGTGCTGTACTTCAAGCTGCTCGGCGACCATCTCGACGAGTTGCTTCCCGTCGTATATGACCCCACGGTCGGCGAGGCGATCGAGAAGTGGTCCCTCGACTACCGTGACTCGCGCGCGGTGTACTTGTCGATCGACCGTCCCGAGGACATGAAGGCCTCGTTCCAGTCGCTCGGACTTGGCCCGGACGACGTGGATCTGATCGTCGTCTCCGATGCCCAGGAGATCCTGGGTATCGGAGACTGGGGCGTCAACGGGACCGACATCTCCATCGGGAAACTCGCGGTCTACACCGCGGCCGCCGGCATCGACCCCAACCGCGTCATCGCCGTGAACCTCGATGTGGGCACGGACAACGAGCAATTGCTCAACAGCCCGTCCTACTTGGGTAACCGGCACGCGCGCGTCACCGGCCGGCGCTACGACGACTTCGTCGCCCTCTACCTCGAGACCGCGTCCGAGCTGTTCCCCGGCGCGTTCCTGCACTTCGAGGACTTCGGGCCGTCGAACGCACGGCGGATCCTCGTGGAGAACGCCGACAAGTACCGGATCTTCAACGACGACATGCAGGGCACTGGTGCGATCGTCATGGCGTCGGCGTTCTCGGCCCTGAAGGTCACCGGGGGACGCTGGTCCGAGCAGCGACTCGTCGTATTCGGCGCAGGCACGGCCGGCACCGGTATGGCCGACCAGATCCACGCGGCGATGCTGCGAGACGGTGCGACGTCCGACGAGGCGAAGAAGAACATCTGGCTCGTCGACATCCACGGCCTGGTGACCGATGACATGCGGGACTTGCCCGACTACCAGCAGGTCTACGCGCGGTCGCATGCCCGGCCGTATGGCCGGTGGTGATTTGCATCCGTACGCCGGGGAAGATCTCCTGCCCGTCCGCAACTTCACGGACGCGCGGCGCCAGACCGGCGACCTCCTGGGCCATGCCTTGCGCCGCCATCAGGTCGCGCTGGGCCCATTCCGGCTCGGACACGAGGTAGTCGGCATGGGCGAATACAGGCTGGTCGCCGCCCGGGGCGGTTCACCTGAGCGCCCTGGAGAAGAATGAGCCGGCCGTCATGAGCCAGGCCGTCTCCGCCGCCACCGCCCAGAAGGTGCAGCAGATGATGGAGCACACTGCCAAAGAAGGCAGCGCCAAGCGCGCGCTGATCGACGGCATCGTTGTCGGCGACAAGACCGGCACCGCGCAGCGAGGCGTGAACGTCGCCGATGAAGTGCCTTACGGCTGGTTCGTCTCCTACGGCAAAAAGCCCGACGGCGCCTCGGTTGCCGTCGCCGTGTTCATCGACCCCACCGACATGGACATCTCCCGCCAGGACATCTCCGGCGGCCGGCTCGGCGCTCCCATCGCCCGCAGCGTTCATGAAGGCAGTACTCCAGCATTAGAGGGGCTCGCACCAGGCTGAGCAGCAAAGGAGGAGGTGTCTGACCATCAACGATCAGACACCTCCCCTGTCGCACCGGGCATTACGGTGACGAACAGGACGTCCCTGGGGCGTCGGCCGGCTCCGACGGCCGCCGAGGAGAGAGCAGGCGGGCACGGCGCGCCGACTGTCGAGGGAAGCGAGCGCGCTCCGCGTGACATGCCCGTGAACGTCCGGGCGTGTCCGGGTCGATCAGGAATCGAGAAGCGCGATTCACGGAGTCGCCTCTAGCCTGCTCGCCATGGACATCACCATTCACGCAACTTCTCTTCCGCACGACGACCCGGACGCGTCGCTCGCCTTCTACCGCGACGTCCTCGGCTTCGAGGTCCGCAGCGATGTCGGGCAGGGCAGGATGCGCTGGATCACGGTCGGCCCGGCCGGTCAGCCGGGCACGTCGATCCTTCTGGCGCCGCCTGCCGCCGATCCCGGCGTCACCGAGGAGGAGCGCCGCACGATCACTGAGATGATGGCCAAGGGCACCTACGGCTGGATCCTGCTGGCCACCCCGGACCTCGACGCCACGTTCGAGAAGGTGCAGGCCGGTGATACCGAGGTCGTCCAGGAGCCGACCGAGCAGCCGTACGGCGTCCGCGACTGCGCGTTCCGTGACCCCGCGGGCAACCTGGTCCGCATCCAGGAACTGCGCTGAGCTGTGCGGGTATCGAGGCGGCCGTGCGGGCCGACACGCGACCACCCATAAGGAACGCGGCGGCGCACCGGAGCGAAAGTGCCTGCCCTGCCAGTCGCCCGCCAGGGCCGCGTCCGTGTCCTCGTTGAACGGGTCATAAGCCCGGACTCCGTCCCGCTGCTGTCCGGCAGTTGCTCGACCGGCTGGTCGAGTCCGGCGGGCCGGTCCACACCACCGAGTGTCTGGGGTGCCCGCCGAGGCGGGCACCCCAGACACTCGAAGACGTCGATGGAAATGGAAGATGAAAGGCAAAGGGGAGGGTTCTCATGTGTAAGCCTGAATGGCGGCGTGCACGCGTCCAGGCGCAGCGCCTGGCTGATCTCGCGCGGCTGCGCCGTGTCCGCGACCGGATCGACAGGGAATACGCGCAGCCGCTGAACGTGGAGGCGCTCGCCCGCGACGTGAACATGTCCGCCGGGCACCTGAGTCGGCAGTTCCGGGCCGCCTACGGTGAGTCGCCGTACGCGTACCTGATGACCCGTCGCATCGAGCGGGCGACGGCGCTGCTGCGGCGGGGCGACCTCAGCGTCACCGAGGTCTGCTTCGCGGTCGGTTGCGCCTCGCTGGGCACGTTCACCACCCGCTTCACCGAGCTGGTCGGCATGCCGCCCGGGGCCTTCCGGCGCCAGGCGGCGGGTGCGGCCGCCGACCATGCCGATGCTGTGGGTACGGCAAGCCATGCGGGGTTGGCGATCAAGATGGAGGGGATGCCGGCGTGCATGGCGAAGCAAGTCTCAAGACCGGTCAGGAATCGAGAAGCCCCGGTCGCCGCGCAGCCCCTAGCGTGATGGTCATGGCAACCACCACTTCCACCGCAGCCAGCACGTCCCTCGCGTCCGTCACCCTTGAGGTGGCCGACCCCGAGGCCACCCGCCGCTTCTACAGCGCCTTCGGCGTGGACACGTACATACGCCTGCGGGCGTCCGAGGCGCACTCCACCGGATTCCGCGGCTTCACCCTGGCGCTCACGGTGTCCGGGCCGGCCACCGTCGACAGCTTCGTCGGCGCCGCCGTGGACGCCGGCGCCACGGTGCTGAAGCCCGCTGCGAAGTCGCTGTGGGGCTACGGCGGCGTCGTCCAGGCCCCGGATGGGACGACCTGGAAGATCGCGACCTCGGCGAAGAAGGAGACCGGCCCCGCCAGCCGCGAGATCGACGAGGTTGTCCTGCTGCTCGGCGTCGAGGACGTGAAGGCCACCAAGCAGTTCTACGTCGGCCGGGGCCTGACCGTGGCCAAGAGCTTCGGTGGCAAGTATGCCGAGTTCGCCCCCGGTCAGTCCAGCCCCGTCAAGCTGGCGCTGTACAAGCGCCGTGCCCTTGCCAAGGACCTCGGTGTCCCCGCCGACGGCACCGGCTCGCACCGCATCGTCCTCGGCAGCACCGCCGACGCCTTCACCGACCCGGACGGGTTCGCCTGGGAGGCTGCCGTGTCGCTCGCCCCCACGCCGTCCTGACTCCCGGCCCCGCACTCCCGCCCCGCCTGATCCTGTACGAGAGGAAACTTGCCATGCCGTCCACGAAGTCGCCTGCCGAGGACTCCGGCACAACCACCGAGAAGTACAACGGATTCACCGCCGAGGAGCGGGCCGCGATGAAGGAGCACGCACGCGAGGAGAAGAAGGCGGCGGCGCGGCGCGGTTCGTCCCGGGCGGAGAAGGAGGCGGCGGCGGAGCGGGACGTGCTCGCGAAGATCGCCGAGATGCCGGAGGCGGACCGCGTCCTCGCCGAGCGGATCCACGAGATCATCAAGACCGCCGCTCCGGACCTCGCGCCCAAGCTCTGGTACGGGATGCCCGCGTACGCCAGAGACGGCAAGGTCGTCTGCCACTTCCAGAGTGCGGAGAAGTTCAAGTCGAGGTATGCCACGCTCGGCTTCAGCGACCAGGCGGCACTCGACGACGGCGCCATGTGGTCGACCGCCTACGCCGTGAGGGAGCTGACCGCGGCCGACGAAGACCGCATCAGCGCGCTTGTCAAGAAGGCGGTGGGCTGAGGCCGGCCGAGGCAGAACCCGACGACGCTCGCGCCGTGGGTGTCGACGTAGTTCGACACGATTACGGCGTCCGTGCAGTGCCGCAGCAGGCCCTCGATCAGTGCCGCGACCTCGGACGATGAACGGGACTTGAGCTGGGAGTAGATGCAGACGTTCTTCCGCTCGACGTGCCAGTAGATCATCACGCCATTGCCGCCGTCGCGGGCGTGGTACTCGGTCACGAAGTTCGAGGACCAGGAACCAAACTTCTTCGAGTCCGAGGCGCACGCCGGTCGATGCGCTCGTAGGCGGCGACGGAGGCGAACTCGTCGGTGACGCCGGTGGCGAAGTCGGCGTTCTTCAGCACGTCCAGGAGGTCGAGGACGCCCCAGCGGCTGCCGCAGGGCGCGGTGGACCGCGACGCCTACGTGGTGTGCGTACTGGAGCAGCTGTACCGCGCTTTGATGAGCCGCAACGTCTTCGCGTCCCCCTCGCACGGAGAAGATACGCACAGCGACCTCTCGGTCCCGGACCGAGCGGCCGGTGGCCGCCGTAGTGGCCGACCTCAACCCCGTCCTGCGGGGCTGGGCCGCGTATTTCCGCAACGGTAACTCGGGGCGGAAGTTCAACGCGGTCGACGGCTACGTCCACGAGCGGCTGGCCATCTTCGCCAGCCGGAAACACGGCCTGCGGGGCCGGAACTGGACCACGCGGTACACATACGCGTGGATCAGTCGGCTCGGGGTCCACCGCCTGACCGGGAACGTGCGCGGCGCGACGGCGCATGCCAGTCGGTGAACGATGTCGGAAAGCCAGCTCTCCGGCGACTTCACCTTCATGCTCAAGCGCTGAGCCCTCCTCGGGACCACGGGCCTGTCCGGCATGATCCGCCGGACAGGCCCCAAGTCGCGTGCAGAAGTGGGGCACTACCTTCCGCCTGCGTGCAGTGCCATTGCGTCGGCATCGCAGGTAGTGTTCAGACAGCGCGTTTCTTGATCACGAGACGTTGCCATAACGGGAGGAATGAGATGTTCAAGTCGAAGAGCACTGGCACGATGTCGCGCAGGTTCGGCGCTGCCGCGGCAACACTGGCTCTTGCCGGTACGGGCCTGTTCGCAGGGGCGGGGTCTGCTGCCGCGGGCACGAATGGGCAGCAGTTGTCGTTCTCGTCGAGCTTCGTGGACAGGGTCTACGCCTGCGGTAACAACCAGAACGGTGTGCGGGTCTGTTCTGGCTGGCGTGATGTGTCCAGCCCCACCTGGACCGACCTCCACGGGTACTGGTGGAAGGGCGCAGTCGACGTCTATGGCCTGAAGAACGGTGTCAACTACGTCTACGCCGCCACCTGCTATGTGCCTGAGAAGCAGTCGGGCGACTGGTACTTCTGCAACACCGGCGGCAATATCTGAGCTTGGCTTTGACGTCGTCGGCCACCCGACCTGCTGAGACTGCTGGAATTCGGGAGAACGCGACGCGGCCGTTCTCCATGTTTCGAGATGGTGCGGCGGCTACTGCTCCTCGGCGCAGGGCCGTCGCACCTCGAAGTGGAAGCATCCGTACTCCAGTGCCCGGACGTGCGCGAGCACCACGTCCGGGTCGCTGAACGCATCGTCGAAGGCTGCGTCGAATCCAGCCGTGGTGTCAACCGGAATCTCCAGAAGGCGGTCACCGGCGATATGGCCCCGGGCGTCATAGCGGCGCACGGTGCGCAGGGCGCCCGGCCAGTTGGGGTGTGACAGCCAAGAACAGCATCGAGGGCTACAGCCGCGACGTGATGCGCGCCCTCCCCACCCGCCGGGCCCTCCGGCGTCCCCTGCTCCCTCCCCAGCGCGGGGTGTGGTGAACCGCCAGAGCCACGTTCCCCCGCTGCCTGCTCGGACCCGGGGTGACGGTGGCGCTGGGTGTGTGCTGGTGCTGCACGAGGGCGGTGTCCGGGTCAGGACAGCGGAATGAGGCGCGGGTCGAGTTCGAGGAGCTCGCTGTTGGTGCGGTAGCGGCCGGGGGCAAAGCGGAGGACAGCCTCACATAGGAGGACCGGATCGGCGTCGAGTTGCTCCAGGGTGCTGATTGTGAGGTAACCCAGCTTTTCGAGCCCTCCGTTGCCCACCCGACTCGGCAGATGGAACGAAGGTACGCCCGCCCGCAGTCGCAGCAGCAGGATGTTCTCGAATGTCACCATGCCGTCGCCGCTGGCCAGCCTGGCACGATGGAGGAGCCCGATGTACGTGACATCCTCCCAGGGGATATCAGTGCGGCCCCGCGAGACCGGATCGACGGAGATAGACAGCCCTGCGGCGTTTACCGTCAGGCGTGGACGACCGGCCAGGGGAAAGCCGGCGACGGTGAGCGACAGCGTAATCGCGGTGGCGAGAAGGGCGGAGGGCCCGGCCTTCAGCGGCACCCACAGGAAGTACGTAATCGGGGGAGTGGACAGCAACGACGTCCAGGCGAGCAGCTTTGCGTGGATTTCCGTGGGGCGGCGGGGCGGCACGATGAGCCGCGGCGCTGCGGCTACGGCCAGGCAGCCCGACCGCTCATTACAGTGCGCTTCAGCGCGGCGATGCGTTTGGAGACGGCCTGCTGGGTGATCGACAGGTCGGCGGCGGCTTTCTGGAACTGGCCCGCTTCCGCGACGGCGACGAAGGTACGTACTGCTTCGAGAGCAACGCCGACCCGACCCACCTTAGACCGACCGGCAATAGGCGTTCGGGTGGCGGGGCTGGCAGCAGAACGGGCGCGGGTCCAGGTGATCATGGAGTTCTCTACGCTCAGTGATCACGAAGGACGGCCGGGAGTGCCCGCCCCGATCCAGGCTGGCAAGCGATGGGTCGTGGAACGAACCCATTCGTGGATGAACGGCTACGGCAAGCTGCGGCGCTGCACCGAGAAGAACAGCACGATCGTGGAGTTCTACCTCCACCTGGCCGCCGCGCTCGTCACGCTCCGCATGCTGATCCGCCGAGCCACCACCCACTACCGCTGGGACGGTCGCCCC
>NZ_JBSFLQ010000050.1:0-43911 GCF_053599115.1 Streptomyces sp. NPDC001020 | reverse complement strand
GGCAGACGCCGATGAGTGCGAAAAAGCAGTAACAGCGAGGGACGACACCCCAACAAGGGTAGACCGCGTCTCACCATGATCGTGTTACGAGCTCTAACGGCAGCTTCGCCCTGAAGCCGATGCTGTCCCACTTCCACATGGGGCACGAATCCCATGCGACAGGATTCCAAGCCTGTGCGGCTTTACGCGGACAAGGCCTATGACGCCTCACCTGCGGCGATGGCTCTGGGGTAAGCACATTGCTGTCCGCATAGCCCGCAAGGGCATCGACTCCAGCGAACGACTCGGCCGCCGACGGTGGGTCATCGAACGCACCATGTCGTGGCTGACCGGATACCGGCGTCTCAACCACCGATACGAACGAAAACCAGGCAACTACCTGTCCTTTCTCGGACTGGCAGTTTTCCGCTGATGCTACAAGCGCTTCCGCAACCTCACCATGTAGGACACGGTCTAAGTGCACCATGCAGGAATGGCTGCGAGATTGGGAGCTGCGATGGTGGCGAGGTTTCGGTTGCTGGGTAACGTCGAAGCCCAGCTGGGCGGTGTGACGGTAGAGCTGGGGCATCCGAAGCAGCGCGCGGTGTTGGGAGTGCTACTGATGGAGGCCAACCGCCCTGTCTCCGCCGACCGGTTGATCGACCATGTGTGGGGCGAGCGTGGTCCAAAACGGGGACGACAAACCATCTATAATTACGTATCCCGGCTGCGCGCAGCGCTGCGTGCCGTTGACGACGAGATCCGTTTGGACCGCTGTTCCGGCGGCTATTTACTCGCCGTTGACGAACAGGCGGTGGACGTACATGAGTTCCGCTCTTTAGTCGCCCAAGCCCGAAGCGGTCGCGACGATCATCAAATCTTGGGCCTGTTTGAGCAGGCTCTGAAACTCTGGCGGAGCGAGCCGCTGGCCGATCTGGACACGCCGTGGGCGAACGCCCTTCGTGACGCCCTCGACAACGAACGTTTGGCTGCTGAGCTTGACTACGTCGATGCCGCGTTGCGTTGCGCCCGGCATACCGAACTACTCTCGAGCCTGTCTGCCCGAGCGATGCAGTACCCGTTGGACGAACGCATATCTGGCCAGCTGATGCTCGCCCTGTACCGCAGTGGCCGCCAGGCTGACGCACTGGAGCGCTATCAGGGGCTACGCCGTCAGCTCGCCGATGAATTGGGCACCGATCCCGGTCCGCTTGTACAGCGCTTACACCACCAGATACTTACTGCCGATCCGTCCCTGACTGTGCTGCCCGCCCCGTCCGTCCTTGAGCTGGTAGGCGGTGTGGTGCCGCACCAGCTTCCCGCTGCGGTCCCCCACCTTGTCGGTCGCCGACGCGAGTTGACCGCGCTCACTGGGGAGGTCGATTCGGCCGCCGGTTCGGGGACCGTGGTGATCACGTCTGTGGGTGGGGGTGCCGGAATCGGTAAGACCGCCCTGGCAGTGCACTGGGCGCATCGGGTTCGGGATCGATTCCCCGACGGACAGTTGTATGTGAACCTTCGGGGGTTTGACCCGAGGGCACAGGCGATGGATCCGGCCGAAGCGGTTCGTGGTTTTCTGAACGCCCTCGGTATTACCCCGCAGCACATCCCGCTGAGCCCGGATGCGCAGATTGCTCTGTACCGCAGCCTGATGGACGGCAAGAGGATCCTCGTGGTGCTGGACAACGCCCGAGATGCCCAGCAGGTCAGACCGCTGCTGCCTGGCACCGCGGGAGCGGTGGTCGTGGTGACCAGCCGTAATCGGATGTCCGGACTGATCGCCACAGACGGCGCGCACCCGATCAGTCTTGACTTGCTCAGCGAGGATGAAGCGCGGGAGCTACTGGTTCGCCGGATCGGGCCTCGGCGTGTAGCTGGGGAACCCCAGGCCGTGGAGCAGATCATCGCCCAGTGTGCCCGGCTCCCGCTCGCACTGACCATCGTTGCCACCCGCGCCTCTCAGACCGGTTTCCCCCTCACCACCCTGGCGGCGGAGCTGGCCTCGGCCAGCCAACGGTTGGACGTCCTGACCACCGGTGACCCGGCCAGTGAAGTGCGGGCAGTGTTTTCCTGGTCTTACGCCGCGCTCACTCCATCCGCGGCTCGGTTGTTCCGGCTGCTGGGGTTGCATCCCGGCCCAGACATCTCCGCTGCGGTAGCGGCTAGCTTGGCTGCCCTCCCTTCACGCCAAGTGCGGGAGTTGCTGGCCGAACTGACTGGCGCCAGCCTGATCACCGAGCACGCCGCAGGTCGGTACGCCTTCCACGACCTGCTACACGACTACGCCGTTGAGCAGACCAATTCCACCGACTCCGACCAGGAACGCCACGCCGCAGTGCATCGGATGCTGGATCACTATTTGGCTACTGCACACACCGCTGCCCGGATGCTCGAACCGGCCCGAGACTCACTTCCTCTGCCCGCGCCGCAGCCCGGGGTCCACCCGGAAGACCCTGCCGACCACGAATACGCGTTGGCCTGGTTCGCCACCGAACGCGTCGTGCTGCTAGCTGCCGTAGGCCACGCCGCTACCGCCGGATTCGACGCCCACGTTTGGCAGCTCGCTCAGGCCCTTGCCACCTTCCTCGATCGGCGCGGACATTGGCAGGACCTGGCCGTCGTGGGCCACGCCGCGGTAGTCGCTGCCGACCGAGTGGCGGATCCCCTCGGGCAGCCCATCGCCCACCGCATCGTCGCCCGCGCCCACCGCCGCCATGGCAACTTCGACGACGCCTACTTCCACCTCCGCCACGCCCTGGACCTGTTCACCCAGGCCGGCAATCTGCCTGGGCAGGCTGATACCCACATCGACCTCGCCAGAGTGCGGGTTCAGCAGGGCCCCGGTGCCCTCCCTGAAATGCTCCCGCTCGTCCGCCGGGCCCACACTCTGTACCAGTCATTCGGCCACCGGTTGGGGGAGGCCCAGGCTCTGACCGCTATCGGCTGGTCTCATGCTCGCCTCGGCGACCATGCACAGGCCCTGGCCTGCTGCCGACAGGCCCTGCCTCTACTTGATGAATTCGACGACCTCGAAGGGCAGACCTACGCCTGGGACACCATCGCTTACGCCCACCACCACCTGGGCAACTACTCCCAGGCTGTGACGAGTTACCAACGCGCGCTCGCCCTCTGCCGCGGCTTCGCTGATCGATACCTGGAGGCCGACATCCTCAATCGACTCGGCGATACACACCAGGCCGCGTACGAACCCGATGCTGCCCATGACGCCTGGCAATATGCTCTGGACGTCCTTACCGAACTCGATCACCCTCACGCCGACCAGATCCGCCTGAAGCTCGCCTCCCTAACTTCTGGTTTTCATGAAGCGGGCTATCCGGCAGGTGGCTAGCGAAGCGGAAGATTCCTCCGATCTTGCCGGGGCACTTTCCGGTGCAGAAGCGATCGGTCCCAATCCGCACGTCCGCATCGAATGGCGCCGGCCGGTCGGTGGTCTGCCAGGCCGGGGCCGTCGAGGACGAGATCATCCCGCTCGTACGGCGCGATGGGTCGATACAGGGCCGCCCGGCCCCGCAGGAGCATCCCGGCCAGCTATCACCTTGACCTGCGAGTTTTAGGTTCCTCGCATGCTTTCCGGCTGCTCCCCCGGACAACATGGTCGAGCAGCCAGGGGCAGGCCACTGGCCATCGGCGCTGGATGCCCCGACCGATATCCGGGCCTCGTGCCCGATCCACGAAGGAGGAATCTATGGGCCGCACGATGCGAGCGCTGGCCGTGGTATTGACGACTGGAGCCGCGGGAATGAGCGCCATGAGCGGAACTGCGACCGCCCAAGCTGCATCTGGCGAGCAGAATGCGCAGGCGGACGTCACCTGCGTTGGCACTTACTTCTCTGGAACGCTGGGCACCAATCAGGCTCTCTGCAACGCCGGCTACAAATTGACGATGCAGGACAACGGTGACCTCGTGCTCCGCCGCTCAAACCTGACTGCGTGCTACGCGAGCGGCACGCGCGGTACGAACGCCTCGGCGACCTTCCATCTGAACCCTATCGGGGTGCCCTATGTGGACATCGACAGCCCCGTTCAAGGATGGATCGGCAGGATCCCGGGGGCACATAACTTCACATCCCTGGGGACGAATGCCAGCCTGAATGCCAAGGGCGAGTTCTGGGTCGGTTACAAGAAGATTGGCTATTGCTGAGCGGTCCGCCCGTCGCCCCCTCCGTAGGAACATCGTTGGGGTGCGAGCGACGGACACGCCGCCCGCCTCTTCGAGGCCCACGAGGCTGGCGCCAGCGACCGCGACGATTTCGGCCACCTCGGATGCCGTGACGTCCTTCGTCCAGTTGCCGGTTGCGTGCCAGCCGCTGCACTCCAGTTGGAACCGGTGGACCCCATGCGTGCGCTCCAGCTCGCGGGCGTACGGCTTCTTGCCGCATCGACCGTGCCGCTCGGTCTGCTCCAGGTGCGCGCGGACCACGTCCAAGTGGAAGCGGCGCGGCAGGGTCCGCTTTTCAAGGCAGCCGCGGCATTCCAGAAGGTGCAGAGCGCCGCCCTCGAGCTGGAGGAACAAGTACGGCGTGGCCTTGCCCTCGCGGGTGTTGCAGCTGCCGCAGAGCGGGCCTCGAACATGGCCGTGCTCATGGCAGTGATCCCACGCGGACGCCTGGCTCGCCTTGCACAACCGGCACAGGTAGTCATCGGCCTGCGTGCCGCGACGGCGCACTTTCTCGCACTCCACGCCACGCAGGTGGCCGGTGTACAGCTGGAAGGCCGCCCCGGAGCACGGCGGGCACCGGGTGACGTACCCGTACGTGGTCGGAGTCCGCCAGCCACCCCAGTACGGGCCCTGATCGCCGCAGGAGGAACACAACCGGGCTCGGGTCACCAGCTCCCCCTCCCGCCGCTCCCAGCGGTCCAGGAGGCCCGCGTAGACCCGCGGGAGGAGCCAGTTCTCCCCGGACCACGTCAGGAGCTGAAGAGGCCGGGTGCCGGCGATGTTCTGCAGGTGCCGGTGGCTGCTTGACGCGACGAACTCCTCCCGCGTCAGGTCACCGGGCAGCCCGTTCGCGCCGATGTCCCGCCAGGAGCCCCACTCGTCATGGTGGCGGCCCTCTTGGAGCAGCTTGTTGCGGGCCTGATCGCACATCCACGACATCAGTCGGCGTCACCAGTTGGGACGGTGCCACTCCTCCGGATCGCGCTCCGGGACGTCGCGGTACACGGGCAGGTGCACGTCGACGACGTCGTCCAGGTCCACGTCCATCTCCGCGAAAGTCCGGCCGGCGGCGCGGATGTCGCGTTCGTCGTACGTCCAGTGGGCCTTGTACTTGTAGCAGCGCACCGCTATGTCGCCGAAGAAGACATGGCCGTGCTGTCGCAGGCCAGGCATGTGGAGGAGCTCGTCAGGGTCCAGCGGCACCATGGCGTTCTGCGTCAGGTCCGCGAAGAGGGAGCGTGCGTACTCCCGGCTGATGGGCATGGCCGGATGGTGACAGCCGCCACTGACAACACCTCTCCAACTGCACGTCCTCGCATGGCCAATGCGGGTGAACCCGCTCGGCAGCGGCTCCAGCACACCTACGATGCGATGGTGCGGAACACGAAGGCGTTCAAGGAAGCCGTGCGCTCCGCCTGGCGGTACTTCGACCCTAAGGCCACAGCCGATCACCTCGCGCAGAGCCTGTCCTCCTACGAAGAGAGCAGCAGCGAGAAGGGCGTGGCCCAGGCCCCGATGCCGCCGATCGACAACCCCGAACTCGCCCTGGTCCTCGCCGGCGTCCCGGACTCCCTGGCCCAGACCGGCGGCGACCTATACGCGGTCATCATCAACGTGGCGGTCAACGCATGGATGGCCGGCCACATCCACGGCGAGGACGGCTGCGCCGGATGCAACGACAGCCGCGGCCCGGCCGGGCACGACTGGGAGGCCCGAATGCGCACCATCACCGAGGTGCAGCCGAACATCAGCAAGTGGTTCGACCGCGACGTATGGACGCGTGCAGTCAACGACGCGGGCTATGCCGTCACCCGCCGCTGAAGTCAGCGCGCCGGGACGGGCAGGACACCACGGATGACCAGCTGCCGCCCGTAAGGGGTGGGCATCGGCTCCATCTGGCGGCCACCTAACACCCCTCGTTGGCGGGCGACTTGGGGCTGCGGCGCCCGGAATCTGTCCACAGGCGATCCGTGATCCCTAGGAGGTATGAGCGATCACGAGCAGCAGCAGCCGGCCCCGGGCCGCGGCAAGGTCCTGGAGGCCCTCACACGGGCGGAGCGGAAGGTCTTCACCCGGCCCGCACCGAAATCAGCAACGGCTCAGGTGAAATTCCTTCTCACGCGGACAAAGGACTCAACGAAGGACCTGGCAGCCCGCCTGGGCACCTCACGCCGCACCGTGGAGCGCTACCGTGCAGGGAAGCTGATGAGGCCCCAGAATCGCCTCCGGGCCGCCCTGGTGGAAGCGACCGAGTCCGAGTGGCAACCGCAGGTCAGGGCACAAGCACGCCAGCAGGCTGCCACCTCCAGTGGCATGATGGTGCGCGTCGTCGCCCACTTCGGATTCACCGCCTCGGGGTCCTCGGACGACGGCCGCGTACGGCACGTCACCACGGCGATCTCACCCAATTACGCGAAGCAGATCCTTCAGCTTCAGGAGGCCGGTGCGACGGATGAGGATCTGCATCCGATCATCGCCAAGGCCATCACCGAGTCCTATTTCACGGACTGGGGTTCCCAGTGCGATGGACTGGTCGCACATTTCACGGACGTCCAGTCGATAGAATTCGAGTTCTGACGCGACCAAATTCCGGACCTGCTATACACCGAATTCGTGTGACTGAGCGTTTTAGGTGGCGAGTGAGCGGTCTACTTGGCTGGCGTGTGCGTTTCAGGTGGCTGACAGAGGTGGCCGTGGCTCGCCGAGTGACGGGTTGCACGAAGGCCCGGTTGCTGGCGTTCATCACTGACACTGCGGTCAGCACGTTCCGGGCCGACAGCCACTACGTTCTACTGCCAGTGGGAACCTGCGGGCCCGGGGCCGCTGTGCACAAGCGATGACAGCCGATACCCGCCAGCAACGAGGGTCAGACCGGTTGGGTGGGGGCGGCCGGCACGGGCACCTTGTCGTCCAGCGTGACGGCGGTGCGCGAGCGGGTGCGGTGGTGGAAGGTGAGGAGGCTGATCAAGGCAACTGCCGCGAACCACAGCAGCTGAGCTAGCAGGTAGGCGGGTGTGCGCTGGGTGGAGAAGCAGGCGGCGGTGGCGGCTTGGACAGTGCCGTAGGAGGGCAGCAGCCGGATGAAGGGGCTGTTGGCCCCGGAGCTCGCCAGCGGGTTTTGCATGGCCACGTCGATGACGCTGGTCATGATCAGCGCGAACATGCCCTCCACTTCCCGACGCAGCACGGAGCCGTAAATAACGCCGAGGGCTCCGTAGGTTAGGGCGGCGCCGAACAAGGCTGCGCCGAGTTGGAGTGGCTGCACAGGTGACCAGGCGGCGCAGATGACGGCGGTGGCGTAGGCGGCGACCGCTGTGGAGGCGAGGGTCAGGGAGGTGGTCTTGGCGGCGACCAGGTGAATGCGGGGGTAGCCCGCCATGGCCAGGCGCCGGTCGAAACGGCCTCCGCTGAAGGTGGCGGCAAACATCATGAAACCGGTGATCAGCGTGACGGCGTTGATGGCCCCCGTGATCTGCGTGAGCAGGTTGCCGGCCGGGGCCAGCCGCTCCCCGGTGGCGTCCAGCCGGAACGGCACGGGCCTGTCAGGGATGTTGAGGTACACGAGCGTGATCCACGCGGGCACGAATAGGACGACCAGCAGCATCGCGAAGCGGTTGCGGGCGTGCTCGACCAGGTCGTACCGGGTCGCGGTGGTGTACAGGGTGAGATGTCTCCTCATGCCACCACCGCCGGATCAAGCACGAGGATGCCGCCGTCCAAGCGCCACAGTTCGTCCAATCGTTCCAGGTCGTACGCCAGGTGGGATACGACGAGCACGGAGCGCCCCTCGGCGCGCAGGCCGTCGGCGAGGCGCCAGAACCGCTGGTAGGTGTCCCAGTCGAAGCCCTGGTAGGGCTCGTCCAGCAGCAGGACCTGCGGATCGTGCATGAGCGCGAGCGTCAGGTTGAGCTTCTGCCGGGTGCCGCCACTGAGCACTCCAGCGCGCACGTCGGCGTACTCGGCGAAGCGCAGCTCATCCATGATCTCCTCGGCGCGCTGAAGGTCTGTCAGGCCATACGCGGCCTGGAAGAACTTCAGGTGCTGGCGGACGGTCAGGGCGTCGTTGAGGGCGACGTCCTGCGGGCAGTAACCGAAGCGTCCCTGGTGGAACACTGTTCCGGCATCCGGGCACAGCTCGCCGGAGAGAATCTTGAGCAAGGTGGACTTGCCGGCTCCGTTCTCTCCGACGATGCCGACCAGCACCCCCGGTCCGAGGTCCAGGTCGATACCGCGCAGCACCTGCCGCCGGCCGTAGGCGTGCCGCAGACCCCGGACCTTCATCGCTCAGCTGACACGGTCGACGACCGTGTCGGTCAGCGCTTCCAGCAGGTCCCGGGCCTGCGATGGGGGAAGTGCGGCCAGCGCTTCGCGGGCCTTGACCGCGTACCCGCGAGCCATCTCGGCGGCCTGATCGACAGCCTCGCTGCGGGCGAGGATCTGAGCCAGCAGGCGGTGGGCGGTGACGGCGTCGGAGTCGTCACAGAACAGCTCCTGAAGCCTGTCCAAGTCCTCCGCGCTGGTGGCGTCCCGGGCCAGGAGGACCGGCACGGTCGGCTGCCGGTTGGCCACATCGGTCAGGCCCCCCGACTCGGCGGCGCCGACGTAGGGAAGAAGGTCATCACGGATCTGGAACGCCATGCCCAGTTCCTCACCGTAGGCGCGCAGCGCCGCCTCGTGGGCAGCGGGCGCGTCGGCCAGAATCGCTCCGGCCTGACACGCTGCGCCGAACAACGCCGCAGTTTTGCCGCGGATGATCTCCAGAACCTTCTCCAGCGTGCAGCTGAGGTCCTCGCGTACCAGGGTCTCCTCGCCGATGGCGGCCACTGTGCGCTTGACCGCGGCTGCCACCACGCGAGTCGCCCGCACGGCACGGGTGGCCGGCACGCCTGCCTCCGTGGACGCGAGCATGGCCTCATAGGCGGTGGAGGCCAGCCCGTCGCCGGCCATGAGAGCCACGCTGATCCCGAAGTGCTCGGCCGAGGAGGCCCGCCCGCGACGCTCGGGGGCACGGTCGACGACGTCGTCGTGCATCAGCGTCGCCACGTGCATGCACTCCAGGCCCGAGGCGAAGGCCAGGGCCTGCTCCATGCTGCCGCCCACGGCGGCCGCCGACCACAGACACAACCGCGGCCGCAGCAGCTTGCCCGACGGAAACAGCGCGTCGCGGCAGGCCACCCCCATCAGATCCTCCTCGGCGCCCGCCCACCGCCGAAGTTCACCTTCCACCAGCTCGTTGACCGCCCTCTCATCCTCTGAGGACTGCACCCCATCCGCGGTGTAGGGCCCCTTCGTCGTGGTCATGAGTTCCTTCCCAGAACTTTGCTCAACGTCATCTCATTCACCGGGAGGTCACGTGGGCGGAGCGCCACAAACTCATCCCTCCCCGGACCATCGGTCCTGTGGGCGGAACGGCCACTCGACGCAGCAGGGAGGGCCCCGCTTCCAACACGGCCGCGCACAAGGGGCGGATGTACTCGTCCAGGGCCGAGCAGAACGGATACAGCCATGGATGAGCGCGTGCCATCTCCAGCACGGCTGGCATGCGGCCGGTGATGCGCGCTACTTCGAAGGCGACCAGGTCGGCCGTGGCCGACGTCCAGCGTCCGGCCGCCAGATCCTCCCTGCGGACACCGAACCGGTCGAGATCCTCAAGCGGCAGGTACAGCCGGCCCTCCCTCGCATCTTCGGACACATCGGCCAGGCAATCCACCAGCTGAGCCATGTACCCGTATTCCCGGATGATGCGTTCGCCGCTCTCGCCGTACTCCCCCCGCATGGACAGCGTCCACAGCATCGCGGCGCCGGCACTGCCGGAGGCATAAACCTGCCAGTCGGCATAAGTGGGGAACTCGCGAAAATCAAGATCGCTGCGCGCGGCCGCGAAGGCCTGATCCATCAGCGCCCGCGTCGGCTTTACAGGAGCGACGCGGTGCGCGTGCGCCGCCGCGTGCAGAATGGGCTCGGCACTGGAACCGGAGTCCAGCGCGGCATACCAGGCGTCGACCCACTCTTCGAAACGCTCAAGACGCTGCTCGTGGGGCCCTTCGTCTGCCCGGGCGTCAGCCTCCAAGATCACCATTGCCGCGGCTGCAGTCAAGGGACGCGCACGGGACGGTACTGACAGAATCCCCAGCCAGGTAACGCCGGCACGATCGCTCAGAGCCCTGCGGCATGCGACGGTGTAAGCCGCCCTCAACGCCGGATCAAAGACCCCGGCCACGTCCAACCACCGTCGTACCAGCACGAAACCCCCCACTCGATACCTCGGGCCGACAGGACGCTCCCATGCCCGCTGGGCGATACGAGCCAGGTAGGGATCCGGTTGACTCGATCGAGTGAACCGACCAAGCTTCAGCTTGATCACCAAGGGTCAGCGCTGACGCCATACAAACGCAGGACTCTTGGTTTTGATCCAGTGACGCAAAGCTGAGCACGCACCTGGCCAGACGGGCCAACTACAGGGCTCGCACAGCCGATGCGACTGAGCGTTTTAGGTCGCGGGTGAGTGTTGTATTTGGCCTGAGACGCCATCCGCTTTCCGAACGTGATCGTTTGGTTCAGGCTGGGTGGGCATGAACTCCGGTCAGTGGCGGGAGAGATGGGGTGGTTCGTTCGCTCGCGTCGCTTGTGGAGGTGGCTGGTGCCGTCGGTGCTTGGTCTGCTGGAGGCCCGGGAGAAGAAGATCCGGGAAGAAGTCGCGCGGTTGCGGGAGGAGGCCGAGCGGGTGCAGGCCACGCTCGTCGCGGCGGAGCTCACGCTTCTGCGTCTGGCCCAAGCCCGTGAGACGGTGGTCGAGGTGCTGGCCGAGCCGCCGTCCGCGGTCGCAGAGCCGGCGCGGAGCACGGTAGCGGGCTCGCCCGTGCCGCAGTGGGCCGAGGGCATGGCGGTGTCGGTCCTGGCGCCGGATTACCAGCGGATTGTGGCGGTGCTGGAGTCGGAAGCGGGCCGCGAGGGCATGCGCTGCCAGCAGCTGGCCGCGGCGTTGGGGCTGGAGGCGGTCCCGGCGAAGGTCGAGGGGCTGCGGTCGAAGGCGAAACGTCTGGTGGAGCGGGGGTGGGCCCGGCAGGTGCGGCCGGGGGTGTTCACCGCGCTCGCGGTGCCGGTCGGCTGAAGGCACCTGGGCGGCGTCCGGTCAGACGGCCACTCATGAGCATGGTCATCGACCACAGCACCATGGCTTCGTGCATGACAGGCAGCGTCTCGTAGTCGCGCACCAGGCGACGTGAACGCATCAGCCAGCTCAGCGTTCTCTCCACCACCCACCTGCGCGGCAGGACCACGAACCCGCTCAGGTCATCAGTGCGTTTGACGATCTCCAGGGTGAGGCGGAGTTTCTCGCGGGCCCAGTCGACCAGGCTGCCGGAATAGCCGCCGTCCGCCCACACCAGGCGGATGGAGAAGTACAGCCCGCGCATCCGCTGAAGCAGCCCGACGCCGGCGTCGCGGTCCTGCACGCTCGCCGCGGTCACGAGCACGGCCAGGACCAGGCCGAGACAGTCCACCACCAGGTGCCGCTTGCGTCCGCCCACCTTCTTGCCACCGTCCCAGCCGGATGTGGAACGCGGGATGTTCGCCGCTGCCCGCACCGACTGCGATTCCACGATCGCGGCTGTCGGGTCGGGTGAACGGCCCTCCTTCTCCCGCACGCGGTCGCGCAGCCGGTCGTGGAACTCGGCGAGCAAGCCCGTCACCTGCCAGGGGCGGGCGAAGGCGTGCACACGCCGGTACGGCGGGAAATCCGCTGGCAGGTTGGCCCACTTCACGCCGTTGTCGACCACGTAGCGCACTGCGTCCAGCATGACGCGGTGGCAGTAGCCCTCCGGCCGGCCGCCCCGCCCCTGAAACCATGCCGGAACGGGCAGCAACGGCCGGATGACCTGCCACTCCGCGTCCGTCAAGTCCGAGCCGTAACACCGCACACGGTCCGGCCCGTCCGCCGCGTTGCCGAACCTGTGCGCGAGGCAGTCACACGACGGAGACGGCGCGTTGGACTCCGCGGGCGTGAGCACGAAAGACTGCGGCAACAGGGCCTCCTGGAACTGCTCGTTGGCTTCGACAACCCCGAGCTACCAAGAGGCCCTGCCTTCATGCGCCAACCACACCACGATCACCCGATCAGGAACCCTGTTCGACCAGGCAACCGCGTTGATCGGTAAGCGGATGGCGTCTGAGACCACGTGACGCGGAGCTGTATGAATGATGTCGCCCATGGGTTCAAGGCCGCGGTAGGCCCCACTGCCGCCGAGAGGTGGGTCGCTTCCGCGGTATGAGTGCACAACGCCCCGTCGCCCGCCCAACCCTCGTGGGATGACGCCACGGGCGGCGTGATCGCCCAGCACGTGTCAGCTCAGGCCCAGCTTGGACAGGGCGGTGGTCCAGTCGCTGGCGATGGCGCGCTGGGCGGCGGCGAGGGTGACCTGACCGGAGCAGACCGCGGTGTGCAGCTTCGTCTCCACCGGGTCCTTCTTGTTGTTGACTCCCGTACCGGGCTTGTGGCCCGGGTCCGGCGGCTCCAGCCACAAGTTACGGGAGTCGTTGGGGTCGCCGCCGAGCTGAAGGCTGAGCAGATGGTCGTACTCGGCGTCGCTCAGGCGTCCGGTGGCCCGTACGCGGCGGCGTTCAGCTGCTTCTCCTTGCTCGTGACCGAGACGGGCGGCCGGATGCTGGCGGTGTAGCTGCCCTTGCGGCAGATCGTCGACGAGAGGTTCGCCTGAGTCACGGCTGGAGAGATCGCGCCGGGCGTGCACGTCGAATCGCTCACTTGGCGTATCTCCCTTGATCAGCAGATCCGCCGTTGATTAGACACTCTCTGACGCTGCGCCTTTGCGGAGCCATCGGTTAGAGGGTCTTGCGCACGGCCGTGCCCGAGCTGTTGAGGAGCTCGTTGATGAGCTGCGTAGTTTCCATCTCCAGGGAGCAGTCGAGCGCCCGGTTGACCTGCTGGACGCGGGAGATGGCCATGTGCAGACCCTGCCGGTTCCCGGCCGCATATTCGATCCTGAGCCAGTCCCGATACAACAGCTCCGCCGTGTCGTCGGTGTCGAGACCGGTCGCGACGGCCTGGCGGGCCGCGCTGAGGTCGTGGTGCGGGCCCGCGGGCGTGCGGTAGGTGGCCACCGTGTGCGCCACGTCGATGATGCGTGTGACCATCTCCTGCTGGTAGGGCTCGGCCCAGGGCAGGGCCTTGCCTCCGAACGGCCGGCCGCGCACCAAAGTGAGCGCCTTCTCCAGATCGGTCAGGCCGGAGGGACCCTGCGGAAGAGCGCGTTCGACGAGCTGCAGGAAGCGGCTCCAGTCACAGCGCACCCCGGGCGCGAGCCGGTACGGGTCCTCACCGCAACTACGGCGCGGCACGTAGGGGTTGCCTGCGGGGTCGTTGCCCAGAGAGCGGCGCAGTCCCTGCAAGCGGGCGTTGAGTGTGCTTGAGGACCAGGGGTTGACGGGATCCATGTCGGCGCATAGCACGTCCGCACTCCGGCCGGGCCGGAAGAACAGCAATGCGGCGAGCTGTGCCATTCGCGGGCCGTGGCCGGTGCTGGCCACGCCAGTCACCTCGACCGGGCCCAGCACCCTGATCTCCGGCGCGTGCAGGTCATGCGCCTCGCACTCCTCCGCCTCCGGCGGGTCTTCGGTCGAGGCCTTATGGTCGTCGGCCTCCGCGTCCTCGCCACTGGCGGGGGACTCCGCGGCGGTTGGGGGTGTTGGAGCCGGAGGCGGGGGCACTGCTTCAGCGCTTGTGGCGGGGCCGTCGCCTGCCGGAGTTGCGGTCGTGGCGGCGGGTAGGAGTCGAAGTCCGGACGGGTCGGCGCTAGCGGCTAGCAGGGCCGGGAACACGTCGCTGCCCGCATCCGATGGAGCCGCCAGCGAGACGTTCGGGGCAGTGGTGGCTGCGGACGCGATGGGCTCCTCCGGAGCGGTCTGCTCACGCTGCTGCATCTGGTCGAGCTCGTCCGGGACGTCCTGCCAGGGCCCCTCGGCCGGATGGGACGGCTGCCCGGATACCTTCAGTGCTGTGGCGATCTGCAGGTACGCGGCGTGCTCCAGGCGCTGCACCGTGATGTCGACGCCGGCGTAGTCGAGGTTCTGCGGATCACTGCGGGAGGCGTTGAGGATCTCCGCCTCGGGGAAGTGCGCGGCCGCCGTACTCGCGGGGGCGATCAAAGTGACGGGGACCGTGCCCGACTTGTCGATGACATCGGCGAACTGCCAGGCCGTGTCCGCGTCCAGAGACGAAGCGCACAGCAGCAGATACGGCTGATGCTCGGTTTCAGGCATCTGGTGCGCTTCCAGCAGCCGTTCGCTCAGATCGCGCAGAGCGTGCGCGGCTTGGCGCATGTGGGCGATCCGCGCAGTGGGCAACAGCTGCGGCAGGTCATCGGCGAACCCCACGGTGACGACTTCGACTTCGCTTGCCCACGGGCTCATTCCGAGTTCCAGGGCCAGGGAGGTGCACACCTCGGTGATGTGGACCGGGTTGCCGTCCAGCAGCAGCGCGGGCAGCTGCGCGAGGTTGAGCAGCAGGAGGTCGCCTGCCTCGGTGCTGCCGATCGTGACCAGCCCCGGATACGGTGCCGGCACCTCGCGGGCGTCCTCTTCGTCCAGGAGGACGGCATCGGAGGGCAGGGCCCACCATCCGCCCTGCCCGGAGACGAAGGGCGCCGCAGGGTCCTGGGCGAGATCTTCGGGCAGCACCTCCACCGCGCGGGTGCCGATCCGGGCAGCCCGCAGCGGCGGCAGGATCGCGTCCTCCTCCTGAGCCGCCTGGTGGGCCAGCGTCCGAAGTGCCACGTCCAGGCGGGCAGCGCCGCCCGGCTCGGCGGCCACCGCCAACTGGGCCTCGGCCGTGGACGTCTCCGACGCGATGGCGATCTTCTCGCCGGGCTTGCGGCGGCGGCGCTGCAGCGTACGGCGCAGGGCAAGAGCACCGGTGATGGCGGCCGCCAGCAGTGCGCCGGCGCCGAGAACGGTGCGCAGGTTCAGCGAGGTGCTGGCCGGAGCGGGCGCCGCGGGCTCCGCCGCCGTCGCGGTAGGGGAGGAGTCGGCAGCGGAGCTGGACGTTTCAGCTGACGCCGACGGGGAGGCGGCAGAGGGCGACGCGCTGACGCTGGGTTTCGAGGTCGCAGAGGCCGGTGCCGACGGAGACTGATCCTGCCCGGGCTGCTCGGCAGGGCGGTTGGCCGGTGCGCTGGGGGCCGGGGATTCTGGTGCGGGTGTGGTGGTGTTCGGCGCGGATGCCTGTTCGTCCCCCGGGCCGTCGCCCGGTTTCTGCTCACCGTCGGGCTTCTGGCTGGCCGGGGGAGTGGTCTCCTGACTGCCCGCCTTGTCACCCTGGTCACGGCCCTGGGGCGGCTGCTCGGGCTGGGAGCCGGGCACGGTGACCTGCTGACCCGCGTAAATGACGTTCGGGTCGGTGATCGCGGGCAGGCCGTGCAGCTGTTCCTTGCCCCGGCTGGCCTTGAACAACTCCGGCCATTCGTCGCCGTCGCCGAGCTCTTTCTCCGCGATCTTCGACAAGTAGTCGCCCGAGTGGACCGTGACGACGTGCTCACTCGTCTCGCCGGCAGCTGGGGCACTGTCACCCAGTTGCGCATGGAGACTTCCCACCCCAGTTGAGGTGTCGGGCATCTCCAGCTGCCAGCCGGGCTGCAGAAAGCTATTCGCATGGAAAACGGTGCCGTCGACCATGGTGTGGCCCTCGTTCAGGGCAGCGATCTCCCGCCACCGCTCACCGTCCCCCAACTCTCGTTCAGCGATGCCCCACAGGCTCTCCGCGGGCCGCGTCTCGCGCACCGTGTACGTGTTGCCGGACGCCGGTGTGCTTGCCGCGGGCGTCTGCGCTTGCTCCGTCTCGGTGGCCTGCGACGTCTGGGGCTGCCCGGGGACGTGCGCCGCCGTGGTGGCCTGTGCGGCCTGGGCGTCGGAGGCCAGTGCCGAACTCGTGGGCAGCAGCACCAGGATGCTGCCGATCAGGAGCGCCGCGGCGCGCTGCGAGGCGCCCATCCCGCGAGGGGCATGCCAGGTACGGCCCCGCACCTGTGCGATCAGCTCGCGCACGGCGCAGAACGTGAACTGGGCCCACCCGATCCATCCCACCGCGACGAGCAGCAGCAGGAACACGCTGCCGGTGTCCTGCCGGTCCAGCAGGTGCATGATGTCGTTGTGGGTGGCAGCCCAGATGACTGGGGTGGCCCACGCCAGCAGCAGCGGCAGCCCGGCGACCGCGACCGTCAGGACCAGAAGACTCAGCACGGCCTTGAGAACCCGCGCCAGGGTGCGGCCAGCGGTTGCGGCGGGGGAGGGTGTGGTGCGCATCAGTTTCCTTCGGGAGCCGTGACGCCATGCAGGAGGGTGGCCTTGCCATGGCCGGTCACCGACAGAGAGCCGATCCCGACCACAGACAAGAACTTGGTGTTGTAGGTGCCGGTGACATTGACGGTGAGTGTCCTGCCGTCGCCGGACACGCTGACCGTGCCGGTGGCACCGGCGGAGCGCAAGTAGGCCTGGGCTGCTGCGGCTGCGGCCTGCGGGTCCACGACGATCGCCCTCCCGCTGATCGCATCGGCGGGATCGATGGCCTGCCCGCCTGCCCGCGCGGCTTCGCCGGCGATGTAGTCCGCGCGTTCTGTGGCGCGCATCTTGCTGCCGCCGTCGACGGCGACGCCGATGATCCCGATGAGCGCGATGACGCACACGGCGACGAACACCGTGACGCCTCCCCGGTCGTCCAGCCGCGTTCGGCGCAGGCAGATCTGGCGGGAGATCATCAGTCACCCCGCTGTCTGTACTGGTCCACCACCGAGGTCGCCGTCGACGTGAGCGTCTTAGCTCCCGGCACACCCGGAAGTAGAAGGTCGGACAGATTGACCGTGCAGGTCACGGTCACGGTGACCGTGCCGACCTGTCCCACCGGCACACTGAGACCGCCAGTGTTGATACTGACGCTGGTCGACGCGCACTTGATGCCCTGGTCGTCCAGGGACTCGGCAGCCGCCGACTGCGCGGCGCTCTGCGCGGCCGCCGCTGTGCGGTGGATGGACGCCTCCCTTGCCGCATCCTCCGCCGCGGAGTCGATTTTCGCGCCGGAGGTGACGATCCGGCCGCCCGCGATCGCCATGCACAAAAACATGATCAAGGCTGGGAGGACGATCGCCGCCTCGATCGCGGCGCTGCCTTCATCGCTGCGTAGTCTGCGTGCCCAAGGGGCCATGGATCGCACCTGAATCATTCCCCCGGGACAGTCCAACGCTCCACGGGGCCAGATGCCGACTGCGTGACCTGCAGGCCCGGCACACCCGGGATCATCGACAGAGCCGTGCCGGACACCTGGACCCGCACCCGCTGCCCGTCGCTGCCGGCGGAGACGCTGTAACCGCTCAAGCTGTCGCCCGCTGTGCGCCCCAGCACGTTCCGTGCCTGGGCCGCACCGTCGGCCGGACTCGACTGGTAGGCGCGGGCGGCGGTGAGGCCCTCACGGGCAGCGGTCAAAGCGATCTGCCGGGCGTAGTACCACATGGAGGCCTGGATAACGGCGACCGTGGCAAGCAGCACGAACGGGAAGATGATCGCTATCTGGATGCTCGTGTCCCCGCGGTCGTCACGCCATCGGCGCCCCTGCCACCAGGCCGTCAGCCGCTCGGGAGGCTTCATCACAGGCCGTTGAGCTTGCCGTTGTACTTGGCGATCACGACGGCGATGGTCCCCGCGATCAGAACGGCACCGGTGACCGCGGCCACCCAGATGATGACGGTCGTGGTGGAGATGTCGCCCCGGTCCGGCCGGCGGGAGGCCTCCTGAAGGCCTTCCTGCACTCGGGTGGTGAGCCGGAGGACCGCGCCGTTGGCGCGTGCCCAGGTGTGCGCGCCCCGGCGGCCACGCCCCGGTCCGCGTGACGTGGTGAACGGCGCGGCGGTGTGCGGGTGCGTGGTCGCCCGGAGCACAGCACGGCGGGTGCGGGCTGCGGTCTGCTTCATGTTCCTTTGCCTCTCTGGAGCGTTGAACGAGTCGGAGTGGTCTTTAGACGGTCAGCATGCGGATCACGGCAGGGAAGGCCATCAGCAGCATCACCAAGACGGCGAGGAGCGCTCCCGGCGCGGTCATCTTTTCGCTGGCCGCGTTCGCCTCGGCCGCCTGGTCGGCCAGCAGTTCGGCGTTGAGCGCCGCGGTGCGGGCCCGCAGTGCTTTGTAGACGGCGGCGCCGTCGGTGGCGCTGCCACGCATGATGTCGGCGACGTCGTCCAGGACGGGCAGGTCGTACTCGTGGGCGAGTTCCGTGAGGGCCTGGTACGGCGGGATCTTCTCCAGCCGGGCCCGGCGCAGTGCGCCCTGCAGATACAGGAAGGGCCAGCCCTCGCCGACCTCGGCGGCCTTCTCCAGAGCTTCGGCGGGGCCGGCGTCGGCGGCCCGCTTGAGGGCGACCAGGTCGAGGTAGGCGGACAGGGCGTGCGCGAACTCCTCCCGGGCCCGCTTGGCCTGGTCCCGCACTGCAAGATCAGGCGTGATGAACAGCAGGGCGGCGACGATGAGTCCGACACCGGCGGGCACATAGAACGGCAGGCCCACACCCGCGATGATCCACGGAATCGTCGCGATCACCGGGCAGAGCAGACCCAGCGCGGCGAGCGCGGTCTTCTTGAGCATGAACTGGCCCGGCCCCTGCCCGAGCAGGGCCAAGTTCGTGGTGGGGACCCTCACGCCCGGCAGGCGCTCGAGGCGGGCCAGCAGCCACCGGCCCCAGACTTCCTCACGGTCCAGTTCCGGTTCGGGCATGGTCAGCGTGGCCGGTGCGCTGCGTTTGAGAGCCGTCCCCAACGCGGGCTGAGGCGGCAGGAGTTCCCGGATCAGCAAGGCGACACCGGCGCCGACCGTACCGCCGGTCGCAACGACGGGGAGCAGGTTCACGAGGCGGCTCCTTCCGGTTCCCGGGCGGCGACCGGCAGCTCCGGCTCCGGCGCGGGAGCGGGCAGCCGGACAGTGCTGGTCGGGTCGGTGATCAGGAAGCGGGGGACGCGGCGGAAGTTGCCCAGCTGCCGCATCAGGGCGAGCACGCCGACGAAACCGGTCGTCAGGAAGGCGAGTACGAGCTGTCCGAGGAGGGTGGAGTACGGCTTCGTGTAGGACGGCACGAAGAACCCTGCCACCACGACGCCCACCGTGATGATGGTCATCCACCGCACAGTGGTGCGGGGCTTGGCCCGGTCCGCCTCGATGGCGCGCTTGCGGGCGACCTCTTCGCGGACGGTGCCCGACAGATCCTCCAGTGCCTGAGCCAGGCCGGGGCCGCGGTCGTTGACGGACAGGATGAGCGCGGCGACCACCTTGTCGGCTGTGACGTCGTCGAGTTCCTCGGCGAACGCTCGCAGGGCTCCGTCCGGCCGCCACCCCAGGCGCAGCCGGTCGGACAGGTTGATGATCTGCGGGGCGAGTTCATTCGGCGCGCCCTGACGGCTGGTGATCATCGCCTGTTCCAGGCCCATGCCCAGCCTCAGCAGGCCGGCGAGCCGCTGCGTCCACTCGCTCAGCGCCTCCAGCTGGCCGATGCGGTCCTGCGCCATCTGCGCGGGGCTGATCAGCCAGGGCACGCCGATGACGGCCGCACCCAGGAGCACCCCGCCGACGAAGTTCCCCGAGACCAGCCACACAGCGACGAAGACCACGACGGCCGCGGCGAGGAGAGTACGTCTCCGCAGCCGGGCGTCCTCGCTCTGGTTCTTCCCGCCGCGCGCCGCCTGCCAGCGCTTGAGCAGCGGGGCCCGGCGCGGCGCCGTGGTGCCCACGAGTCCCGCCACGACAGCGATCAGTCCGCCGACCACGGCCATGCCGCACAGCAGCCCGAACAGCAGCGTCATCGGCTTACCCCCACCTTCAGCGGCAGCGGCGCCGACCAGGCCCCGTACGACTGCTGCAGCAGACCGGAGTCGAAGCCGACGCGGCGCAGGTCATCGACGCAGCTCGGGTCCATCCGCGGTACCGCTCGCAGTTCGCCCCACTCGCGGCCGGGGGAGAAGATCTCGTTGGTGGCGGGCCGGCCGTTCTCGCCGATCCCGGTCAGCTCCAGGACATGGGAGACGTAGCGGTGGCGGCGGCCGCCGATCTGTGTCTCGTCTGTCATGTCGACGTAGACGATGAAGTCCAGGCCGTTGGCGGTCTGCCGGTAGGCGAGCTGCTCGGAGAGGTTCTCCTGGGCGAGCGCGTACAGCTCGGCGATCCGGTCGAAGATGATGTCCGGGCGCCGCGCGTGGATGGTGCACAGGTTGCCGCCCGATCCGTTCGTCAGAGCCTGCATCATGGCGACGACTTCGGGTCCGCGGACCTCGCCGACCACGATCCGCTCCAGCGACATCCGCAGCGCGGGATGCATCAGGTCCAGGAGCGTGACCTCGCCGGCGCCGCGGCCGGTGACGTCCTTCTCTCCGTTGGACTCACGGCCCACCAGGGAGACGACCTGCTTGTGGTAGCCGTTGGCGTGGGCGAACAGCTCGTCCTCGGTCTGGATGGTCGCGAACCGGCACTCCGGGTCGAACTCCTTGAGCATCGCCCGCATCAGCGTGGTCTTCCCGGCCTTCTGCTTCCCCGCGATCATGATGTTCTTCTCCGCGCGCACGGCGGCGCCGAGGAACTCGCGCAGGATCGGGTCGATGGTGCCCAGCCGGACCAGGTCGTCGAGATTCGCGTGGGAGACCCGGTGTCGGCGGATGACCGCATAGGTCATGGGCCCGAGCCCGGTGATGGCCTGGAGGCGGGAGCCGTCCTGCAGCGACAGAGCGAGGGTGGGGTTCGCGGTGGAGATCGTCCGCTCACTGTGCCCAGATCCCCTGGCCAACTCGCGCAGCAGCTCCAGCAGTTCCTCTTCCGAGTCCGCGATGGGGCCGACTCGGCTGCGTTCGCCGTCTGCGTAGTCGAGCCAGACCTCGTGCGGGCCCTGGATGATGATGTCCTCGACCCGCTCGTCGTCCAGGTACGGCTGGAGCCGGCCGGCCCTGAAGAGCAGGTCGTACACGGCGCGCCGCAGCGCCTCGTCTTCTTGCGGCGTCATCGCCTGGGCGTCGGACCACAGCGCGACGGCCTCGGCGATCCAGTTCAGGCAGCGCTGTTCTTCGCTGGCCCGGTCCATGTCGGGTTTGGTCTTGAGGAGTTCCTCGCGCTGCTTGGCGACCTGGGACGCGATGTCCCTGGCCACCCGGTAGTCGACGGTGATCTGAGGTGCTGCCGTGCCGAGGACCTGGGTACTCGTGGCAGCGCCGGCAGGCGCTGGAGCGCCGTTGGTCTGACGCCTCCACTCCTGGGGCGGCGGTGTCACCGTGGGGTCGGGGTGCAGGGGCCTAGCCTGCATGGGTCACCTCCCCGCCTGCCGTGCGTCCGACGCGTGGATCGAGGCGGGCCCGGCGCATGGCGGCCTGCTGGAGAAGCAGCGTGCTGCTCGTGCGGGCGGCCTTCATCAGCGGCGACTTGGTGAAGTGGCGGGGCTGTTCGGCGCCGTCGGAGAGCACACGGGCGTCCTTCGGCGCGTACGGCAGGGTGGCGATTACGGGCACCTGCAGCACACGCTGTACTTCGCCTGCGGGATACGGGCCCTCGTTGATCATCAGCACGCTGATGTCACCTACGCGTTCCTCGAGTGCGCGTACCCGGCCCTCTGCTGCTTGCAGGCAGCGCAGGGTGTTGCGGACGACTACGAAGGTGGCGTCGGCCTGCTCAGCGAGGATTCCAGAGGGCCCGTAGGTGCCGCGGCGGCCGAGGTCGATGAGGACGTCGTGGCCACTCTCGGCCTCGATGCCGCGGAACATCTGCGCGAGGATCTTCCAGACCTGGCCGAGGCTCGCCGACTGCGAGGGGTCGGTGAGGCCGGGCAGCAGCAGCCGGTCGCGCGGTGACTCCTTCTTGCTGTCCTCGCTGCTCAGGTCGATCAGCTGCCGCCAGAAGGCATCGCTGAACTCGCCCTTGCGGGCAGCGACGCTGAGGTTGCGCAGCCCGTACCGGTCGCCGAGCGTGCCCTGCAGCAGCCCGTGCAGGACGGCACCGCCGTCCGGGTCGCACTCGGCCAGGATCATCCGCCGACCCGCCTCCAGCGGCCACGACAGGAGCAGGGCGAGGGCGCTGGTGGTCACGCCGGGAGCGCCACTGCAGCCGGCGAGCGCGATGACAGCCATCAGTTACCGTCCGGAGCCGCGAGGACCAGGCGCAGGGTGCCCGCCGCCTCCCACGCGGCGGCCGTGGGACCGTCGGTGGCGGACGTCGCGACGTCGACGACCACGATGCCCGTACCCGGGGCGGCACCGGACGCCTTCACAACCCGGCCGTCGATGGTCTGCGGCAGGGCGTCGGACGTCTTGCCGGTATCCGTCGTGCCCTGAGCCGGGACGTGCACCAGCTTGACCTTCTGGCCCGGCAGCAGAGCGGTGGCCGGGATCTGCTTGGGCTCCAGGCCGATCGGCACCAACTGCTCACCGGCCTTCACCAGCGTGTCCCCTGTCACCTGCGAGAGGGCGAGCAGGGAGCCGGGCTTGAGTTCCACGGCGGCACGCTTGCCGATCACCGACTTCAGGTCGTCCGAGTGCACCGCCTTGACGGCTGGGTCCAGGGCGACGGACGCCTTGCCCAGGTCGTCCTCGGTGATGACCTGGCCGACCTGGACGTCACGGACCACGGTCACCACCTCCGTGCGATGGCCGACCTGAAGCAACAGCACGGCCACACCGGCTCCACCGGCCGCGATCAGCGCCAGTGACAGGGCAAGGATCCCTGGACGACGTCGGCGGGCCGACACCCGCGGGGGAGCCACGGGACCGGCCACGCGTCCCTGCGAGGAAAATTCGTGGGAACCGGCGGTATTTACACGTTCTTGGGTCTTACTCAACATTGGTTCCTTCCGGCGGCGTTACCTGACGACCTGCACTTCGCCGGTCGCCACCTGCATCTGGGTCTGCCGGGTCTCGGTGAGTTGACCCGTCTCGCCACCGCCGGCGGCAACCTGCCACTTGATCGCCCAGGTCGACGTCGCGGTTAGCTGGTACTTGCCGGAGGGCTGACCAGCCGAGGTCTGGGAGTACACGTGTCCGCAGGTTGGTGACTCGGCCATGCCGTTGGAGGCGCTGTAGGGAGTACCGGGACCGGTGCATGTCACCGAGGAACCGTCACCCATGCTCCACACAATCTTCGACACTTCAGCGGTCGCGGTGACGGTCACTCCGCCAGCGGTCGCAGACGCCGAGTTCGGCCCGTACGTGGTCGCGCTCCGATTGACCCACATCCACACAGGGACACCCACTGTGTACCGGCCGGCCGCGCGGGGACTGGCGATGTCGGGCCCAGCGAGTTTCATCTTGTCGACGGCCTGCTGTGCGAGAACCGCGGGGTCAACGGTCGGCGCGTTCGCGCCCGGCTCGGCACCGAAGTAAGTCATGAGCCCGTTCGGACACCTACGTTCGTAGGCGATCTTCCCGTCGCCGACGTAGAACGTGCTGCCAGGGGGCGGCTGGGGGTCCGCGCGGCGCACAGTGCAGTCGGACTTCTTGCCGCCGCTGGAGGCCTTCCGTCCTTTCCCAGCGCCCTGGCTGTGCCCGCCATTGTGCCCATCAGTGCCGACGCCCACGCAAAACGACATTCCGTCGCAGTCGCCGGTGCTGATGTCGGGGCCGTCGCCAGCCCGGGCGGAGGAAGCGCAAGCGACAACTAAGGCAGCGGCGGCCACCATGCTGATGACGGTATGACGCTTCAGCATGCCTGGTTCTCCGCCGTGACTTTGACGATCACCCAATGGCCGTACCACTTCTCCGCAAGGGCCTTCGTGACGTACTTCGTCCGTCGGCCCTTGGGCAGGGTGACTTCCTGGCCGGTGGAGGCCTTGACCACCTTCCACCGCGACACGTCCGTACAGTCGGTCAGCGAGCCCTGCGGCACTTGGCGCTGGAGGTCGACGGAGGTCACCTTGGGTGACAACGTAGGTTGGCCTGTTGTCACAAAGCCCTTGGACTTCAGCCACTTCACCTCCGTCTCGGCAGCCGCATAGGCCTCGGCAACGGCGTACTTCTTCAACTGCGTGCCCTGCATGCTGGCCTTAGCGTTCGCAGCGACCTTCTCGTCCCAGTAATGGCGATAGGCGGCTTCGACAGGAGCTCCGGGATCATCTGCACTGGCGGGTGCTGATGTCGCACCCGGTGTCGACGGCGCGGGAGCCGGCGAGGACGCTGTGGCCTTGGCCTTGTCCTGTGACGGGCTGTCGTTGTCACCGCAGCCAGTGAGTGCCACCAGGCTGCCAGCGATCAGCAATGCGGTTGCATGGTTCCGAGTGTGGAAGGCGGTGCGCCCTGCCGGGCGTCGTGGTGCTCGTGTCACGGTGTCTCCCCGTACGGCGCGGTGTGACATGGCCGCCGCCCTGACTTCCGGCATGCGGCGGCCCAGGTCCGCGGCCTGGTCAAGCTGCGGTAATGCGTTTGCGTGACCGCAAGATTACGCATATGGACGGTCAACTTCCCAGCTCTATAGACGAGTTCACTCGTACAACCCAAGATGTTTCCGGTCACTTTCGAAACTGGAAGTCGATTTGGAGTCCTGTCTCTTCGCGCATCACGTGCGTTAACAACCCGTCTGAGCCTCGACGCTGGAGCCGACAACACACCAAGCCAACGAGCACCACGGCGCAGGGGCACTCGCAGTCCCGAGGTTGGCCCCGCAGTACGGCGCCGCTGGCAGAGACGGACGCCCTTGTGTTCATGGGATCTGCTGAGCCGGAACCGTCTCCATGGGCGACGGCTTACAACTCAGTCCACGCGCAGGGCTCACCGCCAGCCAGCGGCACCCACACGCTTCCTGTGGCGCCTCTCTCCTCCAGGACCTCGAGTACGACGGCACCGAGTAGTACCTCACGGGCCAGGTCAGCCACGAGCGGATGATGGGCGACCATGGCCTTGAGGTCGCTGATCCGGTTGTCCATCGTCTGCCGGGAAGCGCCGGTCAGCACGAACAGGACCCGCGGGAACACCGGGTACCAGCGCAGCCAGCCGGGCCCGCCTGTCTGGCGGCGCCGACCGACGGGCTGTGGCTCGTACGCCCACAAACGGGCGTACTCGATCAGCTTCGCCGCCAGGCGCTCGCTGCTCATGGTCGCGCGATCTACCTCGACGAACGCCCGTAGCTTACACCGCTGTTGACCCTCGACCAGGGTGTAGTGCATGACCGCGTCGGCCACGACCCTCTCTCCGTCGCCGATCGAGTGGAACACTTCAGGAGTCCAGTCCAGGTGACCGTGCTCGTCGCCGCGGCGGCGGGCATCGGCGACGAAAGTCAGGTGCGTACGCAGGACGGTAAGGGTGTGCGGGGTCTTCAGTGAGGCGGCCGTTGCCGAGGTGATCGGATACGGCGGACGGCCCCGCAGCGCGGGCCAGTCCCGCGTCAGACGGGCACCCTTCGGCGTGAGGTACCAGACCCGGGTGCGATGGGACTGGGGCAACACGACGAAGTCGATCAGGCGTTCCCCGAGCAGGTCGTTCAGCCGTTCGGAGACCGACTGGCGGGAGCGGTCGGGCCGCAGCAGGATGTGCAGCTGATGGGTGGAGGCCATGCGGTGCTGGGCGAGAGTGGCCAGAATCTGATGCTTGAGCGGTTCGACGGGGCTGGGCGTGAACCCCTCCGCCGTACGGTTCTTCGGCTGGGTGGTTGTCATCCGAATTCTTTCTCCTTCTCCCATTGGACGGGTGTACCGGCGGGGGAGTGCTCGGCAAGGAAGGCGGTGACGCGGCCGAGCTGCTTTGCGGCGCGGTCGGTGAGCTGGTTCAGCGGGAGCGCCCCAGCGTTCGCCTGTGCGGCACGCTTGAGCGCACCGGCCTGCTGCGGGCGGGCTTGGGCGGCGAAGACGTCGTCGAGATGGGGCCCGCGCAGCTGGATAGGTCCGATGCGGCGGCCGTGCACGTTCATGGAGACGTAGTGCTCGAAACGCTCCATGGTGGCGACCCGGTCGGGACTTGGGTCATCGCCCCACTCGGCGGTGATCGGCGCGATCGCAGACTTCGACCCGGCGGTGGTGGCCAGGGTGGACGCGTTCTGCACCAGCGACAGCCGCACAGGCATGGGCAGCCGGGACAACAGCTGCGTCATACCGTGGATGTGGCACCGGTACTTACGGAGATCCTCGAACATCGACGCGATGGTCTCTGGGGCCGCACCAGTCAGCGTGATCAGCTCGTCGAAGTACGGGCGGAACGGCACCCGCCTCTCCTCCGGTGTGTCGCGCCGCGAGCGCGCGGCCCGCAGCAGATCCCGGGCGAGCAGTGCGGTCAAGAGGCGGTCGGTGGGCCCGTTGCCGCCCGGGCACACCCACACGATCATCCGGGTGTCCATCGCCGCGCGGATGTTGTAGACGCCGACTGGCTGGCCGAGGAAGGCACGGGTTACCGGATTGGCGGCCAGGCGGGCGATCGGGTTGAGGACGACGGCGAACGCGTCGGGCGGAAGGGTCGGGAACACGGTCTGCCACCACGCGCGGGTTTCCTCATCCAGCCTGCCCGCCGCTGCGGCGAGCGCTGCCTTGCGGAATCCGGCATCGGTGAGCAGGGCCCGTACGTGGAAGATCGTGGCTTGGTCCTCGGGTCGGCCGGCCTGGCAGGCCGCCTCGTTGACCGCGACCAGGACGGCGAGCGCGGCGGTGAGGATGGTGAGCGCACGCGGCGCGGTCGCGTCGTCCCAGGCCAGCGCGGAGGCGTAGGCGTCGGCGATGGCCTCGACGACCTCGTGCGCCGTCTGGCCCTGGTGCATTGCGAGCGGATTCCACGAGCTCACCCGCGGGTTGGAGCCCAGCCCGTTGAGGTCGACCAGTGCGATCCGTGGCATCAGGTGGTCGTGTGCCAGGAACGGGGTGGCCCGCGGCCACGAGTCGCGGTGCGGGTCGACGAAGATCAGCCCTCCGCCCGAGTGCGCCCAGCCGATCGCCTGCGCCAGGGCGCGCTCCGTCTTGCCGCCGCCCGCCTTGCCGACCCCGATCTCGAACAGGGTCTCCTCGGCGTAGGTGGCGACCAGCCGCTCCCTGCCGTCCGGGCTCCGGTAGATGCCCTGCAGGAGCAGCTCGGGCTCGCCGAAGGAGAAGGTCGGCAGGTCGCCGGCGAGCACCGGCAGACGGCAGTGTGTGGTGGGGGGGCTTGAGTAGGCCGGTCAGCTCCTCCAACCTCACCCAGTTCGCGCGGGGCGGCTGGCAGTGCCCCAGATTCCAGCGGCGCTCGAAACCACGCTTGGTGGGCCAGTGGTCGGCGCCGATCCGCCACGGTCCCAGGCGCCAGCCGCGCATGGCCCACCTTGAGCGGCCGCCGAACACGTCGAAGGCGGCCTGGAGCTGGGCGAGCCTTGCCTGGGCGCGTCCTTCGGTGTTCGATGCGCACATCACCAGCAGCTGGATGCGGACCAGGTGGTCGTCCTCGGCGAGCTTGCCCAGTGCCTCGGTCGGCTCCACCCGGCGGGGCACCGGTGGCATCACCAGCCGCCGTCCGGCCCCTGATGCGGGCTTGTCAGTGAGTATCTGCTGCAGCTGCCAGCCCAGGGAGTCCTCGATGCCGCTGGCGTCCTGCCGCAGCCAGCGCGCGGCCCGCTGAGCCTCCCGGCGTTCGGACCGGCGCGCGGCACCCATCAGCTGCATGCGGCGGGCCCTCAGCGCCCATTTCGGGGCGCGCTGGATGTCGAGCCGGATCTCGGCGAGGTCGCCGAGCTCGGCGCGCAGGTCGGCCACGGCGTCGACGAGCGGCTGGAGCGGATCAGGAGTGAGCGGCACCTGGCGCAGCGGAGAGATGAGCTTGCCGCGCAGGATGAACTCGGCCCGCACGGTGTGCGTCCTCGGCTTGTCGACGATGGGCCTCGCCCGGTTGACGGTGACGTCCGGCCCGAACGGCGCTATGGACAGCAGCCGTTCACCGCCCGCTGGGCCCTCGATGCGGTAGCGCAGCGGCGCACTGCCGTCCGCGCGCAGCCGGATCTGCACGGCCTTCGCCCTGCGGGGCGCCCACCAGGGCATGGCCGTGGAAGCGCGGGCGAGCTGGACACCGCGCCTAAAGATCTCCTCCAGGCTCGGGTCGAAGTGCCGGTTGGAGACGAGCTCCAGGGCCATCCGCTCGGCCGAAGCCTTGGCCGCGAGCCGACGCACCACCAGCTCGCCTACACCCCAGCACACAGCGATGGCCAGGGCGAGCAGGTACCAGTGGTCGTAGATCCAGTCGGTGGCGTCGACCAGGCCGGTGACCAGGCCGAGTACCTGATCAGCGGCAGTGTCATCGGCCCGGTTCGTCAGGTACGGGGCTGCGGAGTCCACGTCGCTGCTCCCTTCTTCGAAGTTGTTCGGGTGAAGCGCCAGTCGGTGATACGGAGGTCGGTGAAGGTGCCGCCGCGGTCCGTGCCGGCCCACACCAGATGGACCACCGCCTTGTTGGGGCTGCCGTCGCGGCGGGCGATCACGGCCTGGATGCGGAAGCGAGCGGTGGCGAACGCCGGGGCCACTGACTGCGCGTTGGGAAAGACCATGGGCCATTTCGCGCGGCCGATGCCGGTGGCGTCGGCGCGCAGCAGCGCGCGGCCGGCGGTGAGCAACTCCCGCTGGTCGGTGGCGGGAAGGTCGGCAGGCCAGGTTGCCTCCAGGTTCCGCTGGATGGCCTGGTCGCCGGCCACGCCCTCGCCGTGCGGGGGCAGAGAGGAAGCGATGGCCGACGGTGTCGATGCGGCGTGCGTCGCGGAGGGAGCCGTGCCGGCGGCCGGTTGCCTGGCGGGAGGCGCAGCAGCCGCCGATGACGAATCCGTGGTCGCATGCGCGGTCGACGGCGTCACCGGGGCCGGTGGCTCCTGACCGTGCGGCATGCTCAGCAGCGTGACGCCCGCGACGGCGAGCAGGACGGTGCTCAGCAACAGAAGGCGCGGTGAGCGCTCGGTGGTGGTCACAGCAGGCGTGCTCCCCCCGCATAGCCGGACATCGCGTTGACGGCGTCCAGGCGCACCACCGTGCCTGGGCGGGCCGCGTTGACCATCTGTCCGCTGCCCAGGTAGATCCCGACGTGGTAGATCGTGGAATCGCGACCGGGAGCGGTGGCGTAGAAGACGAGGTCACCAGGCTGGAGCGCGCTCGTGCCGAGGCTGGCCGGGATCCGCTGGCCGACACCGGCCTGGGCGGCCGCCACGCGCGGCAGGTTGATGCCAGCCCTCGCGTACGCGTACTGGGTCAGCCCCGAGCAGTCGAAGCCCTGGATGTTCGCGCCGCTCTTGCCGCTGGGCGAGCAGCAGAACCCGTACGACTTACCGCTCGCGTTGCCCCCACCCCACGAGTAGGGGACACCGCGCTGGGAGAGAGCGGCCTCGATGACGGTGCGGACCTTGCCCGTGACGTTCTTCAGGTCCGGGCCCTTGGCGGCCGCCGTGTACTGGTCGATCCATCCCAGCACGTTGGCTACGTACTCGCTCGAGTGGTTGTACTGCCAGATCGCGGCCTTGAGCTGCGACCGTTTCGTCAGGTCACGGCCGTTGCCGCACAGGTAGATCGCGGCGCCGAGGGCGGCACCGTCGGCGTTGTGTGGGTCGGCGATCTTGTCGCCGCCTGCGTCCTTGCCGATCGACTCCCAGGTGGAGGGCAGGAACTGAAAGGGGCCGACGGCGCGCTCCCCATTCGCCGTGCCGTCCCACTTGCCGCCGTCCGTGTCCGGGAACACGGTGGTGTTGCCGCCCTGGCCGGAGCCGTTGAGGAGCACCCCGTAGATCTTCGGGCGGATGTCGCCGGTGTCGGCGATGTTCCGTCCAATGGCGTGGTTGGACTCAACCTTGGCGATCCCGGCCAGGATCGGCCAGCGCATGCCCTGGCACTTCGGCACATACTTCCCGACCTGCTGAACCGCCTTCTTGTAGGCGGTCAGCATCCGGGCAGGGATATCGGCAGCGCTGCCCCCTTCGGCGATCCTGCTGTCGTCCTGTGCACCCGTCTTCAGCGCGACGTACGCGCTGATCGCGTTCCCCACCGGTGCGGCACAGCACACCGCGGCGAACATCAGCAGCGCCACGACCCATCCCCACCGCCGGACGCGGTGTCCCGGCGGCCTCACTCGTCGTCACCGTCCTCGTCCCGCCGCCGGGCCCGTTCCTGGCGTAGGCGTTCGGCCTCGGGCGCGGTCCGCCGCATCAGCTCCTGCATTCGGGCCCGCGCCTCGTCACGCGCCCGGTTGCGCGCGCTCCCGCCCCCGGGAAGAACAGGCCCGCCCAGATCGGGCCGAGGCCGCGGCGCTGGGCCGTCCCGGCGCGGGAGTGGTGCCGGAGGCGGAGTGGTCGCGGGACCGCCCGCCGAGGGAGCGGGCCGAGCGGGGGCAGGAGCCGGACGGCCCCCCGACGGACGGCCGGACGGTGCAGGACGCGCAGGCGTTGCCGGGCGCGGGGACGGCGCCGGCGTGGCTGCAGTCGGTAGGCGGCGGTTGGCGAACGGACTGGGCCCGCCGCTGTCGCTGTTCTCCCGCAGGACACGGGCCACGTGACGCCCCGTGTCTGCCCAGGCCCGGCCGTCCTCGCGGACAGTGTTGCCCCATACCCGCACCTGCTGGCGGGCGTCCTGGGAGTAGCGCGAGCCCCCCGACCATGCCCTGCGGACAGTGGCCGGCAGACCGACCGTCGCCCCGTACGCGGCCCGGCCGCCCCGGTTGAGGATGCGGTACCCGCGGAAACGGACCAGCCGGTTGTGGGCCCGGGTCGACAGCAGTGTGCGGCCACTGTTCTGGTCGTGCAGCACCTGGCCGGTGTTGCGGTCGACGACCTGCCCCAGCTCATTGCGGTACGGGTCGGGCGGCCCGGAGCGACGACGCGGACCTGCGCCGCCTGAACCACCGCCACCGCCGTCCGGCATCCCGCCCGCGCCCGGGTCGCCGTCGGCGGTGGGCTTGCGCCACTTGGCCAACTGCTCCCTGTCCGGGCGGCGGCCGATCAGCAGCCAGTGCGCGCCCTTCACGCCATACCGCGCCCCGAACCCGGCGACGGCCCCCGCGGCGGTGACCGGAGCGAGACCGCGCCCAGCCTCAGCGGTGGCGTCCGCGAGGATTCCACCGGTGTCCACCGGCATGCCCGCACCATCGAACAGAGAGGTCAGCGCGCCCATCAGCCGCTGGCGGGTGCCGAGCACCCCGAACCGGCCGCCACCGCCACCCGTGAAGGCACGCAGCCCACCCCCGTATCCGCCCAGCGCGGCGGGGGAGTTCATGGCAAGCGCGGCACCGAGCTCGGAGGTGTCGCCGGGCATGTGGGTGCCGCCGACTTTGGCGTAGCGCATCCGCATGGCCATGCGTCGCCCGAAGGAGGTGATCGACGTCAGCAGTCGGCGGTGTCCGGCAGCACCAGCGATGGCGAGCACGTCGATCAGCAGGATCCGCTCCACCATCAGCTGGGGGCCGTTGGTGATGGTGGCGTCCACGGCGATACCGAAGAAGGGCACGAAGGCGCAGATGCCGATCATCGCGAGGATCGCGATACCCCACAGCGACAGCCACTTCCACACCGACTGCCGCGCGGGCCCTGGCAGCATGCCAGCGACGAAGGTGACGCCGCCCGCGGCGGCGGCCCCGACGCAGATGCCCTGGGTGCCGAGCAGGACGATCACGGAGGACAGGAGCATGCCGCAGATGAACAGCGCGGCAATCAGCAACAGGGCGGCGCCGCCAACCCGCCACCAGGTGGGCTTCTCGGCATAAGCAGCGCACGACTTGCCCACCGGCCCGGCCTTCTTCAGATCAGCGAGGAACGCGGCGAACCTCTGATCTTCATCGCTGACGATGGCATTGGAAGCGTCCAGGAGATCGCCACCAGGGGTGAGCGACGGCAGGGTGTCGCTCTTGGTGTTGTCGGCACCAACCCTCGGGTTGTTGTCGACGCCGCGCTCGCAGTACTTCTTCGCCACGCCCTTGATCCGGCTGCAGGCATCCTTCGCCTTCTCTGAAGGGGCTGTGGTCGGCGTGTATCCGCCAGTGATCCACTTGAGGTGGACGGCGTAGGCCTTGCGGTCGGACTCCTTGGCGGGATCGAGGATGCGCCCGTACTGCAGCAGCATGTACGGCTTGACGATCAGCACGTTCGTGATCGAGTCCTGGACCGGGCGGGCCACCTCGGCCGCAGAGACCGGGCCTTCGCCCTGCAACTGCTCGCACTTGATCTCCTCGTGGCCGGCCATGCCATCGCACGGCCCCTGACTGGCGATCTTGCCGCCCCAGTCGTAGGAGTTGACGGACTGCTGAGCGACCTCGGCAGCCACCTGCTGGCTCTGGCCCAGCGGCCCGTCCTGGGCAAGCAGGTAGTCGGGACGGACGAAGGCAGAGGCCGCGACCGCACCGATCAGCAGCGTCAGGAACATCTCGCCCAGACCACGTCCCACCCGGCCACGCACCAGCATGAAGCCGGTGAACACGAACGCCCAGGCCAGCAGCAGACCCTTCAGCCCGAGGGAGTCGACGACCACGTGGTTGTAGGCATCGGCAACCTTCTGCGCCGGGTGGATGAGAATCTTCAGCAGCGGGAACCGGAAGGCCATCTCGATCGCCCACCCCGCCAGCCCGACCAGCAGCCGGATCAGCGTGAACAGCCCCGACAGGGCGAAGGCAAGGGCCTGGGACTTGAACGCGACGATGGAGCCACCTGATGCGTTCAGCTCGTATCCGTCGATCGGCACCCCCTCCGAGGAGGTGATGTTCAGAGGGGAGAGCAGGTCCCCCGTCTCGCTGCCGCTGCTCGCCGCGTACACGACCTGGGTGTTCACCACGACGAACACGCCGGTGAGCAGCATGACGAAGCCGGCCGAGCGGAGCAGGCCGCGGTCTGGACGCCACATTCAGTGCCGCCTTTGCCCAGCGGCGCTCCGGCGCCGCCACAGGACGAGGGCGGCCAGGCCGGCGGCGGGCGGCACCAGCTTCCACGCCGCACCACCGTGTCCCTCGGTGCCTTGGGAGGTGGTGGTGCCGCGCTCGCAGTACGCCTTGGCCGGCCCCCAGATCCGCTCGCACGGGTCCTGGCGCACGGAGCGGGTGCGGGAATCGGTGGCGAAGGCCTGCCCGGTGTGCGGCCACCACGCCTTTGGTACATCCACCCCGATGGCGAGGACGACTGCGCCGACTACGACAACGATCACGGTGAGGACGCTCGCGGCCGCAGTCACGCGCCGGGAGCGGTCCCAGGAAGGAGACGTCATCGGGCGTGTTCCTCCAAACGGGCATCCACACCCTCACCGGCAAGCGGCTCAGCCGCACAAGGCGAGGCAGCACTCGTGCGGCGTCCTGGCGTCGTGGTGATAGACGTGGTGATGCGGGCGATGCGGGGGATGGAGACCTTGATGCGACCGGTGTTCTGCCGCGGGCAGGTCAGCAAGAACTCGCCCTCCCGGCCCTTCTGCCCGACGGGAGACAGCCCGGTGGTCACCAGCCGCAGCAGCTCCGGGTCGTTCGGATCGAGCCCGACGAACTCCAGCCCTCGGCGGGCACGTTCACGGTCGGCGGTGCGGGCGAGTGCCCGGTAGGCCATCAGCCCGCGGTCAGGGCCAAGCTCTTCGGCGTCGTGGGATCCGGCGAGCAGGCCGGCGCCGTGCTTGCGACCGTCGTGGAGGATCTCATGGACCAAGGCGGTGCCCTCAGCGGACGAGGTGAGCCAGTACAGCTCATCCAGGACAACCGCGGTGAACCGCTCAGGGTCCTCGAACGCGGTCTGCCGGGCGATCGCGGCAATCAGGTAGAGCACTGCGCGGCCGATCAGCGCCTCCAGCGGCTGCTGGTGCAGGACCTCCGGCTGGGCGAACGCGGCCTTCGGCGGCAGCTTCAACCCGGTCGTGGTGATCACGATCATGTCGGAGGTGCTGGAGGCATCCAGCCGTACCGGCGGCAGCGTCGGGTCGAAGACCATCCGTGCCAGGGAGTTGGTGGCGACGACCCGAATGAGGCCGGCGAGGGTAGCGGCTGCGTCCTGCCGTTTGCCCGCCTCGCTCGTGGCCATCTCCTCGAGGACCCCAAGGACGCGGTGCATGGAGGGGGCGTCGCTGAGGGCAGCTTGCTCGACGGCGTGGTAGAGGACCTCGCCGCCTGTGCTCATCGGGCCGATGCCGAGCTGCAGGGTGAGGTAGGACAGGGCGTAGTGGCGGCCCTCCGGTCCGTCGAACATCCGCAGCGGGTCGATGGACACCTCGGCCTGCGCGGCGTCGATGATCTGGACGCGGCCCTTGGCCGCGGTGCGGGCGAAGGTGGCCCACTCACGTACGGGGGTGCGGTCGATGCAGATCGCGCAGCCACCGCGCGCCCACACCGCCTCCGCGATCAGCTTCTGCAGGACGCTCTTGCCCGCGCCGAGATCCCCGACGATGCCCATGGAGGCGGACGCATCGACCTTGGGCGCATCCGCCACGTTGATCATGACGGGGCGGGTGGTGCCGCAGTCCAGGTCGATGCCCAGGAACATCCCGTTGGGGTCGCCGACCTCCGCAGCGGTGAAGGCCCCACCCAACGCCCAGTCTTCGGAGACCTGGTGCTGGGTGAACTCCCGCACGACACCTGGCCGTACGGTGCCGGGCAGCCCCAGAGTGAACAAAGCCTCCTGCAGGCCGGCCGGGCGCACGGCCCGGTAGTCGGCGCCGCCAAGCAGCGCGGCCAGGGCCCGGGCCCGGGCGTCGCAGACGGCCGCCGTCGGCCCCCACACCGTCAGCACGGTCACCGACTGCACCTCGACCTCCACGCTGGTGCGGGAGAGACGGGCATCCAGCTCGCCCAGGTCGCGGGCAGCCTCGGTCAAGGAGGCGGGCATGCCGGTCGGGCGGGCGTCGTACTGGTCGGCCTGGTCGATGAGTTCGTTCTTCTTGCGCCGCACCTGGTCGCGGGCCTTCTCCGCGGGCACGAGCGTCAGGTCAACGGTGTAGTCGACAGGAAAGTCGAGGGTTTCCAGCTGGGCGAACAGATCGGCGGCGTCCTGGCTGACCGCGGGCGGGCACTCGGCCAGCGCCAACTGCGCCTGGTAGCCCACCCCGGTGTCGGACTCGACCTGCAGCCAGCGCCGCCCCAGCGGCGAGCCGGTGTTCACTCGCCACCAGGCCTTGCGACCCGACCGCGTGATCCGGCCCGCGCTCTTGAGCTCGTCGACGTCGTCGAATTCGGGGTCGATGCCACCTTCCTGCAGGCGCACCTGGCCCAGGTCGGCGTAACTGGGGGAGCGCAGCACACCGTCACGGAGCTGCCCGCCGTACATCTCGCTGGTCTCGGCCTCCGCCAGCAGCGGCTCGGCAAGGCCGCGGTGGAGGGCGTGCTGGATCATCCACACGATCTCCGCCGGACGGGCCGGGCGGAAGGCGATGCCACCGGCGAGCGCGGTCTCCACCCGGGAGGCCTGCTCGCGGTAGGCGCTCACCTCGCGCCGGGCCACCGGCGCCGGGCGCATGCCCAGCATCGGCGCGACCTCGGCCCACGCCGCGCCGAGGGACGCCGACACCTGCAGGCCGCCTGTCTCGGTCTGCAGGGGCACGGCCAGCCACAGGGTGCGGCGGTGCATCTCCTGGTCGTCCAGCAGGTCGAGGGTGGTCTCGACGTTCTCCACCCACGGGTGCCGGCCCGCACCGGATGGCTGCTCGGCCGGCTCGATGCCCTCGATCATCCGCAGGGCCACCTCGCCCGGGTCGACCTGGGCGCACATGCCGTACAGGCGCGGGGCCCCGGACAGCGAGCGCACCAAGTGGGTGATCTTTGCCAGCTGTTCGTCGCGGACGGCGGCGGGCACGTAGGTGCCCTGGACGGTCTCCTCGCGACGGCCCTGCGCGTCCGGGCCCGGGTGAAGGCGGTAGACGGCCCACACGCTGCCCTGCGTCGACCACACCAGGTGCCCGGCGATGTGACGGATCGGAACCCTCACCGCACACCCCCTTGCTGGGCGAGCGCGAGCAGCTGCTGCACACCCGACACCGGCCCCGCCGCCACGGCGGGAGCACCTGGCTGTGTGCGGCGGCGTGCGGACGAGCGGTCTGCGGCCGGGCGCGGGCTCGGGTGCGGCGCCCGGGCTGGACGCTGCTGAACCCCAGGGGAGGGTGCGGTCTGCGCTGTGGGGCCGGTCGCGGGCGCGGCCTCGATGGTGAAGCCGCCTAGCAGCGGGTGGGGAGCGCGGTCGCGGGCGGCCCGCCCGCCGATCCGCCCTCCGCGGGGCTGCCAGCCGAGCAGCACCCACCCCAAAGCGGCCTGCATCGGGGCACGGCCCCGGATCTTCGGCCGGCGCACCATCCAGATGAACAGGACCCACGCGGCGATGGGGACTGGCCCCATCCACGACCACCAGCCGATGGTCTTGATCAGGAGGAAGCCGCCGCTGACAGCGACCGCGATCTGCGCGGGCGTGTACGGGCCGAGCGGGATCTTCCAGTCGGCGACCTTGCCCAGTACCCAGGGATGGCGGCGGGCAGCGGTGTAGAAGCGGCCCACCCGTGCCGCTGCCGCGGTCACAGCCAGCCCCCGGCGCCCGGCGAGTGGTCACGAGAGGCCGGGAGCTCGGACTGGACGATCCCAGGAGCCGCGGGCGCGCCCTTGGACGGGTTTTTCACCTCGTCGGTGAACATGTTCGCCAGCTCGTTGCGCGAGTTGTACAGACCGAGCGCGATCACCATCAGCAGCAGGGCACCGATCCCCGCTTTGAGGCTGAACTTCTGGATCATGATGACGACGACGAGGCAGATCAGCCCGGCCTGCAGGCCCTTGGTCGCCCACTCCTTGAACATGTTGATCCACGAGTTGCCGAGGTCGTCCAGCTGCCCGGCGAGCACCAGGCCGTGCACCGTGTTCATCGGGAACCCCCGTCCTGGGCAGTCCCGGACTCCAGCGCGGCGACTTCCCACCGGCCCGAGCGGGCCCTGAGCGTGAGCTCATACGCCAGCGGCCACCGACCGGTGGCGTCCCGGGCTTCCACCGAGGCGAGGACCCTCACCTTGGTGCCGTCCGCCGGCACCCGCTCGGCGGCCGCGGCCTCCTCGATGGAGGACACCTGCTGGACGGCGACCGCCGTGTAGGGGGCGGGGGAGACGGCGGTGAGCTTCACACCGGGCGCGAGGTAGCGGTCGACCTCGCCGGCACCTGTCAGATAGGCGGTGAGGAACTCTCCGACCGCGGACGACAGATCACCCTCCGGGACGGTCACGGCATACGACGACTTCGCCACCTCGGCCCGGGCCGGGCTGGCCACCACTGCGGGCGCACCGGTCACCGCGAACGAGGAGCCCGTGCTGTCGGAGGCCACCGGCAACGTGTAGTACCGCACCGATCCGTTGGCGTACTGCGCAGCCACCGTCACCGACCACGCGCCGCCTGCGCGCTGCGCACTGCGCACCGCCGTCACCAACTGAGGCGCCGATTGCGCATCGGCGGCCGGGTCGGGCAGCTCGACGTCCGGCGCCATCGACTGCGCAAGCCGCGCCTGCGCACTCGTCTCGTCGTTCGCGTCGCTGCGCAGCCACGCGCCGACGAACACCTGCGCATAACCGCCCGGGTCGGTGGCGGCCGTCGCGCTGCGCACGGCGGTGGGCTTGGTCGCGGGGGCCGCCGCGACCGTGGTCGGGGTGGAGGCGACGGCGACACACAGGGCGATGGGGCCTGCCGCGATGACGGTCCAGACCGCCACGCGTGAGAGGCGTACGCGGCGGCGCATCGCCTCCAGCCGGGCGCCGGCCACCATCGGAGCAGCGGCCTCGGTCTGTGAGGCCTGCTTGCCAGGGGACATGGTCAAACTCCCAGGTCAGAACGGATGTTGCTGACCTCGAGAAAACCCGTCGACCCCGACCCGACCACCGACCACGAACCCCCGACCATGGTCACGATGGGGACACGAAGTCCATGGTCGGGGTCATGGTCGGCCCGACCACGGGCCCGACCATGGATCAGGCGCCGGCTGTCGACAGGCCATCGCCCCCGGCGCACGTTCCCCGGACCCGGGGCCGCTGTGCGATCACGTGCCGCTCGCCCACCGGACCCGGACACCGATGTGCACACGGAAGCCGACCGGGCCGCGACAGATGCCTGCGCAGTGCGCCAGACGGACCTGCGCACGAGAAGATCAGGAATCCTCGGGCGGACTGCGCAGCCTCCCTGGCACAACTCGACTGCGCAGGATCCTCGGCCGGTTGCGCAGCCCGATTGCGCAACGCCCGTTCGGGGCTGCGCAGTCGCTGAGTGCCCGGGTTGAAGGTGCGTGGTCGGCCCGACCATGAGCCCGACCACGGCAGCTGGGCGGCTCCGTTGCTGGATCGTGATCGATGGTCGGGGCTCGTGGCCGTCGGCCTGGTCGGGGTCGGCGGGTGAGCTGACGACATGGAACACACGCATGCCCGCGCACCCGGGTCAGCCGACCGCCCCACCTCGGCGGGCCCGGTGCGCTGCCTTGGCCACCACGCGCGGCCCGCTTCAGGGGCACGGCGGTGAGCCGCTTCGGGGCAGGCGTCCGGCGGGGGGTGATGGCGGCCGACCAGTTCACCCAGATCGCCAATGGGCTGTTCCGCGACAGTCGGCTGTCCTTCAAAGCGAAGGGGATCTTCGGGTACGTCAGCACGCACCAGGACGGCTGGCAGGTCACCCTCGCCCACCTCGTTGCCGTCGGGCCCGACGGGCGGGAGGCGGTCCGCGCCGGCCTGAAGGACCTGGAACGGTACGGCTACCTCATCCGCGAACGCCTGCGGCGCCCGAACGGAACGCTCGGCGAGGTCGTCTACTCGATCACCGACCGCCCTGCCACCCTCGACGTCGCCCTGCTGGAAGCTACGTCCACCCTCGCGATCGAAGACGAACACGACGTCGGCTTCGGGGCGGGGATCCGGCGGGGGGTGATGGCGGCCGACCAGTTCACCCAGATCGCCAATGGGCTGTTCCGCGACAGTCGGCTGTCCTTCAAAGCGAAGGGGATCTTCGGGTACGTCAGCACGCACCGGGACGGCTGGCAGGTCACGGTGGCCGAACTGGTGCGCCGGGGTCGCGAAGGCGTCGACGCGGTCGCCACCGGGCTTCACCAGCTGGAGCGGCACGGATTCCTCTACCGCACCCGCGAGCGGAACCCCGACGGCACGCTCGGCCAGGCGCTGTACTTCATCACCGACCTGCCCGGCCTGCAAAACCCCAGGTCGCAACCAGAGTCGGGTTTTCCAAGATTGGCTGAGCCTACGTTGGCTGATCCCGGCACTAAGAACACCAAGAGAAAGAAGACCAACAAGCAGAACACCAGACCCCTCCGTCCGTGCCGCGGCGAACCGTCGCGAACACCTGGACGGACGGGCCAGCCGGACATGCCGACTTCTCCGCCAGCCGCGCCCGTGGCGGATGAGATGCACCCGGGAATCCTGCTGCTGCTCCAACTCGGGGCGGCTCGCCCCGAGCTGCTGCTGACTGGGCAGGCGCTGACCGATCAAGGCCGCGTCGTGACGGTGATGCTGGAGTCCGGCTGGAGCCGCGAGCAGCTGCGGCACGTCATCGCTGCCCGGCCCCTGCCGAATCCGGTGCGGACCACGGTCGGCGCGATCATTGCCGCCCGCCTGCGCGCCGCCCAGGCCTACCCGCCGCCCGCCATCGCGGCCGACCACCACGACACACCCGCCTGGGACGTCCCGCCGCCGCAGTCGACCAGCTCTGCCGCCGCGCGGTCGGTGAGCGAGGCCCTCACCTACCGGGCCCTCGTCGAGTGCGCCGGCTGCGGCGTTCCCGGAAGGGCCCCCGGCGAGGACCTCTGCCCGGCCTGCCTCGGCTGGCCGTCGTGCCGCACCTGCCCGGGCCCCACCCCCCGGCGAGCCCACCCCGACGGTGACGGCCGCTGCACCACGTGCGCCTCCGCTTTGACCGACCAACCGGAAGGAAGCAGCCCGTGACCGACACGCTCCACACCCGGCCCCCGACCGCGGCGCACCACGCGCGTCCCTTTACCCGCGATCCGGGGCAGTGGGAGAAGGAATACGCCCGCGCCCTGCGGACCGGCCACGTCCGCGACAGCACCTGCACGGCCGCGTGCGAACTCGTACTCGTCCACGAACACACTCCCTGGGGCTGGATCGCGTGGACCGTCCCCGGTGACGGCCTCCCGCCCGAGACTCCCCACCAGATCGGGGTGCTCCCCCCGGCCGCCACCCGCACCCAGCGGCTGGCCCTGCGCTGGCTGACCAGGCGGCCCGCCCAGCGCATCACCCTGGACCCCGTCCCCGGATCCCTGCGGCTCTCCGCCGCCGCGGTCGCCCTCCTCAGCCTGATCGCCGGCCTGTTCGCTATCGGCTACGGCGTCCCCGTCGACATCGCCCTCCCGGCGATGCTGCTCGCTCCGATACTCGCCGAGCACCTCACCAGCCGACTCGACGCCCGGGCCCGCGAACACGTGCGCAGCGTCGAAGGCGAAGACGCCGTCCGCTACATGCAACGCCTCGCCGCCCTGCACACCTCGCTCGTCCGGGCCGCCGCCGGCAGCGACGGCTACGAGGTGCGCCGATCGGCCGAGATCGGCCAACACCTGATGTGGGACGCCGCGGACCTGCTCCAGACCCGGGACCCCCGTTCGGCCTCAGCCGACCTCATCGCCCGCGAACGGCTGATGCTCCAACTCGCCGACCAGGTTGCTCAACTCCTGAAGCGCACCACCGCCCAGGACGGCACAACGGGCACGGACCAGACCCGCGAACCTGAGCGGCCCTTGGGCCCCTACCCGCCCGGCGTCCGGCCGCCAACTCACCCGACGCCCCAGCACACGCCTGGCACATCACCGCTGAAGGGAACACCCGTCATGACCCAGCCCGAACCCACTCCGGCTGTCCGCACCACCGGCGTCTATCTGCTCTTCGCGCACGAGCCGTACTACCCCGGTCCCGGCACCCAGGAGATCAACACCACAGTAGTGGCGGCCGACACCCTGCTCCACCCGCAGGTCCTCCAGCCCGACGGCGCCCGGATCCACGACCTTCTCACCCAGGGGCGCCAGCCGGGCGAGATCATCCCGCTCGCCACCCTCACCCACGAACTGAACGGCTGCGCCGACTGGCCGACCGTCGGCGACTGGGAGCGCGTCACCATCGACCTGCTGCAGCTCGTCCGATCCGGGAACTGCGATGCCCTCAGCTTCGGCCTGCCCGAGATCGCGCGAGCCCTCGTCTGCATCGGTCCGGACAGCCAAGTGCGCGCCTTCGACGCCGCAGCCGCCGACGACGGCAGGACCTTCAGTGTCTTCTGTGCCGCCCAGGTGGCGACGGTGACCGGCACAGCGTCGCCGACCTGGAGCTTCTGGTCGCCCTCGCTGCCGGCGAAGACGTGGTGTGAGGGGAAGCCTTGGGCACGGGCGTTCTCCACGACGGTCAGGGGCCGGTACTCGCACTCGTCGATGTCCAAGTTCGCGGCGGGGCGCGCGAGGTAGTGGTGGGCGCCGCCCTGCGCGGTGACAGTTCTGATCGGCTCGTTGAGCGGGGTTGGCCGACCGTGGTTGCGGCGGGTGACGATGAACGGCTTGCCGCCGAATTTCCTGTGTCTTTCCTCGACCTGGGCGCGGGCCGCGGCCGAGTACGCCTCGAACTCTTTGCGGTCCTGTCGACCGTCGCCGAACCGGTGGCCTCGCACGTCCATGTCGAGGACCTCGCCGATGCCGCGCATGACCGGCTCCACGCGCACATGGCAGCGCGGTGTCGGGCACACGTAGTAGTACGACTGTTTCGCCGAGGACGGGCGCCCGGATACGGGCTTGCGGCGCAGGTACCCGCCGATGCGGCGGCCGCGTTCGACACCGGGCCAATGCTGAATGCCCTTGACCAGGCCGCACGACGGGCAGAGCGCATCCGGCCTTGGCCGAAGGTCTGGCACCACGCCGAGGTCTTTGCGGACCATCACCCACACGAGCCGGTCGCGGTACTGCGGGACCGGACCGAGGACGCCGTCCGGCGTGTCGACGCCGATGTGCGCGGAGTTCACGCAGGCGATCGTCGGGTGGTAGCCGTGGGGCCCGAGGGCGTCCCACACGCGCAACCAGGCGTCGAACATCCTCGGATTGTTGGTGAAGAAACCCGGCACGTTCTCACCGACGTAGGCCAGCGGTCCGTGGACGTCGGCGTAGCGGATCGGCTCCCACGCCGTCATCCGGGTCTGCGCCCACCGGCTCGGCTTGGCCCCTTGCCGTCGCCGACATCGAACTCTTCCTGGACGCGGGCCCGGAGTTGCCGCCTGCAGGGGTGGCTTCCCGGCAGATCTGAGAGCCGACCAGGACGTCCGCGTAGGGAAGGGTGCGCATGTCGATCGTCTGGATCGCGGCCTCGCGCACGTAGAGGCCCGGGGCGTTGGCGCGCGCGGTGGCGACGGCGGCCGGGTTGTGGTTGGCGCCGAAGCGCGGGGCGTATCCGGCGTTCATGAAGCCGCGGCCGTCGCCCCAGCCTCCGCTGAACAAGTGGCCAGAGGTGTACACGTCACACCTCTGGTCCGCGGCGGCGGTGGGGTTCCCTGCTGCGCAGCCGTCGCAGCTGCCGGGCAGGGCGTCCGCCGGGGTCCCGGGGCGGACGTAGCGAGCCCGCTTGGCGGGCTTCTTCAGCGCGGCCTCGACGGCGTTCTCCAAGGCGCCGAACTCGGGTCCCTCGTCCTCGACGACCACCCCCGGATCGGGTGCTCCCGGCCGGGTGGCCCGCTCGAGGAGTCTGCACCCCCAGTGATCGGTCAAGCGCGGCGCCTATCGCAATCGACCCTCTCGGCGGCCGCACGACCTCGTCGCCGATACGCGGCTCCTTATTGCAAAGCTGCTCTCCCCAACAACGCCGGCCGCCAGCACCGCGGCGGCGGTCGGCCTGGCGCCGGCCGCCTGCCGGGCTTGGTTTCGGCGAGGTCTGCTGCCGCCCTCGGAGCGCCGTAGTTGAGCGGCACCATCGCCTCCCGGGCGAGGACCCACGCGTGCAGCTGGGGGTCGCCGGATTCGGCGGCGGCCCGGGCGGCGGTGGCGAACCAGGCGCGGACAGCGTCGTTTCGGTAAACCGGCCGGACTCTGGGGGGAGTTGTACCGCCAGCGCCCTCAGTCCCGAACGACCGCCGAGGTCACGATCACGCCGCGCGTACCGACAGCGTGGACACGGGATTCGACCTGAGCGAATCCGCATTCCGTCGCCCAATCGCTCGCTTCCTGCGCGGTGCTCGGCAGCGGCACGTCCCGAGCGACGTGGCCCGAGAACAGTTCTGACGGATGGAAGCGCGTGGCCAGCGGCAGTGTGAAACCCAGCTGGCCCCCCTGGCGCAGGGCACGCCGCCAATCGGTAAGCGCTCGGCGTCCCAGGAAGTGGAGCGAGGACGCGCAGAGCACGACGTCGAGGGACTGGTCGGCGACTGGCAAGGGAACGGCGTCGGCAACTTGCCAGTCGATCGCGGTGTCGCATCCAAGGCGTGCGGCCTGGGTCTTGCCCACCGCGACCATCTCGGGAGAGAGATCGATAGCCAGGATGGGCTGGGCAGTGGCGGGCCGACTCTGCGCGAGTTGTAGGGCAACGGCTCCCGCTCCACACGCCACATCAGCGATGACGTGGTCTTCGTCAGGGGCTACCAACGCGATCAGAGCCCGAGCTATCTCCTCGTGGTGGCGGTGATCGTAGCTATCGGCCAGATCGTCGAAGATCCTGTCTAACGGCGTATTCTGCGGCATCGTCTGATGCTAACGACCTCGGGGGAAATTGAGATCTGGGCGTGCTGGCCTCATAGTTCGGCTGGTGTGTGATCAGCAAGCGGTGCCACGGGCGAGGACCAGTTCGGTGCTCGTCTCGCGGCGGGTGGGTCGCTGGGCGGCGCGATCGG
>NZ_JBSFLQ010000049.1:0-46350 GCF_053599115.1 Streptomyces sp. NPDC001020 | reverse complement strand
AGGACCACGACCGCCGCCTCCTCGGACGAGGTGGGTGCGGTGGCCTTGCGGACGGCACGGCGGCGCGGACGGGCCGGAGCGGCTTCCTCGACGGGTCGAGTGCCTTGCGAGGTGACACGCCGTGCCATAACGTGAAGGAGTCCGGGCGGCCGGCGTACAGAGACCTTCCGTACGTCGGCTGTCCCCGCAAGCCCTCGGGCGAGCGCGCCCGGACGCCTGCGTCACAGGCAACTTCCCGCGCCACAAAGCGCTGCCACAGCACCACCTCCGCCGAACCGACGGCACCCCTCAGCCCTCACCCTCACCCCCAGCAGCACCGACGTACCTGCTCAGCGTCTCCCTCAAGATCCCCCAAGCTCTCGACGCCGCTCGACCAGGGGAGACCCCCACTTCGCCGGAGGCAACACCGTGAAGGACATCCTGGACGCCATCCAGTCGGGGACGGCCACGTCCGCCGACATCGCCGCTCTGCCGCTCCCCGATTCGTACCGCGCGGTCACCGTGCACAAGGACGAGACGGAGATGTTCGCCGGGCTCACCACCCGCGACAAGGACCCCCGCAAGTCGCTGCACCTGGACGAGGTGCCGCTGCCCGAGCTGGGACCGGGCGAGGCCCTGGTGGCCGTCATGGCCTCCTCGGTCAACTACAACTCGGTGTGGACGTCGATCTTCGAGCCGCTGCCGACCTTCGGCTTCCTCGAGCGCTACGGCAAGCTCTCGGAGCTCACCAGGCGCCACGACCTGCCGTACCACATCATCGGCTCCGACCTCGCGGGCGTCGTCCTGCGCACCGGCCCTGGCGTCAACGCCTGGAAGCCCGGCGACGAGGTCGTCGCGCACTGTCTGTCGGTCGAGCTGGAGTCCTCCGACGGCCACAACGACACGATGCTCGACCCCGAGCAGCGCATCTGGGGCTTCGAGACCAACTTCGGTGGTCTCGCTGAGGTCGCGCTCGTCAAGTCCAACCAGCTCATGCCCAAGCCCGGTCATCTGTCGTGGGAGGAGGCCGCCGCCCCCGGCCTGGTCAACTCCACCGCCTACCGGCAGCTCGTCTCCCGTAACGGCGCCCAGATGAAGCAGGGCGACAACGTGCTGATCTGGGGCGCCAGCGGCGGCCTCGGCAGTTACGCGACCCAGTTCGCGCTCGCGGGCGGCGCCAACCCCATCTGTGTCGTCTCCTCCCCGGCCAAGGCCGAGATCTGCCGCTCGATGGGCGCCGAGGCGATCATCGACCGCACTGCCGAGGACTACAAGTTCTGGAAGGACGAGCACACCCAGGACCCGAAGGAGTGGAAGCGCTTCGGCAAGCGCATCCGTGAGCTGACGGGCGGCGAGGACGTGGACATCGTCTTCGAGCACCCGGGCCGAGAGACCTTCGGCGCGAGCGTCTACGTCACGCGCAAGGGCGGCACGATCGTCACCTGCGCCTCGACCTCGGGCTACCAGCACGAGTACGACAACCGCTACCTGTGGATGTCCCTGAAGCGGATCATCGGCTCGCACTTCGCCAACTACCGCGAGGCCTGGGAGGCCAACCGCCTCGTCGCCAAGGGCAAGATCCACCCGACCCTCTCCAAGGTCTACTCCCTCGAGGAGACCGGGCAGGCCGCGTACGACGTGCACCGCAACCTCCACCAGGGCAAGGTCGGCGTCCTGTGCCTCGCCCCCGGCGAGGGCATGGGTGTGCGCGACGAGGAGATGCGCGCCAAGCACATCGACGCCATCAACCGCTTCCGGAACATCTGAGAGCGGCGGAGGTCACAGATGACTGAGCGTCAGAGGACTCAGGTGCGCGGTGAAAGGGACCGGCCGTGGCTCATGCGCACGTATGCCGGTCACTCCACGGCGGAGGCGTCCAACGAGCTGTACCGGCGCAACCTCGCCAAGGGCCAGACCGGCCTGTCGGTGGCGTTCGACCTGCCGACACAGACCGGCTACGACCCCGACCACGTCCTCGCCCGCGGCGAGGTCGGCCGGGTCGGGGTCCCGGTCTCGCACCTCGGTGACATGCGCCGGCTGTTCCAGGACATCCCCCTGGAGCAGATGAACACCTCGATGACCATCAACGCCACGGCCATGTGGCTGCTGGCGCTCTACCAGGTCGTCGCGGAGGAGCAGGGCGCGGACGTCTCCAAGCTCCAGGGCACGACCCAGAACGACATCGTCAAGGAGTACCTCTCGCGCGGCACGCACGTCTTCCCGCCGGGCCCCTCGCTCCGGCTGACGACGGACATGATCGCGTACACCGTCTCCCACATCCCCAAGTGGAACCCGATCAACATCTGCAGCTACCACCTGCAGGAGGCGGGTGCCACACCGGTCCAGGAGATCGCGTACGCGATGTCGACGGCGATCTCCGTCCTCGACGCGGTGCGCGACAGCGGCCAGGTGCCACAGGAGCGCATGGGCGATGTCGTCGGCCGTATCTCCTTCTTCGTGAACGCGGGCGTCCGCTTCGTCGAGGAGATGTGCAAGATGCGGGCGTTCGGCCGGATCTGGGACCGGATCACGCGCGAGCGCTACGGCATCGAGGACCCCAAGCAGCGCCGCTTCCGCTATGGCGTCCAGGTCAACTCCCTCGGCCTGACCGAGGCCCAGCCGGAGAACAACGTCCAGCGGATCGTGCTGGAGATGCTGGCCGTGACCCTGTCGAAGGACGCACGCGCGCGTGCGGTTCAACTCCCGGCGTGGAACGAGGCGCTGGGTCTGCCCCGGCCCTGGGACCAGCAGTGGTCGCTGCGCATCCAGCAGGTGCTCGCACACGAGAGCGACCTGCTGGAGTACGAGGACATATTCGACGGCTCGCACGTCATCGAGGCGAAGGTCTCCGCTCTCGTCGAGGAGTCGCTCGCCGAGATCGACCGGATCCAGGAGATGGGCGGCGCGATGGCCGCCGTCGAGTCGGGCTATCTCAAGTCGCAGCTCGTCGCCTCGCACGCGGCGCGCCGGGCCCGTATCGAGTCCGGCCAGGAGAAGATCGTCGGCGTCAACATCTTCGAGACGACCGAGCCGAACCCGCTCACGGCCGACCTGGACACCGCCATCCAGACGGTCGACCCGGCGGTCGAGGCACGGGTCGTCGCCTCGCTCCGAGGCTGGCGCGACACCCGCTACCAGCCGCCCTTCAACCACCCGCGCCCGTGCAAGGCGCTGGAACGCCTGAAGGAGGCCGCCAAGGGCACCGACAACCTGATGGAGGCCACCCTGGAGTGCGCCCGCGCGGGTGTCACGACCGGTGAGTGGGCCGGGGCCCTCAGAGAGGTCTTCGGCGAGTTCCGTGCGCCGACGGGGGTTTCGTCCGCGCCGGTCGCGGTGACGGCCGAGCAGGGCACGGCCCTCGCGGAGGTCCGCCGTAAGGCGGACGCCACCGCTCGCGACCTGGGCGTCGGCAAGCTCCGCTTCCTCGTGGGCAAGCCGGGTCTGGACGGCCACTCCAACGGCGCCGAGCAGATCGCCGTGCGGGCCCGAGACGCCGGGTTCGAGGTGGTCTACCAGGGCATCCGGCTGACGCCGGAGCAGATCGTGGACGCCGCCCTCGCCGAGGACGTGCACGCCGTCGGCCTGTCCATCCTCTCCGGCTCGCACGCGCAGCTCGTGCCGGACGTGCTGGAGCGGCTGCGTGAGGCCGGTGCGGCCGACATCCCGGTGATCGCGGGTGGGATCATCCCGAACGGCGACGCCGAACAGCTCAGGGCCGTGGGAGTGGCCGCGGTCTTCACTCCGAAGGACTTCGACATCACCGGAATCATCGGCCGTATCGTCGACGAGATCCGCAAAGCGAACAAGCTCGACCCCCTGGAGGTCCCCGCATGACAACGCCGGTCAACCGTCTGCGCCCGCGCCGCTCCTGCCTCGCGGTGCCCGGAAGCAACCCCCGCTTCCTGGAGAAGGCACAGGGCCTCCCGGCCGACCAGGTCTTCCTGGACCTGGAGGACGCGTGCGCGCCGCTGGCCAAGCCCGAGGCGCGGCACACCATCGTCAAGTTCCTCAACGAGGGTGACTGGACGGGCAAGACGCGGGTCGTGCGCGTCAACGACTGGACGACCGAGTGGACGTACCGCGATGTCGTGACGGTGGTCGAGGGGGCGGGCCAGAACCTCGACTGCATCATGCTGCCGAAGGTGCAGAACGCCGAGCAGGTCGTCGCTCTCGATCTGCTGCTCACGCAGATCGAGAAGACGATGGGCCTCGAGGTGGGCCGCATCGGTATCGAGGCGCAGATCGAGAACGCTCAGGGCCTCAACAACGTCAACGCGATCGCCGAGGCCTCACCGCGCCTGGAGACGATCATCTTCGGCCCGGCCGACTTCATGGCGTCGATCAACATGAAGTCGCTGGTCGTGGGCGAGCAGCCGCCCGGCTACCCGGCGGACGCCTACCACTACATCCTGATGAAGATCCTGATGGCCGCCCGCGCCAACGACCTCCAGGCGATCGACGGCCCCTACCTGCAGATCCGCAACGTCGACGGCTACCGCGAGGTCGCGAAGCGCGCCGCCGCGCTCGGCTTCGACGGCAAGTGGGTGCTGCACCCGGGCCAGGTCGAGGCCTCCAACGAGATCTTCTCGCCGTCCCAGGAGGACTACGACCACGCCGAGCTGATCCTGGACGCGTACGAGTACTGCACGTCCGAGGCGGGCGGCAAGAAGGGCTCGGCGATGCTGGGCGACGAGATGATCGACGAGGCGAGCCGCAAGATGGCGCTGGTCATCGCGGGCAAGGGCCGCGCCGCCGGTATGCGACGCACCAGCACGTTCGAGATCCCGGAGGCGTGAGGACCATGCAGTTCGGACGCACCTACGAGGAGTTCGAGGTCGGAGCGACCTACAAGCACTGGCCGGGCAAGACGGTCACGGAGTACGACGACCACCTGTTCTGTCTGCTCACCATGAACCACCACCCGCTCCACATGGATTCCAACTATGCGGAGAAGACGACGGACTTCGGCAAGAACGTCGTCGTGGGCAACTACATCTACTCCCTCCTGCTCGGCATGTCCGTACCCGACGTGTCGGGCAAGGCGATCGCCAACCTGGAGATCGAGTCGCTCAAGCACGTGGCGCCGACCTTCCACGGTGACACGATCTACGGCGAGACGACCGTGCTCGACAAATGGCCGTCGAAGTCGAAGAACGACCGCGGCATCGTCCATGTCGAGACCAAGGGCTACAAGCAGGACGGCACGCTGGTGTGCGTGTTCCGTCGCAAGGTGATGGTCCCCACCGAGACGTACATCAAGGAGCGCGGCGGCGAGCAGCCCGGCCGCCCGCCCGTCTCCCACCACCACCCTCAAGCGACGCCCCTGCGGGGCGGCACCCCCGGTTCCGAGCTGAACTCCCAGGAGAAGTGATGAGCCGTCTCGCCCAGACCTCCGGTCTGACAGATGTCCAGCAGGAGATCGTCTCCACTGTCCGCGACTTCGTGGACAAGGAGATCATCCCGGTCGCGACGGAGCTGGAGCACCGCGACGAGTACCCGCAGCAGATCGTCGACGGTCTCAAGGAACTGGGCCTCTTCGGTCTGATGATCCCCGAGGAGTACGGGGGTCTGGGCGAGTCGCTGCTCACCTACGCGCTGTGCGTGGAGGAGATCGCCCGCGGCTGGATGTCGGTCTCCGGCATCATCAACACACACTTCATCGTGGCGTACATGCTCAAGCAGCACGGCACGCAGGAGCAGAAGGACCACTTCCTGCCGAAGATGGCGCTGGGTGAGACCCGCGGCGCCTTCTCGATGTCGGAGCCGGCGCTGGGCTCCGACGTCTCGGCGATCACCTCGAAGGCGGTCAAGGACGGCGACGAGTACGTGCTGACCGGCCAGAAGATGTGGCTCACCAACGGCGGCACGTCGTCCCTGGTCGCCGTCCTCGTCCGGAGTGACGAAGGACACCCCGAGGGCACGGCGCCCCACAAGTCGATGACGACCTTCCTGGTCGAGAAGGAGCCCGGCTTCGGAGAGGTCCGCCCCGGTCTCACCATCCCGGGGAAGATCGACAAGATGGGTTACAAGGGTGTCGACACCACCGAGCTCATCATGAACGAGCTGCGCGTTCCGGCCGACCGTGTGCTGGGCGGGGTCACCGGGCGTGGCTTTTACCACATGATGGACGGCGTCGAGGTCGGCCGGGTGAACGTCGCGGCGCGCGGCTGCGGCGTCGCTCAGCGCGCCTTCGAGCTGGGCGTCTCCTACGCCCAGCAGCGGCACACCTTCGGCCGGCCGATCGCCCAGCACCAGGCCATCCAGTTCAAGCTGGCGGAGATGGCCACCAAGGTGGAGGCGGCCCATGCCATGATGGTGAATGCGGCACGCAAAAAGGACTCCGGTGAACGAAACGACCTCGAAGCAGGCATGGCGAAGTACCTCGCCTCCGAGTACTGCAAGGAGGTCGTGGAGGATGCCTTCCGGATCCACGGCGGCTACGGCTTCTCGAAGGAGTACGAGATCGAGCGCCTCTACCGTGAAGCCCCGATGCTGCTGATCGGTGAAGGTACCGCCGAAATCCAGAAAATGATCATCGGCCGTCGACTGCTCGAAGAGTATCGAATCCAGGGTTAGATATACCGATTTGGGGTGTTTTCTTCGCGAAGAAGATCACACCCCGTCAACACTCTTCAGCCGCCGACTCGGCTTCCTGGCTTGCCCAGTTGTGGTCGGCGACCGGTACGATCGCCGGAAAGCCGCCGTCCCCCGTTGAAGCGCGGCATCATCCGCTACGAAGGTCATCCATGCCCCACAGCAAAACCTCTGCACCACGCGACAGCCTTGTTAGCGTACGCCTCGCGCGCGGAGCATCGCCGTGGCTTCTCCCGACCGTTGCCACCGCAGCGCTCAGCCTGGCCCGGGCGCGCCGCTCCGGCGTCGCCAAGGCCGTGGCCGTGCCCGCCACCGCACTCGCGGCGGGCATGCTGTGGTTCTTCCGCGACCCCGAGCGCGAGATCACCCAGGGCCGCGTCATCTCTCCCGCCGACGGTGTGGTGCAGAGCATCATGCCGTGGAAGGACGGGCGCACCCGCGTCGCGATCTTCATGAGCCCGCTCAATGTTCATGTCAACCGCGCGCCGCTCTCCGGCACGGTGACGTCGGTCGAGCACATCCCGGGTGGGTTCGTTCCGGCGTTCAACAAGGAGAGCGAGAACAACGAGCGCGTAGTCTGGCATTTCGAAACCGAACTGGGCGACATCGAAATGATCCAGATCGCCGGCGCTGTGGCCCGCCGCATCGTCCCGTACGTGCCCCAGGGCACCAAGGTCGAGCAGGGTGACCGTATCGGTCTGATCCGCTTCGGCTCGCGCGTCGACCTCTACCTGCCCGAGGGCGTCGAGGTCGGGGTCGAGGTCGGCCAGAAGACCGTGGCTGGGGTGACTCGCCTTGACCGTGATTGATCGTGACACCAAGACCGGCTGGGTGCCGGAGGCGGACGGGGGGGACGACGAGGAGGAGATGCCCCTCTCACTCCGCCTCTCAATAGCGGACACCCTCACCCTGGGCAACGCCACGTGCGGATTCATGGCGGTGTACTTCACCACCACCGGCATCCTGATCCCGCACCTGACAGGCGGCAACGAGTCGGCGGGCATGGCCCGGCACTCCGCCGCCACGGCCGTGATCCTCATGCTCTGCGCGGCGATCTTCGACCTCTTCGACGGTCTGGTCGCCCGCAAGCTGCGTAGCTCGCCCATGGGCGCGGAGCTGGACAACCTCTCGGACCTGATCAGCTTCGGTCTGGCGCCGGCGTACTTCGTGCTGGTCTACGGCATGGTGGCGGACGACGCACACCAGAGAGTGGCCGCGGTCGGAGCGATCGTGGTGCTGCTGGCCGTGGTCCTGAGACTCGCCCGCTTCTCGTGCGTGACGATGAAGGACGGCGTGTTCCAGGGCATGCCCTCACCGTTCGGCGCGCTCACCGTGGTCTCGATCGTCCTGCTGGAGCTGCCGTTCTTCGCCACGCTGCTGGCGATCCTGGGCACGGCGTGGCTGATGGTGAGCCGGGTGGAGTACCCGAAGCCGCGGGGTCGTCTCGCGGTGGCGATGCTCTCCTGGATCGTCCTGAGCATGGGGCTGCTGGCGGCCTGGGCCTTCGAGGCGCCGAGCGGCACGCTCCTCCTGCAGACGGGCTGCGCCCTGCAGCTGGTCATGGGCGCGGTGATCCCGCTGTTCGCGACGGCTCGCCGCGTGAACAACTTCCGCGACAACCGCCGCGAGGCACGGACCGCACAGCTGCCATAACCCCGCGCTTACCGAGGGCCCCGAACCTGGTTGGGTTCGGGGCCCTTCGCTTTTTCGGTGCCCGGACTCGGGAGGCGCGAGGCATCCCGGCCTCAGCCCAGGTGGTCCCGGGCGATCCGTTCCGCCACCTGCTCCAGGAGCGGCCCCGCCTCCGCGATGCACGTCGCCACGTCCGGTTCGACCTCGGTCAGCGGGTAGGCCTGACGGATACCTGCCCGGGCCAGCGCCCGCGGTGTCAGCGCCAGCCGGCCGCACACCGCCACGACCTTCTTGCCCGCCGCCCGCGCGGCCGCCGCGACCCCCACCGGCGCCTTGCCGTGCAGCGTCTGCTCATCCAGCGCTCCCTCGCCCGTGATCACCAGCGAGGCCCGCTCCAGTGCCGACGCGAAGCCCAGCGCGTCCAGCATGACCTCGATGCCCGGCCGGAAGCGGGCGCCCACCAGCAGTGCCCCGTACCCGAGGCCGCCCGCGGCGCCCGCGCCCGGCGACACGGCGTACTCCGCCGCCCTGGGCCCGACGGCCTCCTCCAGCACCTTCACGTAGTGTGCGAGCGCCGCGTCCAGCGTCTTCACCTCGGCCGGCGAGGCACCCTTCTGCGGTCCGTACACGGCGGGCGCGCCCGTGGGCCCGGTCAGCGGGTTGTTCACATCGCTCGCGAGCACCAGGTCGACCGAGGACAGCCGCGGGTCCAGATCCGACAGATCGGCACGGGCGAGCGCCGCCAGCCCTCCGCCACCCGGCCTCACCGGTTCCCCTTCCGCACCCAGGAACCGGGCCCCCAACGCGGACAGCATCCCGGCACCCCCGTCCGTGGTCGCACTCCCGCCGGCCCCGAACACGATGGTCCGTACCCCGGCGTCCAGCGCGGCCAGCAGCAGTTCCCCGGAGCCGTACGTGGAGGCGGTCAGCGGCGCGAAGACGCCGGCCGGCAGCCGCTGCAGTCCGCTCGCCTCCGCCATCTCCACGACCGCGGTGTCGCCACGCAGCGCGAACGCCGCCGTCACCTCCCGGCCGAGAGGGCCCGCGACCCGTACCTCACGTCGTTCGAACCCGGCCACGACCGCCGCGTCCACCGTCCCGTCGCCGCCGTCCGCCACGGGCAGCGCCTCGACCTCCAGGCCGGGCACGACTCTGCGCAGCCCCGTCGTCACCCGCTCCGCGACCTCTACCGCCGTCAGCGACCCCTTGAACTTGTCCGCGGCGATGAGCACCCGCTGCGCCGACTGCGCTCTCCGGATGTCATCCACCACAGCGTCCGCCACCTGCACTCCCCTTGCTCTCCAAGCCTTGCGCACGTCGAGGCAGCCGCGCCGCTGCGCCCCTAACCGGAGCACGCCCTCGCCGTCGTGCCCCGTCCGGTCGCCACAGCCATGCATGATCTGCCACTACATCATCCGGCGGAACAAGCGCGCCGCCGACGATTGCGTGAACTCAAGCGCGCACCGGCCCGTGTCCAGTGGGACCCCGAACGCGACCTGAACTTGCGTCCCCTGCCGCACCGTTCGCTGCAACTCGGTCCGCCCTCGGGCGTGACCATCGTGGCCTTCCACACTCCACCCCGCCGTACGTCCGTCTCGACGGAGCCGGCAGCGGCGTAAGCCCACTGGGCATACTGCTCGGGGGTGGTCCACGCCTGCCACACCTTCGCTGCGGGGGCGTCCAGCGTTCGAGTCAGCTTGAAGGGGGTGCCGCAACCGGTCCGTCGCCGGTCGACCGGCGGAAGACAGGCAGCAAACACCACTTGATCTGCCACGGGCGCGGCAACCCGCTCCGGGTCATCACAACTGCCGCCAACGTCAATGGCATCACCCAAACCCTCAACCTGGTCGACGCTTCCCTCCATGAAGCAGCGACTGCCCGCGCGGCGAAGGCTCCGCCTCGATACCCGTTCGCTCCGAGCAGTCAGGCGCCCTACGCTCGGCCTATGAACAGGCCACTCGTAGCCATCCTCAGTGGGGCGGGTATCTCCACTGATTCCGGGATCCCGGATTATCGCGGTCCTAACGGGCTGTGGCGGCGGGATCCCGAGGCCGAGAAGCTCGTGACGTTCGAGTACTACATGGGTGATCCGGAGATTCGGCGGCGTTCCTGGCAGATGCGGCGCGGGAACCGGACGCTGAAAGCGGAGCCGAACGCCGCGCATCGGGCCGTGGCCGAGCTGGAGCGGTCCGGTGTGCCCGTGCGGGTGATCACTCAGAACGTGGACGGGCTGCACCAGCTCGCCGGGATGCCCGCCCGCAAGGTGCTGGAGCTGCACGGCACCGCACGGAGCATCGTCTGTACGGAATGTCATGTGCGCGGGCCCATGGAGGACGCTCTCGCCCGGGTCGACGCCGGCGAGGAGGATCCGCCGTGCCTGGAGTGCGGCGGGATCCTCAAGTCGGCGACTGTGATGTTCGGCGAGCGGCTCGACCCGGTGGTGCTGAGCGAGGCCGTTGCCATCTCCAAGGCCTGTACGGTGTTCATCGCGGTCGGCAGCAGCCTCAAGGTGCAGCCCGCCGCCGGGCTCGCGGGCATCGCCGCGGACCACGGGGCACGGCTGATCATCGTCAACGCCGAGCCCACCCCGTACGACGACCGGGCGGACGAGATCGTACGTGAGCCCATCGGCACCGCACTGCCCGAGCTTCTTGGCCGACTGAGCGCCGGGGATGAGCGCCGGGGATGACTACTCAGCGCCTCGTTTGAGGTGCTGGAGCTGCACGGCACCGCACGGCACGTCGTCCGTACGAAGTGCCGTGTGCGCGGGCCTGTGAAGGACGCCCTCGCCCAGGGTCGAAGTCGGCAAGGACGATCAGGTCTCGCGGACAGCGGTCGGCTGTCCGCGAGACCCGCGCCCCTCCGTGCGTGCCCGTCACCGCAGGTCGCACGGGGTCGCCGGGTCAGGTACCGAAGGCCAGCACCACGTTGTGGCCGCCGAACGCGAAGGAGTCGGAGAGCACCGCGGTGAGCTCCGCGGGGCGCGGCTCCGGGCCCACCACGTCAAGACCGATGGCCGGGTCAGGGGTGTCGGTGTTCAGCGTCGGGGGGATGACGCCGTGCCGCAGGGCCAGGACGCTCGCCACGGCCTCGACGGCGCCGGCCGCGCCCAGCGAGTGACCGGTCGTCGACTTGGTCGCTGACACGGGGACACCGTCCGCCGCGGGGCCCAGTGCCGCACGCAGTGCCTTGGCCTCGGCCGCGTCGTTGTAACGGGTGCCGGTTCCGTGGGCGTTGACGTACGAGACGTCCGAGGCGGACCAGCCGGCCGAGCGGAGCGCGAGGCGCAGGGCCCTGGCAGCGCCGGCGCCCTCAGGGTGCGGGCCGGCCACGTGGTGGGCGTCGGAGGACCGTCCGTAACCGGCGAGCACCGCGAGGACCTCCGCGCCCCGGGTGCGGGCGTTCGCCTCCGACTCCAGAACGAGCACGGCGGCGGCCTCGCCCAGTACGAAGCCGTCCCGGTCCGCACCGAACGGCCGCACGGCGCGCTCGGGTTCGTCGTTGCGGACCGAAAGCGCGCCGGCCCGGGCGAAGCCCCCGACGATCAGGCTGGTGACGGGTGCCTCGGCGCCGCCGGCGAGCACCACGTCGGCCTCGCCGGAGACGATCATCTGGCAGGCGGCGACGAGCGCCTCCGCGCCCGAGGCACAGGCCGTGACCGTGCAGGTGCTGGGACCGGTGATGCCGTGGGCGATGGCGATGTTCGCCGCGGGTGCGTTGGCCATCGACATGACGACGGAGCGCGCGCCGATCCGCCGGGGGCCGTCGGTCTCCAGGAGGCGTGCGTTGCGCTCCCAGCTGCCCGCTCCCCCGGCGCCGCTGCCGACGACCACCCCCACCCGGTCCCGGTCGACGGTGGCGAGGTCAAGGCCCGCGTCGTCGAGTGCCAGACGGGCGGCGGCGAGGGCGAGGTGGGTGGAACGGTCGGTCGCCAGTTCCTCGCGGCGGCCGGGGGCCAGTTCCGCGGGCAGATCGACCTCACCGGCGATGCGGACAGGGAGGCCGGAGGCGTCGAAGCGGGTGATCGCGCGGATCCCGCTCACCCCTTTGAGCTGGGCCTGCCAGAAGTCATGACGGCCGACGCCGACGGGGGTGACGGGACCGACCCCGGTGACGACCACCCGCCGGCCGCTCATCGGTCCGTTCCACTCCCGTGGGCGACGAGGTAGCCGACCACGTCGTCGATGGTGGTGAGACCGGGCGCGGCGGCGTCGTCGACGGGCCGGCCGCTCTCCGCCTCCATGATCGTCAGCAGTTCGACCATGTCGAGCGAGTCGAGGCCGAGGTCCTCCTTGAAGCGGGCCTGCGGGATGATCTCCTCCGGGAGGAGGCCGAGCTTCTGTTCCAGCAGGGCGCTGACGCGGTGGCGGACGGCGTCGGCGGCGGTGGTTCCTATGGTCATGGCGGTCATCCTTTTTCAGCGGTGTGGGAGGGGGAGGTGCGGTAGCCGGCGGTGCTGGAGGCGTCGGTGAGAGCGTCGGCGGTGGGGCGCGACGCGATCGGCACCCCGAAGGCGTCCGCGTGCAGGGCAAGTCCGGCGCAGACCTCGGCCACCGCCGCGGCGAAGGCGTCGGCCTGACCGGTGGTCAGGATGAGCGGCGGCTGGATGCGGAGCACCCGGTTGCTGTTGGCCGTGACGAAGGTGAGCATCCGGTGGTCACGGGCGAGATCGGCGGCGAAGCGCAGGCACAGCATGTCCCCGAGCGAGGACTCCAGGGCCGCGCCGGCCCGGCGGACAGCGGAACGTACGTCGTCGGGCAGCCAGTCGACGAGACGGTGCAGGTCACCGGGGAGCCGGGTGAGGAGTTCGTCAGCCATGGCCGAAGCCGCTCCGGAGAAGTCCCCGTCGAACTCGATGGCGTTCATCAGGCCGACGCCGCGCACCTCCCGGACGAATCCGAAGGGTGCGCACGCCGTGCGCAGCCGCTCGCGGAGCCGCGCGCCGGTCGTTCGGGCCCGCTCGGGTAGCTGTTGTTCCTCCACGACGTCGAGCGCGGCGAGAGCCACCGCGGCGGCGAGGTTGCCGCCGCCGAAGGTGGAGGAATGGAGCATGGCGCGGTCGGTGCTGCCGTACGCGGCGTCCCAGAGATCGGCGCGCACCAGCGTGGCGCCCACCGGTACCAGGCCGCCGGAGAGCGACTTGGCGAGGCAGATCACGTCCGGTTCCAGGCCGTCGTGCTCGGCCGCGAACATGGCCCCGGTGCGGCCCAGCCCGGTCTGGATCTCGTCCAGGACGAAGGCGGCCCCGGCACGGCGGCACAGACGCTGCGCCTCGCGGAGGTAGCCGGGCGGCGGCAGAACGACGCCGCCCTCGCCCTGGACGGGCTCCACGACGAACGCGGCAGCGCCCTCGACGGCCCGGGCGAGGGCGTCGAGGTCGCCGTACGGCACGCCGACCACGTCGCTCACCAGCGGGGCGAACGCCTCGCCGTGAGCCCGGCGGCCGGTGACGGACAGGGACCCCATGGTCTTGCCGTGGTAGCTGTTGTCCGCGTGCACCAGGCGGGTGCGCCCGGTGCCCGCGCGGGCGACCTTGAGGGCCGCCTCCACCGCCTCGGCACCGGAGTTGCTGAAGAAGACCCGTTCCAGCCCGCCGGGGGCTAGAGCGCTGAGCCGCTCGGCCAACTCGCCGGTCTGCACCGGCACGGAGACGTACTGGTTGAAGGTGGGGGCGCCCAGGTCCAGGAAGGAGCGCAGCGCACCGACCACCTGCGGGTGGTTGTGTCCGAGGCTCACCGCGCCGTAACCGGCGACGAAGTCCAGGTAGTCGGTGCCGTCGGCGGTGGTGAGCACGCAGCCCTCCGCCCGGGTGAAGACCCGGTCCATCCCCTGCGCGGCGAACAGGCGTGCCAGGGGTGGGTTGATGTGCTCCCGGAAGCGGCGACGGCCGGCAGCGGTGACGTCCTCGGCGTACGCGGCGGGCGGCCGGGGCTGCTGCCGGGCGCCGGGCACGGCCACCGGTGTGTGGTGGACGCCGAGCCGGGCGATGTCGTCGTCGGCCAGGGGCCGTCCGAAGGAGGCGAGCGGCGTGGGGCGGAACCCGTGGCGCTCGGCGAGCCGCCCGATGCGGCGCACCCCGTCCACATCGATCTCCCGGCCGAGTGACCAGTTCTCGGCCATGCCCTCCAGGGCGAGGACCAGAGTCTCCACGAGGCAGCCGTTGAGCTGCTGAGTCGGGGCGAGCAGGCCGCCCTCCCCGACGCGCACCGCGTCGTCGGCGCTGACCAGGCCGCCGTCCACCACCAGCACGTCCCGGCGGGCGGGCGGCGCGGGCGCGTCGCGGGGGAGGGCGACGTCCACGACGACCGAACCGGGGTGCAGCAGGCCGGTGTCGATGACGCCGCCGGACGAGGTGGCGGCCACACAGAGCCGCGGCGCGGTCAGGCATCCCGTGAGGTCGTCCGTCAGGGTGACCTGTCCGCGCTCCACCGGGCCGAGTGGGCGCAGCAGGCCCTCGGGCGCCCGGCCCCGGCGGACGACCAGTTCCAGGCGGAACCCGTCGGCGAGCAGGAGCCGGGCGACGGCCAGGGCGATCGAGCCGGGGTAGCCGACGATCACCACGGGCGCGTCGGCGGCGGCCGGGCCGATCAGCCTGACGCAGCGGTGCAGCGCCTCGTACGCGGCGTACGCGGTGAGCGAGTTGCCGCTGGTGACGGGGACGCCGACCTGAGCGGCGGTCCACAGGCCGCGGTCGCCGACGATCGAGGTGCCGCCGCCGAGGCCGACGATCTCCGCTCCCGCGTCGTGCAGCGCTCGGACCTCACAGGCGACCATCTCCCGGGCCGCGGTGGGGCGACGGAGGATCTGGTCCGCGGTGAGGGCGAGGATGCGGACCTCGCCGTCGCACCGGTCGCCGGTCGGCGAGGTGACCGAGGTGAGCAGCGGCAGCGGGACGTGCAGTCGACCGCCGGACGCGCGCCTGGTGCCCCGGTGGTCGTCCAGGAGACGGCCCAGCAGGTCAAGTCCGCGCACCTGGTTGCGGTGGGCCGGGCTGACTGCGTGGGCCAGGAAGCCGAACTTCACCGGGCTCTCCTTCGTGGGAGGACGTGCGGGCTGCCGGTCCACGGGCGGGCGGCGCGGCGGCGGACGCCACGGCTGCCGTAGGGGCCGGTCGGCGGCGGGGTCAGCGGGCGGGGCGACCGGGTGCCGGCGCCGTTCCCCGGCGGGCCATGGCGAAGGCCCGTTCGGGGAGCCGGTCGCGCTGCCAGCCGAGGGAGGAGAGCAGGCTCAGGCCGTCTCCCTCGTCGTTGTGCTCCAGCGGCACCGTGTACAGGCCGATGGTCCCGGGTCTGCGCAGACGGGCGACGAGGTCGTCGTGGTCGATGTCGTCTAGGCGACGCCGGGAGACGGTGAGGCCGCCGTAGTGGTCGTCCCTTTCCTCGTCCAGCAGATGCAGCACCTGGGTCTGGCGCCCGGCAGGTCCGGCCCGGCGGCCCTCACGGTAGCTGCGGATCACCGAGTGGCCGCCGTCGACCAGGATGAAGACGCTGAGGTTTCCGGCGAGGCGGTGGCCGTTGACGGTCACTTCCTGCACCAGGGTGGGCACGATGTCCGGCACGAGCGCGGCGGCCCCGTCCCCGACGAAGGCGAGCACATTGTCGTCCCGGGTGAGGGCGATCGCGGGCAGCGCCTGGAGGGCGTCACCCATGAGTGCCCTGCCGTACCAGCCGGAGAAACCGGGGCCGGTGCGGGGCAGGTTGCGCACGGCTGACAGCCCGCCGCGGCCGACGTCGAAGACGCCGGTCCAGGTGTATTCGTGGCGGCTGATCAACGTGTCGAGCACGTCGGCGAGGCGGGCGAAGAAGTAGTTGGCGCTCATCGGCCGCACCGGCAGGGTGTGCAGGACGTCGGAGGCGCTGTCGCAGGTCTCGGCGATCGCCCGCCTGCGCCGGTCCAGCAGGTCGCCGGGGACGTCCAGCCGTTCGCGGACGGCCCGTAGGAAACCGGCTGCGTCGCAGACCAGGGGGTGGTCGGCGAAGGGCGCCAGGTGCCCGGGTTCGCGGGTGACCTGCACGATGCGCAGCGAACGGTCGAGGGCGCGCCGGGAGAAGGGCGTGGCGGCCTCGGGGATGCGGCTCTTGAGGAAGAGGAGGCACTGCTCGTCGCGGGGACGCAGGCGGCCGTCGCGGTGCAGGAAGGCGTGGACACGGTCCGAGAAGCCGTACAGCCCGAGTGTGCCCAGGTAGTACGGCACGGGGCGGCCGTCCCGGTAGCGGGCGACGGTGCCGGGGCGGGTGAGCGAGTCGGCCAGGGCGACGCCCGCGCGGGCGGCGATGTCGTGGACGAGCGACGCCTCCTCGGCGTCGAGCCGCCCACACTGCCACAGCAGGCGGTCGGGGCCGCGATCGACGAGCTCCAGCACGGGAGCGAGGGCGTCCTCGCGGACGGCGAGGGCGGGCCGGGGCCGCGGGGGCGGCGCCTGGCGGCGGCCCTCCGTGGCTGCGGTTGTCCGCAGCACCTCGGGCGTGGCGAGCAGGACGACCGGCCCGCGGTCCTCCTCGTAGGAGGCGTACGCCTCGCGCAGTCGGTCGTCCAGGCGGGCGGGGTCGTCGAGATAGTGGCAGGGGATCCCCCGGGCGCGCAGCACCGCCCGGGAGTCCTCGCCGGCGTGCACGGTGCCCTGGAAGGGGAACCAGGCGTTGGGGGCCGAGTCGGCGCAGACCACGAATCCGCGGGCGCGGGCCTCCCGGAGGTTGGCCAGGGTGCCGCGGAACTCGTCGACCATGCCGCTGGTGACCACGATCAGGAAGGGCACCTCGTCGAGCTGCCAGCGGGCCAGTGCGCCGCAGGCGAGGCTGTGTTCGCTGGGGCCGCGCAGCACGGGGTTGCCGGCGCGGTTGGCGTGCTCCTCCAGGTCCCCGATGAGGCCGGACACCACGGAGCCGGTGTAGTAGTGCAGGCCCCAGCGGTTGCCGGCCCGGGCGTCGAGGAAGGCAGCCAGCTCCGCGCCGAGCAGGGACGGGCCCAGGGCCGCCGCGCCGCGCAGGGCGGCCGCCGAGTGGTCGAGTTGGATCCGGTCGGTGAGGGCGACGACCACCTCGGCGGCGAGCACCCAGTCCTGGTCGGGGAGCCGACGGCGGCGGTAGGGGGTCGCGACCAGCGTCCGGCCCGGCGGCGCCGTGTCGTAGACGAGGACGGCGCCGCCGGTGGGTGCCCGGTGCTTTCCGTCGCCGAGCGTGTCGCCGAGCGCGGTGAGTCCGGCGGCGAGCGCGGCGTCGTCGGGTGGCCCGGCGAGGGGGTCCGGTCCGCTCCGGTCGTCCGGCGCGGTGAGGGCGTCGGACTCGACGAGGACGAGAGCGAGCATGTCGTCGCCGTCGCGTTCCGCCGCGGTGGCCGCGCCGAGGGCGTGGGCCGCGGCCGGAAAGCCGTCGGCCGTGAGATGGCGGAGCTCGGCGTCGGGCACGGCGCGGTCCAGGAACCTGCGGGCCCTGGCGACGACCGAGTGCCAGGTGGCGTGGTCGGGCGGTGCGGGCAGGGGATCGGGGACGTCGGTCACGAGCCGTCGGCCGGCCGGGGCGCCGTGTCCGGTCTTCTGGTGAGCCGTCAGGCCCCAGAGGGCCGCGGCCACCGCTGTGTGGAAACCGGGGCGCCGGGCGACCGTGACGACGAAGAACCTCGGCCGTTTGTCGCTGTCACTGCCGCTGTCCACTCCTGCCACTCCCCCGTCGACGCCCAGGGCCGCTTTTGCCGTCCAGCAGTCTGCATCGCCCTGGCTGAAGGCGATCTGCATAACGTCTGGACGCGGCAGGACTCCGTGGCGCGGGATCAGGCGCCGCGCAGCAGGTGACAACGGTGACCGTCGTAGGCCCAGGCGCGTCAGCCGAGCCCGTTGACGTCTGGCGTCCGGTCTCTTCGGAGCGGCATACTCCTCTTGCTATAGTAGGAATCTAGAGTCACCATATACTCACATCGACGGAGCAGAGGTGACAAGCGTGACGGCTGATCCCGGCGAAAAAACGACGCTGCGCACCGCACGTCCCCCCTCGGGTCTCCTCGTTCTCGTCACGGGCGGGATGGGTCTGTCGATGGTCGTGCTCTACGCCATCGGCGCGCTGGGGCCGTTCCTCGTCGCCGATCTGGACCTCAGCGGGTCCCGTCTCGGACTGCTCACCGCAGTGACCTTCGGTACCGCGTCGCTGCTGTCGCTGTACGCGGGGCACATCGCCGATCTCGTCGGTGGCCGCCGGTCACTGGCCCTGCTGCTGGCCCTCGTCGCCTGTGCCTTCACGGCGCTGGCCCTCTCGCACGGCTACGAAACCCTGCTCGCCGCGCTGGTGTTCGGGGGCGCGGCGCAGTCGCTGGCCAATCCCTCGACCAACAAGCTGATAGCCGCTCATGTGCCGCCTGCCCGGCGGGCGATGGCCGTGGGGGTGAAGCAGTCGGGTGTCCCGCTCGCCGCGTTCACCGCAGGCCTGGTGCTGCCGGCCCTCGCCGACGCCACGTCGTGGCGCACGGCGCTGGCGGTGGTGGTGCCGCTCGCGCTGGCCGCGGCGGCCGGGACGCTCCTGCTGCTGCCGCCGGACGGTACCCGCCCGGCCGGGCCTGGCCTGTCCCTCCCGTCGCCGCCGAACACGCCGACCCGATGGCTGATGGCGGTCTCCTTCTGCGTCGGCTGCGCACTGGCCGCACTCACCACCTACTTGCCGCTCTACGCCCACCAGCGTCTGTCGCTGGGCGAGCGCAGCGCGGGGGCCCTGATCGCCGCCATCGGTGTCTCCGGCATCGCGAGCAGACTCCTCTGGTCGAAGTACAGCGACCGGATGGACATCGCCCGCTCCCTGCTGGTCCTGGCGGCCGTCGCGGTGGCGTCGGCGCTGCTGCTGCCCGCCGCGCTGGCCGGGACCTGGCTGGTGTGGGTCGGCGCCGTGGGGCTCGGGGGTTCCGCGGCGGCGGCCAACGCCGTCACCATGGTCGCGGTGACCAAGGGCAGCGGCTTCGGGCGGACCGGCCACGCCTCCGCCCTGGTGTCCCTCGGCTTCTTCGCCGGGTTCGTCGCCGGACCGCTCGGCTTCGGCCTGCTCGTCGACTCGACCGGCGGTTTCACCGCTGGATGGGTCATGGTGACGGTCCTCCTCGGCCTGGCCGGCGCGCTCGCCTGGGCGGGCCGGGAGCCGGTCCGCCGGAGCGTCTGACGGCGCCCGCGCGGCACGGCGTACACGGCCGACGCGCTCCGCCACGGATCCGGACACGCGCGAGGACGCCCGGGCCGGGGTGCGCTCCCCCGTCCGGGCGCCGGTTGCGGTGCGGCCCCGAGGTTAAGGCTGTCCCGTAATCCCTGGTGGATCAGCGCGCGGCGTCAGATGCTGGGGGCACCTCCCACGCCGTTCAGGCAGTGTGGGAGCATCGCAAGGCGGAGGAACGTCCGCATACTGGATGTATGCGGACGTTCCGACAACGCGGCGAGGTGCCGTAGCTGTCGTCGCGCGCCCGCCAGGGATTACGGGAGAGCCCTTAGGACATGAAGTCGTAGTCCAGGTGCCGGTCCTCGTCCGCGTCGGTCCAGAACCCGTAACGGCGCATCCCGTACATCAGCGGCAACTGGAGCTGGAGCTGGGTGATGGCGACGACGCTGCCCATCACCACGGCGTGATCGCCCACCTTCTGGATCTCGTGCACCGCGCAGTCCGCCACCGTGTGGGCCGCCTCATGAAGGTGGGGCCCGCCGATGTCACCGACGGTCCGCCAGGCGACCTTGTCGAACCGTTCACGGACCCCCGAGGCGAACAGTTCGGCGGTCGCGCGCGCCTGGCTGTGCAGCAGGTTCACCGCGAACGCCCCACTGCCCTGCACGGCCTGAAGCGTCGGGCTGCCGTGCCGCAGACACACCAGCAGCGTCGGCGGCTGCAGTGCGACGCTGCACAGCGAGGTGCACGTCATCCCCCACGGCTCGCCGTCCGGAGCGATGGAGGTGATCACCGATACCCCGGTGGGGAACCCGGCCATGAGCGGTCGGATGTCGGGCTGATGGGCTTCCGGCGTCATGATGTCCGCCTCCTACGGTCACGTGGACGTGTGGACGAGGTCGTACGGGGTGTGCGAGCGGGGCGGGAGCGCGGCCCTGACCTCCTCGGTCAGGTCGCCCGCGAAGGCGTCGAACGCGTCACCGAGGAAGTGGAAGTGGCCCCCGGGATAGACGCGCTCCGTGAAACGGGACCGGGTCTGGCCTGCCCAGGGCGCCATCGCCACCTGCGGCGCCCAGGCGTCGTGCGTCGCCGCGAACACCGTGACCGCGGCGGCCATCGGCATACGGTGGGCGTCCGGCCGGTAGCCCGCGACGGCGCGCAGGTCGCTGCGGACGAGTCGGAGGAACCGGTCGCGGAAGTCCGGCACCGAGTCGAGTTGCTGCGGCATCCCGCCCATCTCGCGCAGCCTCGCGATCAGTTCAGCGTCCGGGCTGTCGGGGTCGGGCAGCCTGGTCAGCACCTCGTGACCGGGCGCGCCCCGTCCCGAGACACCCACCCAGCGGGGACCGAGCCCCGCCTCCTCCAGGGCCCGTGCCGTCTCGTGCGCGACGATCGCGCCAAGGCTGTGGCCGAAGAGGGCCAGGGGCGGTCCCCCGGCCCAGGGCAGGACGTCCTTCGTCGCCACCGCCACGATCTCGTCCATGGACTCCAGGGCCGGCTCCGCGTGGCGCTTGCCCCGGCCGGGGAGGTCGAGCAGGAGCACGTCCCAGTCGGCGGGCACATGACGGGTCAAAGGGAACCATGAGGCGGCGGACCCGCCCGCGTGGTGGAAGGCCACCAGCCGGACGGCGGGGTCGTCGAGCCGCCGGGGCCGCACGAAGTTGCTCATGCGTTGCGCTCCCGTCCGTCGCCGCTCGCCGCAGTCTGCGCGATGTCGTCGGCGAGCCGGGCGAAGAGCTCCCCGAGCGGCAGGTCCAGCGGCAGTTCCTCCGCGGTCAGCCGGAGCCGGTAGTTCTCCTCGACCTTCGTGATGAACAGGACCGACAGGAACGAGTCGCCACCGGAGTCGAGGAAGGAGAGCGCCGTGTCCGGCTCCTCCTCCGCGTGCAGCGCCTCGGTGAGTTCGGCGAGCAGATAGGCGCGGACGGCCTCCCGGTCGGCGGGGTCGGGTGCGGTGCGCTTGCGCTCCCCGCCCGCGGTGGCGGTGGCGGCGCCCGCACCCGTGAGCGGCTCCTCGATCCAGAAGCGCTTGCGCTGGAAGGGGTAGGTCGGCAGATCGCCGGTGAACCGGGCACCCGGGGCGCGGAGCGCGTCGAGTCGCAGGTCAGCGCCGTCCGTGAAGAGCCGGCCGAGCGCGGCGAGCAGCAGCGCCGGGGCCTCGTCTGCATCGTCCCGCATCAGCGGCGCCGTGCGGGTCTCGCCGCCCGCCTCCCATTCCAGGCGGGCCGTGTCGCCGAGGTCCGCATCGAGGCGGTGGCGCACACGGACGCCGAACTCACCGAACAGCCCGGCCAGCCGTTCGCCCGGCGTACCAGAGCCACCAACGTCCGCAGCGGGACAGGCCGCGGCGAGGGCGTCGAGCCCGGCGGCGAGCCGGTCCTCGTCACCGGAGACCAGCAGCACCGCCGCGCGCGGGGCGGCGGGGACCCGGCCGTCGTGCGAAGCGGGCCGCCCGTCGACAGCAGCGCCGACGGCCTCGGCGAGTTCCTCCGCCGTCGTCCCGGTGACGGCGACACGGTGCGCGAAAGCGGCCCGTCCCGCGCGCAGGGTGTGGCAGACGGAGGCAAGCTGGGCCGGCTCGGTCTGCTTCAGACAGGCACGCACGGCACCCGCCAGTTCGACCAGGGCGACCGGGTCCTTGGCGGAGAGCGTCAGCAGTTCGGTCCGCCCGTCGGCCGCCGGCGGCGCGGGCATGTCGTGCCCCTCGAGCACGACGTGCGCGTTCGTGCCGCTCATACCGAACGAATTGACGCCGGCAAGCCGCGTCCCCGCGGGCCACGGGCGGTTGCGGCGTGGCACGGTGACGGAAAGCCGGTCCCAGGGTATGTGCGGATTGAGGTCGGATCCGTCATCGGGGAGGGCGGCCGGGATCTCGCGGTGCCGGAGCATCAGCACCGTCTTGATGACGGCGGCGATGCCCGACGCCGCCTCCAGATGTCCGAGGCGCGCCTTGACGCTGCCGATGGGGAGCGGTGCGCCGCGCTCACGCACGGCCTCGCCGACGACGGCGTCCAGGGCGCCGACCTCGATCGGATCGCCCAGCGCGGTACCGGTGCCGTGCGCCTCGACGTAACCCAGCTCGCCGGGGGTGACCCGGGCGTCGGCGAGGGCGGCCCTGAACACCTCCTGCTGCGCGGGGCCGTTGGGGGCGGTGAGGCCGGAGGCGGCTCCGTCGTGGTTGACGGCGGTGCCGCGGACGGTCGCGAGCACCTCCCGTCCCTCCGCCTCGGCGTCCTCCTGGCGCATCAGGACCAGGACGCCGACGCCCTCACCCCGGCCATAGCCGTCGGCGGTCGCGAGGAAGGACTTGGACCGGCCGTCGGGCGAGACGGCCCGGGTCTGGCAGAGCGACACCATCAGGCTGGCGGAGAGCAGCAGGTTGGAGCCACAGACGAGCGCGTAGCGGCACTCGTCACCGCGTAGCGCGCGAACGGCGAGGTGCAGGGCGCTCAGCGACGAGGAGCAGGCCGTGTCGACGCTCAGCACCGGCCCCCGGAAGCCCATCACGTGGCTGATGCGGCCGGCACCGAAGCAGAGCCCTCCGCCGGTCGTGTAGTAGGGGTCGATCCGCGTCATGTCCGTGCGGTCCTCGAGGCGCTCCCCGTACTCCGAGGCCATCATGCCGAGGAAGACCCCGACGTCGAGACGGTCGGAGCGCCGGACGGGGAGGCCGGCCCGTTCCAGCGCTTCCCAGGCGGTCTCCAGGAGCATCCGCTGCTGCGGGTCGAGCAGCTTGGCCTCGCGCTGCGAGATGCCGAAGAACTCCGCGTCGAAGTGGGCGATGTCGGAGAGGAAGCCCGCGCGTCCGACGTAGGAGCGGCCGGGGCGGCCGGGCACCGGGTCGTAGACGGCGCGCAGTCCGGGCCGGTCCTCGGGGATCTCGGAGTCGGCGGTGCCCTCGCCCTTGAGGAAGTCCCAATAGGCATCGGGAGTGTCGAGACCTCCCGGCAGCCGCAGGCTCATGCCGACCACGGCCAGGGGCGCGTGCCGCCGGTCCTCCAGTTCCTGGATGCGGGCCCGGAGCCGCCGGGAGTGCCGGAGCTGTTCCTCCATCAGCTGACGGATCTGCGCGGGTTCCATGCTCTGCGCACTCATATCTCTGTCCCCACATCTGCCTGTACGGCTTGGACGAGTTCGTCGAACGACAGTTCCGCCGGCTCCGGTTCCGGTTCCGGAGCGCTGCGAGGCCCGGCCTGTGCAGGCCTCGTAGGTGTGGCGGGCCGCGCCGGGCCGGCGGGCTCCTCGGGCGGTGTCCCGGTGCCGGACGCCTCCGCGGAGAAGAGCAAGTCGGTTACGTAGGCCACCAGTTGGGAGACAGTGGGGTGGTCGAGCGCCACCGTCGCGGGCAGGTCGGCGTCCAGCGCGTCCGACAGCCTCGTCCGGAGATCGATCACCATGATCGAGTCCAGGCCGGTCTCGGTGAATCCGATGTCGTCGGCGACGGCGCCCGGGTCACCGAGCACCTCCCCGGTCAGCTTCCGCACCTCCTCGCGCAGCACTTCCTCGCGCTCCTCCGGTTCCAGGCCGGCGAGCCGCTGCGCCAGCCGTCCCCGCGTGGGCCGGGAGGCCGCGCCGCGGGCCGGCCGCGACACCAGCCGGCTCACCAGGGCGCCACCGGGCAGACCGGCCAGTTGTTCCGCGTAGCGGTCACGGTCGAGGGCCACGGAGACGAGCCGGCTGCCGGTGCCGCCGGCGAGGACCGTGGCCAGGGTCTCCTCGGCCTCCTCGTCGGTGAGGGGGCGCAGCCCCCGGCGTTCCATGGCCCGTCCGGCTGCGGCGGACGCCGCCATGCCGCCGCGGGCCTTGGGCGCCCACGGTCCCCAGGCCACACTGGTGGCCGGGATCCCGCGGGCGCGCAGCAGCGCGGCGAGGCCGTCCAGGTACCCGTTGGCCGCCGCGTAGTTGGTCTGGCCGGCCGAGCCGAGCACGGCGGACGCGGAGGAGTAGAGGACCAGGGCGTCGAGGTCCTGGCCGTCGAGCGCCTCCACCAGGTTCGCCGCGCCCCGGGCCTTGGCCGCGAACACGGTGGCGAACGCCTCCTCGTCGAGCCGTTCGAAGGTGCGGTCGGCGTTGACGCCCGCCAGGTGCAGCACGGTGCGCAGCGGTACCCGGCGTCCGGCCGTGGCCACCGCCTCGCGGCATGCGGCGGGGTCGGTGACGTCACCACGGAGGACCGTCACGTCGACCCCCTGAGCGGTGAGTTCGTCGACGACCGTCCGCGCGGTGGCGTCCGGTGCGGACCGGCTCATCAGCGTGATGGCCGTGATGCCGGACCGGGCGAGGAATCCGGCGCTGCTCAGTCCCAGGGCGCCGAGCCCTCCGGTGATCAGCGCCGCCCCGCCGCGGGTGCCCGGCCGGGCTCCCGCCCTCGCGTGGCGGGCGGGGTCACCGTCGTGCGGGAGGAGTCGTGCGACGGACACTCCGTCTTCGCCGACGGCGAGCCAGGGCTCCGGGACGCCGTCCGCGACGGCGGCGGCGACGGCGGCGGCGAGCGGCGCGGCCTCCCAGTCGGGGCGCAGCCCGACCCGCAGCAGCAGCCGGTCGTGCTGCTCGGCCTCCAGGGAGGCGAGCATGCCCCACAGGGTCTCGCGGACCGGGGCGGCGCCGGCGCCTGTGCCGGCGAGCACCGCGTACGGAACGGTGCGCTCCACCTCCCCGAGCGTGGCGGCGAGTTCGCGGGCGGCGTCGCGTGCGGCATCGGGCCCCGCGGCCCGGTCCTCTCCGGGCTCGGCGCCGAACCGCGCGTCCACGATCAGGTCGGGCGTGCCGGCGCCGTCCGGGTCGCCGACGAGATGGCCCCGTGCGGTGAACGCCGCGTGCAGGGCACGGCCGACCGGGGTCGCGCCGCCGAGCAGTGCGATCCGCAGGGCGGGCGCGTCGGTCGCCTCCGGCGCCGCGGCCGGCTGTGGGGTCCATCGCATCTCGTAGGTGTGCGGGGCGCCGTCGCGCAGCGAGCGTTCCAGGACGGCGCGTGGGGCGCGCCGGAAGCGGAAGTCGTCGACGGCGAGCACGGTGCTGCCTGCGGCGTCGAACATGTGCAGGTCCGCCGCCTTGACCTGGAGGAGTCCGGCGTCCGTTCCGTCCTCGACGACGGCACGGACGTGACCCCACAGTTCCTGGCCGGGGACCGGCCTCCTCGGGAACGAGAGCCGGGCGACGGCGAACGGGATGGCGAGGCCGTCGTCCTCGGACACGTCCTCGCCGGTGACGGCGAAGGCCACCGCGCTCTGGAGGCAGGAGTCCAGCAGGCCGGGATGGATCTCGTAGCCGTCGGGGGACTCGTTCATCTCCGCGGGCTCGGCGAAGCGGACGAGCGCCTCGTGGCCGCGGATCCAGACCTCCGAGATCCAGCGGAAGGACGGCCCCAGGTGGTAGCCGAGTGCCCGGAGGTGGCCGTAGAAGGCGTCGCCGGTGAGGTGCCGGTCGGCGCCGGCGGCGAACGCCGTCGGGTCGGGCGGCGCGGCACGGCGGTCGTCCGCCCCTGCGGACGAGTCCCCGATCCGGGCGGCCAGGTGCTGCTGCCAGCGTCCCCGCTCCGGGTCGAGCAGACTGTGCACCCCGACGGCGCGCGCCCGGTTCCCGTCCGTCTCCTCGACGACCTGGAGGTCGTAGCGCTCCCCTTCGCGCAGCACCAGGGCACGCGGGAAGTGCAGATCCTCCAGGACGACCGGCGACCCCCCGTTGCCGAGCGCGGACAGCACGGTCGCGGTCTGGGAGGCTCCGGGAACCGAGACGACGCCGAAGAGACGGTGGTCGGTGAGGTGGGCGGGGTAGTCAGTGCTCCGCTCGGTGGTCCAGACGCGGCCGCCGAAGGCGGGCGAGCGCAGCGGGGTGCCCCAGGCGGGGGTCTGTGCGGAGGGCCGCCGTGCTGCGGTGGGTGTGCCGGAGGCGGACGCGGTCCAGTGCCGTGTCCGGGCGAACGGGTAGCGCGGCGCGGCGGCACGCGCGGGGGCCCGGCGCGGCGACGTCCGCGCCCAGTCGACGTCCTGGCCGCCCAGGTAGAGGGTCCGGGTGGCGGCCAGCAGCGCCGCCGTGTCGCCGGTGCCGCGGCGCAGCGAGGATGCGGTGACCGGCGTGTGGTCGAGTTCCGCGCCGGCGACCAGGTTGACCAGGGTGCGGTCGGGCCCGATCTCCAGGCAGATGTCGACGCCGAGTCCGGCGAGGCTGCGCGCCCCGTCGTGGAAGCGCACGGGCAGACGGGCGTGACGGCGCCAGTAGGCGGCGTGGAACTCGCCGGGGCCGGCGAGCCGGCCGGTCACGTTGGAGACGATGGGCAGTTCCGGTTCCCGGAAGGCGAGCGGGGCGAGGGCGGCGTCGAACGCGCCGAGGGCGGGCTCCAGCAGCCGTGAGTGGAAGGCGTGCGAGACGGGGAGCCTGCGGGCCCGCACACCCTCGTCCTTGAGCCGGGCGGCGAGCGCCTCGACGGCGTCCACCGCGCCGGAGAGCACGACGGACCGGGGTCCGTTGACCGCGGCGACGTCCAGACCGGTGCCCGCCGCCCACGCGGTGACCTCCTCCTCGGTGGCGACCACGGCGAGCATCGCGCCGCGCTCGGTGTCCTGCATCAGCCGGGCGCGGTGGGCGATCAGCTCCAGGCCGGTGGGCAGGTCCATCACCCCGGCCGCGACGGCGGCGCTGATCTCGCCGACGCTGTGGCCCATGACGACCGCGGGCCGTACGCCCCGGGACTCCCACAGCGCCGTGAGGGACAGCTCCAGCGTCACGAGCGCGGGCTGGGTGACACGGGTCTCGTTGATCGCGTCCCGGTCCTCGCCGTAGTACAGGAGGTCGCTCAGACGGGCGCCGAGCGCTGGTTCCAGCACCCGCTCACAGGTGTCGAACGTCTCCCGGAACACCGGCTCCGTCTCATAGAGTTCGCGTCCCATACCGAAGTACTGGCTGCCCTGTCCGGAGAACAGGAAAGCGATCCGGGGCGGGCCCTGGGTGGCGGCGGCGGGGGTGCCGAGTTGCTCGGCCAACTGCTCGGCGCTGGTGCCGAGCAGCGCCCGCCGGTACGGGAAGTGCGCGCGGCCCGCGCCGGCCTGGGCCGCGAGGGCGTCCAACACTTCCTCGGTGGCGTCGCCGAGGCGAGCCGCCCAGGCCGCGGTGAGGCGGTCGAGGCCGTCGGGGTCCGGCGCGGAGAGCGGGATCAGCCGGGTGGCCGGACGGGCGGGAGGCTCACCGGCGGGAGCGTCCGTCGGCGCGGCGCCCACGACGGGCACGTCGTCGGGGGCGTCGGCGACGACGAGATGGGCGTTGGTTCCGGTGAAGCCGAAGCCGGAGACACCGGCGACGCGGGGGCCGTCGCCGCGCCGCCACGCGGTGGCCGTGTCGACCACCCGCACGTTCATCTGCGCCCAGTCGACGTGCGGATTGGGCTCCTTGAAGTGCAGGTTGGCGGGGATCACGTCGTGGCGCAGGGCGAGCACCGTCTTGAAGAGGGCAGCCATGCCGGCGGCGGACTCGCAGTGGCCGATGTTGCTCTTCACGGAGCCGAGGTGCAGCGGACGGCCGGGCGCGCGCCCCGGACCGAGCACCCGCCAGGCGGCGGCGATCTCGACCGGGTCGCCGAGCGAGGTGCCGGTGCCGTGCGCCTCCAGGTAGGACACTTCTTTGCCGTCGACCCCGGCCTGCGCGAGCGCGTCCCGGAGCATGGCCTCCTGCGCCCGTCCGCTGGGGACGGTCAGTCCGGAGGACGCGCCGTCCTGGTTCACGGCGGTGCCGCGGATGACGGCGAGCACCTGGTTGCCGTCGCGCCGGGCGTCGGAGAGCCGCTTGAGCACCACGACGCCGCAGCCCTCCGAGCGGACGAAGCCGTTGGCGTCGGCGGAGAAGGTGCGGCAGCGCCCGTCGGGCGAGAGCATGTGCGCCTGGCTGACGGCGGCCCAGGAGGCGGGGTCCAGCATGATGTTGACGCCGCCGGCGAGCACCGCGTCACTCTCGCCGGAGCGCAGCGAGCCGACCGCGAGATGGAGCGCGACCAACGACGAGGAGCACGCGGTGTCCACGGCCACGGCCGGCCCGTTGAGCCCGAGGGTGTAGGCGATGCGCCCGGCCGCGGCGTTCAGGGCGGTGCCGGTGCTGTAGTAGGCGTCGATGTCGTCGGGGCCGTTCCCGGCGAGCAGCCGGGCGTAGTCGCCGTAGCTGATGCCGACGAAGACCGCGGTGCGGGAGTTGCGCAGCGACCGCGGGTCGATACCGCCGTCCTCCATGGCGTGCCAGGCGGATTCGAGGAGCAGACGCTGCTGGGGGTCGAGGTTCTCGGCCTCGCGGGCCGGGACGGAGAAGAAGCCGGCGTCGAAGCGGTCGATGTCGCCGAGGAATCCGCCCTGGTCGGTGGTGAGCGTGCCGGGGGCCAGGTCGGCGGGGTCCCAGCGGTCCGCGGGCACCCGGGTCACGCCGTCGCGGCCGTCGACGAGGAGTTCCCACAGCTCCTCGGTCGAGGCGGCGCCGGGGAAGCGGCCCGCCATGCCGACGATGGCGATCGGTTCGGACGGGGCGGCGGGCCCGGTCCGGGGTGCGACGCGGGTGACGGACACGGCCCGCACCGGCGCCGGAGGCGGCCCGGCGGGGCGGGTGTCCCGGACGGGCGGGGCGGAGACCGGCGCGTCGAGCAGGAAGGCGGCGAGTTCGGTGACGGTCGGGTGGTCGAAGACGTCCGGCACCTGGACCACCGTGCCGAACTCCGCGCAGAGCCGTGCGGTCAGGTCCACGGCCATGATCGAGTCGAGACCGAGGTCGAAGAAGCCCACGTCGTCCCGGACGGCCGAGGCGTCGGCGTGGCCGAGCTGATCGGCGAGCAGCTCGCGGACCAGTGTCCGGGCGGCCGCCGGGCGCTCCCCGGCGGCCAGCGCGGCGAACCGGCCGCCGGCGCTGTCCGGCACGCCGTCCCCGGGGCCGGCGGGGCCGGCGTGTGTCGTGTCCGGGGCGAACAGCCCCCGCGGGCGCAGTCCACTCATCACCTGGCGCAGTCGTGCCAGGTCGAGCGGGCAGGCCACCGCACGGCCGTCGGCGCCGGCGGCCGGGACGGCGAGTGCCGCCCGGCCCGCGGCCGCGTCGAGGGTGCCGATGCCCATACGGGCGGCCCGGTGGCGCAGTTCCGCGTCGGCCATGCCCTCGTCGCCGAGCGCCCAGGGGCCGTAGGCGATGCTCACGGCGGGCAGTCCGAGCGAGCGGCGGTGGGCGGCGAGCAGATCGAGGGCGCCGTTGGCGGCGGAGTAGGCCGCGCAGTCCTGGGTCCCCCAGAGCGCGGAGACCGAGGAGAGAAGGACGAAGAAGTCCAGCGGCCAGTCGCGTGCGGCCAGGTGGAGCCACCAGGCGCCCGCCGCCTTCCCCCCGAGGGCCTGTGCGAACTCCTCGGGCCCGGTGCGCGTGGCAGGGGTGTAGGAGACGGTGCCCGCGGCGTGCAGCACGCCACGCACCGGCGGCATGCCGACGAGCCCCTCGCAGGCCCGGGCCAGGGCGATGGGGGTGTCGCAGCCGCCGCCACGGTAGATCGTGTGCTCGGTGTCCTGGCGCAGGGTGGCGAGGAACCGGGCCGCTTCGGCGCCGAGTTCGTCCTCCTCGCGGCGGCCGATCAGCAGCAGATGGCGTGCGCCGAGCCGCACCAGCTCGGCCACGAGTTCCCGGCCCACGGCGCCGAGTCCGCCGGTGACGACGTAGGTGGCGTCCGGACGGACGGTGAGGGGGACCGGTTCGCCGGCGGCCTCGGCCAGCCGGGGGACGAGGACCTGTCCGCGGCGAACCGCGGCGACGTCCTCGCTCCCGGTCTCGCCCATCCTGGTGGTGACGAAATCGATCAACGCCGCGGTGTCGGCCCGGTCCGGTTCGGCGGGCAGGTCCACCACGCCGCCCCAGGCAGTGGGGAGTTCGAGGCCGAGCACCGGTGCAAGCCCGTGGAGCAGACCGTGCGCGGTGGCGGACACCGGGTCGCCGTCCGCGGTGCGCACGGCGGCGCGGGTCACGACGTAGGTGCGGTGCCCTCCGCCGGTGTCGGCGGCGGCGCTCACGGCGGCGGTGACGGTGGCGGCGAGGGACGCCCCCTCGGCGACGAGCGTGTCCGTACCGCCGGCGGTGTCGGGGGCGGACGCGCCTGGTCCGTCGGGCAGCGGAGCGGCGCGCAGGGCCAGGACGAGGGTGGTGGGCGCGTCGGAGCGGTCGGCCCAGAAGCGCTGCCAGTCCCCGGCTTCCGCCGGGAGCCCGGCGGTGGTCCAGCCGTCGGCCGGGCCGAGGGGCACGGGGGTGAGCAGGGTCCCCCGCGTCCCCCGGGCGGCCGCCTCGCGGAGGAGCTCCGCGAGGAGCTCGGGGTCGTCGCCCGCGAGGACGAGGGAGGCGACGGGCGCGGGTCCGGCGCCGCCGGCCGGCACCGGCCGCCAGCGCAGGGCGTGCGCGGCCGGAAGTGTGTCCGGGGACGGTCCGCCGAGCTCCCCGGCGGACCCGGTGTTCCCGGGTGCCGGGGCCGTGGCGGCCGCCACGGCGGGCGGCTCCGACGACGCCGCGGCACCGGAGCCGGGCGCCGTCGCGGGGTCCCCGTCCGGCGCAGGCAGCCGGTCGGGCACATGACGGATACGCTCCCAGGGGTAGGCCGGTAGGTCGATCACGTCGCGCGGAAGGGTGCCGACCGACGCCTCCGCGTCGTCCCGTTGCCCCTGGAGGACGGTGACCTCGGCGCACTCCTCCCCCGCTGCGAGGGCGCGCAGCGCGCGGAGTGCCGCGTCGGGTGCGGCACAGCCGAGGCGGGCACGGTACTCGTGCACGGTGCGTGCCTCGCCCGCCGAGTAGGCGAAGGCGGCGTACGCGTCGGGGCCGAGCCCGGCCAGCCGTTCCGCGTAGCGGTCGGCGAGTGCCCGCAGGGCCTCCGGGCTTCTTGCGGAGATCTCGAAGCCGGTCACGGCGGGGGCAGGTCCGGTTCGCGCACCACCGTCCGGCGCGGTGCCGGGCGGTCCCACGACGATGTGCGCGTTGGTGCCGCTCATGCCGAACGAGCTGACACCGGCGTGGCGTCCCGCACCTTCGGGGAGGTCGGTGAGGGTGTCCGGCACCGTGATGCCGGTGCCGGAGAGGTCGATCCGGGGGTTGAGGGTGCGGAAGTGCACGACCGGCGGCGCCTTGCGGTGTCGCACGCTCAGCATCGCCTTGACCAGCCCGGCGATGCCCGCGGTGGCCTCGAGGTGACCGAAGTTGCTCTTCGCCGCGCCGACGGCGATGGGCGCCCCGCCGTTCGCCCGGCCCAGCGCGGTCGCCAGGGCCTCCATCTCGATGGGATCGCCGAGCGAGGTACCGGTGCCGTGGGTCTCGACGTACCCGATGTCGGCGGGCTCCAGGCCGGCGTCCGCGAGCGCCTTCTCGATCACGGCGACCTGGGAGAGCACGTTGGGCGCGGTGAAGCCGCCCGAGCGGCCGTCCTGGTTGACGGCGGTCCCGTGGATGACGGCGTGCACCCGGTCGCCGTCGCGCAGAGCGTGGTCCAGTCGCTTGAGGACGACGACGCCGCATCCCTCACCGCGGACGAAACCGTTGGCGCGCGCGTCGAACGCCTTGCACAGGCCGTCCGGCGCCAGCGAGCGGGTCTCCTGCACCAGCCTCGTCGAACGGGGCGACAGGATGAGGTTGGTGCCCGCGGCGAACGCCACCTCGCAGTCGCCTCGCCTGAGGGCCTGTGCCGCGAGGTGCACGGCGACGAGCGACGAGGAGCAGGCGGTGTCGACGGCCATGGCGGGGCCGTTGAGGCCGAGCGCGTGGGCGATCCGGCCCGCGGCGAAGTTGTGACCGTTGCCGGTCGTCCAGTAGGCGTCCGGCTGCCCGGCGAGCCAGTCGCGGTAGTCCTGCCACATGATGCCGAGGTACATCCCGGTCTGCGTGCCGGACAGCCGGCCGGCGGGCAGGCCCGCGTTCTCCATCGCCTCCCAGGCGACCTCCAGCAGCAGCCGCTGCTGGGGGTCGAGGTGGCGTGCCTCGCGCGGGCTGATGCCGAAGAACGCCGCGTCGAAGCCGAGCACCTCGTCGAGGAATCCGCCGCGCTGCGGCAGCGTCTCCCACTCCGCGGCGAACGGCTCCTTGCGGTGGGCCGGCATAGGACGGACCATGTCGCGGCCGGCCGCCAGCGCCTCCCAGTACCCGTCGAGGCCGTCGATGCCGCCCGGCAGCCTCAGCCCGACGCCGATGACGGCGACGGGCCCACTGCTCTCCTGCTCCTCGATGCGCCGGCGCAGGGTGCGGATCGTGGCGAGTGCCCGGGTGAGGGGGGTCTGCCCGCCCGGGGTGGTTGCAGCGGTCTCTTCCATGTGTCGGTATTCCTCGCGGTCGTACGACAGGACGTCGTGGGTGACGGGCTGGGCCGGGCGTGGACGGGCGGGGTCAGCCGGCGGCAGCCGGGTCGGGCAGTCGTTCGCAGAGGGCGGCGGCAAGCGCCGCGGCGTTCCCGTAGGACCACAGGAGCGTGGGCGACAGGCGGAGCCCGAAGGAGGCCTCCAGCCGGTTGCGAAGCTCCAGGCCCATGAGGGAGTCGAGGCCGAGTTCCTTGAACGGCACCGCGCTGCCGACGCCCTCCGCGCCCAGGCGCAGTACCCGTCCGGCGAGCCGCCGGACCTCCTCCTCGGCGAGCGCCGGACGTTCGGCGGCGGGAGTGCCGAGGATCCGGGCGAGGAAATCGCCGCCTGCGGCGGACGCGCCGTCGTCGCGGGCGGCGGCGTGCAGGCGCTCCCAACTGCCCAGCGCGGCCGTGTCGGGGTAGGCGTCGAACCAGCGGCGCAGGCCGATCGGCACATAACCGGTGACCGGCTCGTCCCGCTCCAGCATGCGCACCAGCGCCGGCCACGCCTCCTCGGGCGGGAAGCCGCCCATGCCGCGTTCCTCCAGCCGGGCGCCGCGTTGTTCCTCGCTCGCGGCGAGACCCGTGCCGGTGAAGGGGCCCCACTGGACGCTGAGCGCCGGGCGGCCGCGCCGTCGGCGTGCCTCGGCGACGGCGTCCAGGTAGGAGTTGGCGGCCGCGTACGCAGCCTGGCCGGCGTTGCCGACCAGCGCGGCGGCGGAGGAGAAGAGGACGAAGAGGTCCAGCGGGTCGTCGGCGGTGGCCTCGTCGAGGTTGCGGGCGCCGACGGCCTTGGGGGCGAGCACCCGCGCCAGCTGGTCCTCCGTCATGTTGCGGACGGTGGCGTCCTCCAGGAGTCCGGCGGCATGCACCACCCCGCGCAGCGGTGGCAGGTGCTCTCGGACGCGTGCCACGACGGCGCGCACCGCGGCCGGGTCCGACACGTCGCAGCGTTCCGTGGTGACGCGGGTGCCGGCGGCCCGCAGGGCCTCGATGCGGGCGGTGGCCTCCGGCGCCGGCGCGGAGCGGCCCAGCAGGACCAGGGAGCCCGCGCCGAGGGCGGCGAAGTGCTCGGCGAGGCTCAGGCCCAGGGCGCCGAGACCGCCCGTCAGCAGGTAGGTCCCGTCCGCCCGCAGGCGCCCGCCGGTCAGGGGGAGGGCCGTCACCTCGGTGACGGAGGCCGGGTCGACGAGGACCGTGCGGGCGCCGCCCGAAGCGGCCCCGGCGCTCTCGCGCAGTGCGTCGACCGCGCCCGCCATGGGACGGGTGCGCACCGCAAGGGGCTCCAGCTTGCCGTCGGCGAGCAGTTGCCATGCCTCGGCCAAGGCGGCGGCGAAACGGCGCGACCGGGGGCCGAGCAGTCCGGGGAGGTCGATGCCGGCGAGGGCGATGCCCCGGCTGTGCGCCTCGGCGCCGAGTGTGCGGCCGCCGTTCCCGCCGAAGGTGAGGTAACGGCCGCCCGCGGCGACGGCCTCCAGCCGTCCGTCGTCCGGCCGTCCGGCCGGGGAGGCGAGCACGAGGTCGACGCCCCGGCCGCCGGTGGCGGCCCGTACCGCGTCGGTCCAGCCCGGGTCGGCGGGGTCGACGACGAGGTCGGCGGAGTCCTGGTCAGGGGCGGCCGACGTGGTGACGATCCGGGCGCCGAGGACCCGGGCGACCTGTTCGACCGCGGCGCGCGCGGCGACCTGGGGCGGCAGGTCGATCAGCACGGTCTCCCCCGGCTCCAGGCGTCCGAGGTCGGCGAGGGCGTACCAGGCCGCGCCCAGGGGCAGCGGCAGGGCGGCGGCCTCGGCCTCGCCGAGCGCCTCCGGCACCGGGACGGCGTGCTCGGCGCGCACGGTGACATGGGTGGCGAAGGCGCCCGCGGCGCAGGCCGCGACCCGGTCGCCGGGGGTGAACGCGCTGACGTCGGGGCCGATCGCGCTGACGTGTCCGGCGCACCCCGAGCCGAGCGGCAGCACACCTGGGGCGCCGACGGCAGGACCGAGTGCCCGCTGGGCGTCACCGTGGTCCAGGGCGACGGCGGCGACCTCGATCTCGATCTCGCCGGGGCCCGGCGCTCGGCGGGCGAGCGGCAGGAACTCGACCGGTTCCTGGGCTCCGGGACGGCGGGCGCCCGCGCGGAACGGCTGCCTGCCGGAGCGCGGCGCGGGCAGCGGAGCATTCGCGGTGTCCGCCGTGCCCCGGGTGAGACGGGCGGCGAGGCGGCGGCCGGCCCGGAGCGCGACCTGGTCCTCGGCGGTGTCCTCGATGAGTTCGGCGGCCCAGTCGGCGGGGTCGCAGTCCGGGTCGACGTCCACGAGCCGGGCGAGCAGTTCGGGGTGTTCACGCCGGAGCACCCGGGTGAAGCCCCCGTACATGGCGGCTCCGGGGTCGGGGGCGTCGTCGGGGCCGGTGGCCTGCGAACGGCTGGTGACGACGGTGAGGCGGGGCGGCACGGGCAGGTCGGAGCAGGCCCGGGCCAGCGCGGCGAGCCGGACGAGTCCCCGTCGTTGCGCCTCCTCGCCGTCGCCGGCGTCCGGCGCGACGAAGGCGACGTGGCCGGGCGGTTCGGCGCCGTCCGGCAGGACGGGTCCGGCGGACTCGGTGACCCGGGCCCCCGCGGCGGTGAGGGCGGCGGCGAGCGGCGCGAGCACCTGCGGGCGGGTGCCGGGCCCGGTGCCGTCCGTGCTGTCGGCGGTCTCGGCCCCGGTGACGAGCCAGTGCCCGGCCTCGCCGGTCCCCCGGCGTGGCGTGGTGAGCTCGGTCCACTCGATGCGGTGGAGGCGTTCGGCGTCCGTCCCGCCGGCGTCGCCCGCGCCGGGAAGCGGGGTCAGTGCCAGCCCCTTCATGACGAGCAGCGGCTGGTGTCCGGCGTCGAAGATCTCGATGTCGACGACGCCGTCGGCGCGGCGCACGGCATGGGACCAGATCCGGTCCAGCCCCTCACCGGGCTCGCCGCACAGGTCGATTCGTTCGACGGCGGTGGGGACCACGGCCTCGCCGGGCGCGAGGTCCGCGCAGAGCGCGAGGGCGACCTGGAGCGCACCGTCCCACAGCGCGGGGTGGAGCGCGCGGGTGCGGTTGCCGGCGCGCAGCCGGTCGGCGAGCACCACTTCGCCGAGCGCTCGGCCGCCACCGGGCTCGACGACGAGCGTCGTGACGCCCTGGAACGCTGGGCCGTACTCCAGGCCGCGCGCCGCCCAGTCGCGGTAGAAGGCGGCGGTGTCGGTGGGCGCGAGCGCGGTGTGCCAGTCGGGGAAGGCGGCGGCCGGGCGGGGTGCCGACCGGGCGGAGGAGCGTGCGACGGCGTTCTCCTGCCAGCCGCTGCCGCCGACAGGCAGGGAGAGCAGCCGGAAGGAGCCGCCGCGCCACTCGGCGGTGAGCCGGGTGAGGTCGTCGGTGACGGCGATCTCCTTGTGGAAGCGGACCTTGTCCAGTCGGCGCACGGGGGAACCCGGCAGCGACCGGGCCGTGTTGACGGCGACGGCGAGCATCCCGGCCGCGGGCAGCACCGCGGTGCCGTGCACCTTGTGGTCCTCCAGCCAGGGCGGGTTGCCCAGGGACAGTTCCAGCGCGCCGTGGCGGGTGTCCTCCTCACCGGGGGCGGGCACCAAGGGCGCGTCGAAGCCCCGGGCCGCGCCGGATCCGCGCGGACGGGCGTCGGTCCAGTGGCGCTCGGAGCGCAGCGGGTATCCGGGCACCGTGGTGGCGGCGCGCCGGGGCAGTCCGCCGAAGGGCTCCAGACCGGCCGTGTAGGCGCGGCCGAGCGCGGTGGCGACGTCGGCGGTGGTGCCGTGGTGGCGGCGCATGGTGGTCAGGACGGCCGTCCGGGCGGCGCGGCCGGCGGTCAGTTGCTCGATGGCCGGGGCGAGGACGGGGTGGGGGCTGATCTCGACGACATGGGTGACGCCGTCGTCGAGCACGGATTCCATGGCGTCGGCGAACTGCACGGGGCTGCGGAGGTTCTCCACCCAGTAGGCACCGTCCATCTCGGGCCCGGACACGCGGGTACGGCGCACGGTCGACATCAGCGGGATGCGGGCGTTCCGCGGCCGTACGGGCGCGAGCGCGGCGAGCAGGTCGTCACGGAGCGGATCCATCTGGGGGCTGTGGGAGGCGTAGTCGACGTTGACCAGACGGCAGTAGGTGCCTTCGGCGTCCAGCAGTTCCTTCAGGGTCAGCACCGCCTCCTTCTCCCCGGAGAGCACGCAGGAGTGCGGGCCGTTGTGGACGGCCAGGGAGACGCTGTCCTCGAATCCCTCGAGTGCGGCGAGGGCGGCGTCGCGGTCCAGGTCCACCGCGAGCATGCGGCCCCGGCCGGAGGTGCGGCGCGCGATGGCGCTGCGCCGGGCCATGAGGAGGGCGGCGTCCTCGTAGGTGAGGATGCCGGCGACAGTGGCGGCGGTGATCTCTCCCTGGCTGTGTCCGAGGACGACGCCGGGCTCGACGCCGGAGGCGCGCCAGAGTTCGGCGAGGCCGAGCGACATCGCCCACAGGGTGGGCTGGAGCATGTCGATCCGGCGGGTCCAGGCGTCGTCGGCGCGGCCCGAGAAGATGTCGAGCAGATTCCAGTCGGTGTGCGGGCGAAGCGCGTCGGCGCAGCGGGTGACGACGTCGGCGAAGAGCGGGCTGTCCGCGAAGAGCCGGTTGCCCATGCCGTCCCACTGGGAGCCCTGACCAGGGAAGACGAAGGCCGTACCGCCGTGCGGGACGGCGGTCCCGGTGACGAGGCCGGGCGCGTCCGGGTCGGCGTCCGGGCCGTCGGCGAGGGCGGTCAGCGCGGTGCGCAGGGTGTCGGGTCCGTCGGCGGCGACCAGGGCGGCCCGGTGGGCGAAGTGGTCGCGGCGCCAGGCGAGGACGCCGGCCTGTGCGGTGGTCGCGTCGTCGGTGGCGGGGACGAGCGGGGTGAGGTCCGCGGCGCGCCGGCCGAGCGCGGGGGCGTCCTTGGCGGACAGCGGCAGCACGGCGGGCAGCCCGGTGGCCGGGGCGTTCGGGGCTGCGTCGGCGGCTGCGTCGGCGGGCGGGCTCATGAGGACGACATGGGCGTTGGTGCCGCCCCAGCCGAACGAGTTGACGCCGAGGCAGAGAGGACGGTCCGCGGGCAGCGGTGTCGGTTCGCGCACCACGCGGACGTTGAGGTCGTCGAAGGGGATGGCGGGGTTGAGCTCCGCGGAGTGGAGGCTGGGCGGCAGTGTGCGGTGGCGCAGGGCGAGCAGGTTCTTCATCAGGCCGGCCAGTCCGGCGCTGGCCTCCAGATGGCCGATGTTGGTCTTCACCGAGCCGATGAGCAGCGGAGTGTCACGGTCGCCGCCGAGCACCCGGCCCAGTGCGGTCGCCTCGATCGGGTCGCCCCGTCCGGTGCCGGTGCCGTGCGCCTCGACGTAGTCCGGCGCGCCGGACGGTACGGCGCCGGTGAGGTAGGCGCGGCGCAGCAGGTCCTCCTGGCCGGCGGGGCTCGGTGTGACGAGGCTCTCGCCGCCTCCGTCGTTGTTGACGACGGTGTTGGCGATGATCCCGTGGATGCGGTCGCCGTCGGCCAGGGCCCGTTCCAGCGTCTTCACATAGAGCGCGGCGACGCCCTCGCCACGCACGAAGCCGTCGGCCGCGGCGGAGAAGGTCTTGCAGCGTCCGTCCGGGGAGAGCGCCCCGAAGTGGGTGAGGCCGACGGTCACATGGGGGTCGAGGATCAGGTTGGTGCCGCCGACGACGGCCGCCTCGATCTCACCCTGGCGCAGGGCCTGGCAGGCGAGATGGAGGGCGACGAGAGAGGAGGAGCAGCCGGTCTCCACCGTCATGCTGGGGCCGCGGGTCCCGAGGAAGTACGACAGCCGCGCGGCGATCACGTCGAGGGCGTTGCCGACGAGGCTGTGCGGAGTGGGCCGGGCCTCGCGGTCCTTGCGCAGGAGTTCGTAGTCGTGCCACGAGGCCCCGACATAGACGCCGGTGCGGGTGCCGGCGAGCGCCCCGGCGGGCTGGCCCGCGTCCTCCAGGGCGCGCCAGCCGACCTCCAGCATGAGGCGCTGCTGCGGATCGATGGCCTCGGCCTCCCGCGGCGAGATGCCGAAGAACGGGGCGTCGAAGAGGTCGACGCCGTCGACGAAGCCGCCGACGGCCTGGATCTCGCGTTCCGGGTCGAGCTGCGCCGAGCTGTCCCAGCGTTCGGCGGGCACGGAACGTATGGCGTCCCCGCCTTCCATCAGGAGGGTCCAGAAACTGTCGAGATCGGGCGCGCCCGGAAACTTGGCGGCCATGCCGACTATGGCCGTGACATTCGCCGGGTCGCGGTCTTCCTTCGCGTCCATGTACCGTCGCCTTCTCATCTCGCAACCGAATACCGAAGCAATCCGTCCGACCGTACAGCCGCCCATAATCAGGGGAACACCCCTGACATTCCAGGGGTGTTCCCGGGGGCCACTAAGGGTCTGCCTGCGGATCGCGCGCCGGGCGCACCTATCCGCGGAGGCGGGTCCTGACCAGCCCCTTGCTGGCGTTGATCATGCGGGGACCGATCTCCGGCGGTGCTTCGCGGCGCGACCAGACCGCATTCATCGCCATCTTGGCGGGGCTCATGGCGAAGCAGCGTGTCGCCTCCTCGCCGAGACGGAACGACGGGGAGATGAAGTCGGCATTCTCGATGTGTTTGAGAATGCGCTTGGCCGCATCACCGGGTGAAATGCTGCCGTTTTCCACGGATTCACAGAGATCCCGCGCGAGAAATCCCATCTCGTTGAATCCGGCGCTGACCGGGAGGGGGGACCCGGGGTGCTTGCTCTGCTCCAGGTCGAGGAAGACCTTCTCGTCGCCCGTGGTGTCGTAGCGGTAGTAGGCGTCCTCCAGCATGACGTTGCCGAGCATCGTGCCGAGCATCCAGGTGCGGTTGACGGCGTTCCACAGCTCGTAGTCCCGGAAGCCCACGAAGGAGCTGTAGACCAGGTCGTCGTGGAAGTCGAACAGCCCCTGCTGGAGGCTCTCCAGGTAGGAGAAGCGCTCCAGCGACCAGTCGCCGTCGCGGGAGGCGGCGATCAGGCGCCAGCCGAGGGCGTTGACCAGCTCCATGGTGTTGGTCAGCCCGCGCGAGTAGAGGGCGTCGATGAAGCCGGCCGCGTGCGACGTCAGGCAGAACCGCTCCCCCACGACCTGCTTGGCGGAGTACTGGAGCCGGCCGGTGGAGACCCACGGCCGCACGGCCTTGGCCCCCTGGAACTGCCAGGCGATCTCGGGGTACCGCTTCAGGAAGTCGTCGAACTCCTGCTCCGGCGTGGCGTCACCCTTGGGGAACTTCCGGGGGTCGTAGGTCAGTCCCACGCTGCACAACGGGTTGAGCGAGCCCTCGTGGTTGTCGAAGGGGATGACCCAGAGCCAGCCGCCGTCGAAGACGTGGTGCAGGGTGCCGTGGTGCCAGGGGTTGGGCTGCTTGTGCATGCGCCCGTTGGGCGAGCGGTCGTAGGGACGCACGCCCACCATGTGGGTGAACATGCTGCGCGAGTGGGTGCGCGCCCGCGTCGGCGTCTCACGGAGCCCGAACTTCTCCGCCAGCGGCGAGCGGAACCCGCTGCCGTCGACGACGTAGCTCGCCCGGAACTCCTTGCCGGCCTCGGTACGCAGCACGGCACCGCTGTCGGGGTCGATCTCGATGTCCGCGATGCGGGTGGTCAGTTGGGGCACCGCCCCGTACTTCACCGCAAGGTGGAAGAGGTAGGCGTCGATGTCCTGGCGGAAGAGGTGCGACTCGGTCCTGATGGCCGACGGGACGACGAGCTGGTTCACCTCCTGCGGATTCTGCGGGCGGCCCTCGCGGTGGTAGACGAAGCCGAAGTTCTGCTTCTGCCCGCAGTTGCGGGACACTTCCTTGCGGATCCCCTTGAAGCTGGAGAGCGCCTTCAGCTCGGGGACCTTGTAGCGGTCGGCGATGAGCCGGGTCATGCCCGAGGTGTACGGGATGGTCGACTCGCCGACCGCGAAACGGGGGTGCGTCCCGGCGTCGAGCAGCAACACCCGGACGCCGTTGCGGGCGAGGACCGCCCCCAGCATGCCGCCGGCCATTCCGCTGCCCAGGATCGCCACGTCGTACTCGTTCGCGGATGTCTTCTTCGTGTCCTTGCGCGGCACACCGCTCACCTGTCTCTCTTCGCTAGGAAAAGGTGCCTGCTCATGTCGCTGCCGCTCCCATGAAGTAGGTCCTCGGCAGTTCCTTCCGTGTTCGGATGCCGAGCTTCCGGAAGGCCTTCGTGAGGTGCTGCTCCACCGTGCTCACGGTCACGGTCAGGGCGCCCGCGATCTCCCGGTTGGTCCTGCCGTGGGCGGCGAGCGCCACCACGCGGCGCTCCGCCCAGCTCAGCGCTGCGAACGCGGCGTTGTCCGGCTCGGCGACCCCCGCCGTGCCGTGCACCACAGGGGCGGGACGCCCCACCCCGCACTCGCGCCGTAGGCGCTCCGCCTCCTTGAGCCCGGCGACGGCCCGCGCCCCCTGGCCGGAGGAGGAGTACTCGTCGGACAGTTCGCCCAGTGCACCGGCCAGCTGGAAGCGGTCGCCGCAGGCCCGGAAGATCTCGACCGCCTCCTCCAGCAGCCGGCCGCGCCGACCCTGCTCGCCGACCGCCGCGCACACGCGCAGGGAGACGCCGCGGGCACGGGTCGGGCGCGCGCCGGCGATCGCCAGCTCCTCGTGGGCGAGTTCGCGGGCCGGGCGGGAGTCCGACAGGGCGAGGTGGGCGCGGGCTGCGCTGCTGCGCCACGGCACCAGCGTCGGCTGGTCGAGCCCCCACTCGGCCATCAGCTCACCGCACCTGCTGAAGTCGTCGAGCGCGGCGTACGGACGGCCGGTCGCCAGGTGGTAGCAGCCCCTGGCGTGGAGGTAGTTGAGCCCGAAGCGGCTGGAGAACATGCCGTCGGGCACCGGCTGGGCGACGTACTCCGCCGCGGCACCGAAGTCCCCGGCAGCGGTGGCCGCCTGGACGAGATTGGCCAGCGGCCCGCCGATGCACACACCCCAGCTTTCCGCCGGGACCTGGGCGAGCGCCGACTCGGCGAGCGTCCGCGCGTGCGGCAGATCGCCCTGCCGCAGCGCGATACCCGCCCGCAACGACGCGAACTCGGCGGCCCACAGCGGTACTTTGCGGGCCCGCGACTCCTCGAGCCAGTGGTCGCACCAGCGGGCGGCGGCCTCCTGACGGTCGGCGAACGACAGGGCGGCGACGGCGCACATCAGCCATTCCTGGGTGTGCTTGCCGAGCCGCATGGCGCGCAGGGCGCTCTCCGCGTCGGCGACCGCCGCGTCACCGGGCCCGTGGGCGAGTACCTGTGACAGCGCGGTGACGCCCAGCAGACGCGCATCGCCGGTGGCCGGCCGGTCGATCGGCGGGGCCTGCACCACCGGGTAGGTGACGGACAGCAGCTTCCAGGTGGCCCTCACCTCTGCCGCGTAGCCGGGGTCCTGGAGCTCCTCGCCGTCGTCCATCTGGGCCACCGCACGCACGGCCTCGTCGAACCTGCCGTGCCACAGCAGGTACTTGGCGAGCATCAGCGTGTGTCTCGCGGGCAGCCGACCGTCCCCCAGGGCTATGGCGAGTTCACCCAGGTGAGGGGTGCTGATCGACGGGTTCAGCATCCAGGCCGTCGACGCCAGGAGGGCGCGCAGGCCGACCCGTTCGCCGTCGTCCGTGCCGAGCCGCAGGGCCGCTTCGAGGCAGGAGTGGGCGTCGGCGACGCGGTTGGCGCTGAGATGGCGCTCAGCGGCGTCGCGCAGCACCGGTACCGCCCAGGTCAGCGATCCGTCGTCGTCGCAGTTGCGCAGATGGCGGGCGGTCCTGGTGGTGGCGACCCCCTCCTCGTAGCACATCAGGGCGGCGCGCCGGTGCAGCGCGGCGCGTTCGGGCACGCTGAGTCCTTCGAGGACGGCCTGGGCGGCGACGGGGTGACGCAGGCGTATCCCGTCGAGGAAGCCTGCGACGGCCAGCTCCCGGGTGCCGCGGACGACGGCGCTGGGTTCCAGGCCGGTGAGCCGGGCGAGCAGGGCCGGTGCGTGGATGTCACCGTCGAGCGCCGCGAGCGCCTGGGCGAGCCGGAGCAGTGCGGGACGCCCGCGGTGCAGGCAGCTCAGCAGGGTGTCGCCGTAGGTGTCGCCGACCACGATGGCGCCCGGGTCGGGAGTCTGACGGGAGTCCTCCAGCAGCGCTCGGACCAGCAGCGGGTTGCCGCCGCTGACCTTGTGGCACCGTTCGGCGAAAACGGGGTCCGGAGGCGAGCCGAGGTACAGGGCGAGCAGCTCGGTGGTCCCGGCCTGCGGGAGCGGGCCTGGATTCACGCTGCGATAGCGGGGCTGGCGGAGCAGCTCCGCGTGGAGCTGCGGGTGCGCGGGCCGGGAGAGCGGGCACTCGGTGAACGCCAGCACCACCCGGGCGCCGCGCAGCCGGCGGATGAGGTGGAAGAGCCAGTGGAGCGTCAGGTAGTCGGTGTACTGCACATCGTCGACGCACAGCAGCACCGGCGCCTCCTCCGCGGACCGGACCACCTCGGCGCAGAGTTCGTGGAGCAGATCGGTGGTGTCGGCGTCGAGGGTGAGCGGCGGCCCACCGGCCGCACCGGCGATGTCGTCGCAGGAGCCGCGGAGGCGGTCGAGGGCGGCGACGGCCGGGGCGGGGGCGTCCGGAGAGCGCAGCAGCTGCTGGAGCACACTGCCCGGGGAGAGCCGCTCCGGCCAGGAGCCGACGGCGTCCAGCACCACGAAGCCCCGGTCACGGGCGGTGCCCTTCACCGCCGTGAGCAGTTCGGTCTTGCCGCAGCCCATGGCGCCGCCGATCATGGCCACGCCGCCGCCGTCACGGTGCGCGCAAGCGTCCAGGAGCTCGGCGAGTTCTGCCAGTTCGCGGTCCAGTCCGATCAACCGCATCTCTTCCACTCCTCCTATCCGGCCGACGACGTCACGCGTTCCGGCTCGGCTCTGTCCTCGGGGTTCGGGACTTCGACGGGTTTGCGGTAGATGCGGGTCAGCAGCGGACCGGTCATGGCGGTGGTGACGACGGCCATGACGACCATCAGCGAGTACAGATCGGTGTCGAGCAGGCCGAGTTGCAGACCGACGCCGAGGATGACGAGTTCGGTCAGGCCTCGGGTGTTCATCAGGACACCGAGTGTGGCGGCCGGCCGGGGAGGCAGGCCCATGGTGCGGGCGCCGGCATAGGTACCGCCGAACTTGCCCAGCACCGCGACGAGCAGGATGAATCCCAGCTCCACGAAGTCGGACGCCTTCATGGAGCCGAGGTCCACGTTGAGGCCGGCGATCACGAAGTAGACCGGCAGCAGCAGGGAGGTGACCTGCCCGACCCGGTCCTCGATGTCGCCGCGCAGGACCACGGTCTTCTCCCTCGGCATGATGGTGCCGAAGAGGAAGGCGCCGAAGATGAAGTGCATGCCCATCGCCTCGGTGGCCGCGGCGGAGAGCAGCACACCGATGAGGACCAGGGCGAGGTGCCAGGGCGCGAAGGCCACGGCCTCGCCGTTCCTGACGAAGACGCGACGCAGCAGCGGGCGCACGCCGAGCATCATGACGAGGATGTAGGGCACCGCGATCGCCACCCGCCAGTGGTCGCCCCCGCCGCCGACCGACGCCTGGACCGCCGCCAGAGCAGTCCAGGCGACGACGTCCACGGAGGCCGCGGTGGCGAGCGCGATGTTGCCGATGGTCGTCCTGCTGAGCGCGCGTTCGGTGAGGATCCGCGCGAGGACGGGGAAGGCGGTGACGGAGACGGCGAGCCCGACGAACACCGTGAACCCCGCCTTGTCGGTGACGTCGTGGGTGCGCATCAGATAGAGGGCGAGCCCGATGCCGAGCAGGAACGGCACCACGGTGGACCCGGTGACCGCACCGCCGGTCACCCGGCTCCTGCCCCGCAGCGTGGCACGGTCCAGCTCCATGCCGACGGTGAACATGAACAGCGCCACGCCCACGTTCGCCAGAACGGTCAGGAGCGGGCGGATGTCCGCCGGGAACAGCAGATCGGATATCGCCCCGTTGAACAGCGTCGGTCCCATCAGGATGCCGGCGACGATCTCGCCCACCACCGCGGGCTGGTTCACCCAGGCCGCCAGGTGGCCGAGCGCTCTCGCCAGGAAGAGGATCAGCCCGAGGTCGATGAAGAGCAAGGTGATCTGATGACTGCTCATGACGGCGGCATCCTGCCTGTCCTTGTCGTGGGGGTAAGGGCGTTCAGCTCGCCGCGGCGTCGGTGTTCTCGGCGATGAGGTCGTCGATCTTGAGGGTGAGCATCGGGTGCTTGCCGCTCAGCCCGGAGATCAGCTGCACGAAGTCCGCCGAGGGGGTGCGCTCGCGCTCCGGGTCGACCATCTCCTGGGCCAGGGAGTGGTAGAACTCCTTGTACTTGGTGCGGTCGTAGAAGCGCTCGACGAACATGCGGATCTCGTCGAAGAAGGCGCGGTAGGCGGTGACATACCGCTTGAGCGCCTGCTCCTCGATCTCCGGGTGCTCGATGATCTTGTCGACGATCCTCGCCAGGGTGCTGGCGGCGAGGGTCGCCAGCGCCACACCGGTGGAGAAGAGCGGGTCGACGAAGGCCGCGGAGTCACCCACGCAGACCCAACCGTCGCCGTTGAAGCTCTGGCTGGTGTACGACCAGTCGCGCGCCGTCCGCCAGCCGGCCGCCTGGTTGGCGCCCGCGAGCATCTTCTTGAGCTTGGTGGACTTCCCGACCTCGGCCTTGAAGAGGTCCTCCAGGGACTGCCCGTCCTTGGTGGCGTCCTTGGAGCGGGTCACGTAGCCGACGCTGACCGTGCCCTTGTCGATCGGGATCGCCCAGAACCAGCCGTCGTCCAGACCCTCGATGAGGATGTTGGTGTACTCGTCGCCGCCGAGGCGCTCGCAGTTGTCGAAGTACGTCCAGACGGCGACGTTGCGGAGTTCCTCGTGCCAGGTGATGTCGGCGTAGCGGCGGCTGAGGAGTCGCGCCTGTCCGGAGGCGTCGATGACGAGCTTGGCGCGGGCCTCGTAGGAGCCGTCCGTGCCGCGCAGGGTGAAGCGCACACCGGTGACGCGACCCTCGGTCTCGATGGGCTCCTTCACGGTGGCTTCCTCGATGATGTACGCGCCCAGCTCACGGGCGCGGTCGAGGATCAGCGAGTCCATGTCGGCGCGCCGGGTGTGGTAGGCGTACTCGTGGCCGCCGCCCTCGATGAACGAGAAGTGCCACGGCACCTGGGCGTTGCCCCAGACGAGAGTGCCGCCGTACTTGCGCTCGAAGCCCCGGGCGTCCATGCGTTCGGTGATGCCCAGCTCATCCATCGGGCGCATGAAAGCCGGGATGAGTGACTCGCCGACGTGGTAGCGGGGGAACCGCTCGCGATCGAGCACGAGGACGCGGTGTCCGCGCTTTGCGAGAAGCCCCGCGGTGGTGGCACCGGCCGGCCCACCACCGATGACGATGACGTCGTATTCGTCAGGTACTCCGTGAAGAGTCGACGACATGACACTTCCTCCCCTTGCTTCGACAGACGTGTCCGCTTTGCGCGGCGCTCGCACCGGCATTCCTCAGAGCCTGACGTGTGGCCCATAAAGGTCTTCTGGACTATCTCTGGATTTCGTTCAGAGATTGCTTCACAGGCCTCCGGTCCCGGACGGGTCGGCGAAGCGTGTCGGCCAACTGGTGGTTCTCCAGGATTGCCACGATCGTGCGAGGCACGGCGCACAGCGTGCCGTTCAGTGTCGACAGCGGCTGGACC
>NZ_JBSFLQ010000048.1:0-48746 GCF_053599115.1 Streptomyces sp. NPDC001020 | reverse complement strand
CTGGACGATCAGCGCGGCCACCGCATAGACCGAGGGGCCGCCCGGCCTGCAGCCGGACAGCCCCTCAACAAGATCTTCATGAGTCTTCTAGGGCGGTACGCCGGTCCGTGGCCCGAACGGGCCGGGGACGAGCGGCCGTTGACCGACTCATCGGCGAGGCAAGGAGACCGTCGTGGAGTTCGACGTGATCGTGGAGATCCCCCAGGGGTCGCGCAACAAGTACGAGATGGACCACGAACTGCATCGCCTCCGTCTGGACCGGATGCTGTTCACCTCGACCCGGTACCCGGCCGACTACGGGTACATCGACCACACCCTCGGCGGCGACGGCGACCCGCTGGACGCACTCGTCCTGGTCGGTGAACCCACCTTCCCCGGCTGTGTGATCGAGTGCCGCGCCGTCGGCATGTTCGTCATGAAGGACGAGAAGGGACCGGACGAGAAGGTCCTCTGCGTCCCCGCCCATGACCCGCGCTACACGTCCGTGCAGGACGTCGGAGACGTCCCCGTCTTCGACCGGCTCGAGATCACCCACTTCTTCGAGGTCTACAAGGACCTGGAGCCGGGCAAGTCGGTCGAGGGCTCCCACTGGGAGGGACGCGACCAGGCGTACGCGGAGATCGACGCCTCCCGCAGGCGGGCCGCCGAGGCCTGAGCGCGCCGCCGTCGGCGTGGGTGACGGGGCTGCGGGATGAGCCGTCCTCACATGCTCAGGCGATAGGGCACCATGCACACCACCACGTCGGTGCGGGACCGCAGGATGGCGGCCAGGAGCAGACCCCGTTGGTTCTGCAGGATCTCGTAGCGCCGGTGGCGGGGTTCGACCTCCGGGATGAGAACGGCGACCTGCCGACCGTCCTGGGCCGCGCGCTGCACGTAGTCGACGATCGGCTGGACCAGGGAGCGGTGGGGGCTGTCGATGATGTCGAGGCGCACGCCCGGGTTCCAGCGCCCCCACGCGTCCTGCAGAGCCCGTGTCCGCTCCGGGTCGGACTGGACGGCGACCGCTACCACCTCGTCGCCCAGGGCGAGGGCGGCACTCACGGCATGCTGGGCGAGCCTGCTGACCTCGCCCAGCGGCACGATCACCAGGCTTCGGGCGCGCAACGCCGGCGGACCGGGGGTCCGGCCCAGCTCCAGTTCCTGTCCCACCTGCGTGTAGTAGCGCTGGATGCGGGCGAACAGCAGCATCATCAGCGGGACGGCGATCACGACCACCCAGGCACCCTGCAGGAACTTCGTGGTGAGGAGGATGACGGTGGCCACGGTGGTGAGCAGCGCCCCGGTGCCGTTGATCAGTGCCCGGTACTTCCACCCGGCGGGTCTTTCGGTGGCCCAGTGCCGTACGAGACCCAATTGACTGAGCGTGAAGCCGATGAACACACCGATCGCGAAGAGCGGGATCAGCCGGTGTGTGCTCGCGTTGACCGCGATGAGCAGCAGGGCTGCCAGCAGCGCCAGGGAGACCACGCCGTAGCGGTAGACGGGTCGTTCGGCGCGCAGCCCGAACAGGTGGGGCAGCCGGTTGTCACGGGCGAGCAGGCTCATGAGCACCGGAAGTCCGCCGAAGCTGGTGTTCGCGGCGAGAAGGAGGGCCAGCGTCACGATGAGATTGATGGCGTAGTAGGCCCAACCCGTGCCGAAGGCGCCGGCGGTGAGCTGGGCCAGCACCGTGACCTGTCCTCGTGGGGCCACGTGGTCACGGCGGATGAGGACGGCCAGGCCGACGAGCATGAGCCCGAGAACCACCCCCAGCATCAGCTCGGTGCGCTGGGCGCGTTTGACCCGGGGGGCGCGGAAGGTGGGTACGGCGTTGGCGATGGCCTCGACGCCGGTGAGGGCCGAGCAGCCGGACGAGAAGGCCTTGAGGACCAGCAGGAGCCCCAGTGTCTCGTGTGCGGGGAAGGGCTGCGCGGTGCCGACGACGGCCGCCGGGTGCGTGCGGAACAGGCCGACGACGATGATGCCGGCGATCGACACGATGAACAGTGCGGTGGGCAGCATCAGCATGCGGGCACTGTCGGTGACTCCCCGCAGGTTCACCGCCGTCAGCAGGGCAAGGCCGATGAGGCAGATGACGAGCTTGTCGCCGACGAGCGAGGGAAAGGCGGATGCGAGGGCGTCGGCACCAGCGGCGAGGCTGACGGCGACGGTCAGCACGTAGTCGACGACGAGACTGGCCGCGGCGAGAAGGCTGACGGTCGCGCCCAGGTCCTTCTTGGAGACGGCGTAGGCACCTCCACCGTCCGGATGCACGGCGATCACCTGGGTGTACGACACCACCAGCGTCGCGAGCAGGAAGGTGATCACAAGGGTGATGGGCAGCGTCGCCGTCAGGGCCCCGGTCCCGGCGGCGACGAGGGCCAGCACGATCGCCTCGGGGCCGTACGCCACCGAACTGAGCGCGTCCAGCGACAGCGCGGCCAGTCCTTCCAGGCTCGTGAGGTGGTCCCGCTCCCCCTCTCCCGGGCGGAGCGGGACCCTGGGGCGTAGCTCACGGCGTGCCAGGCCATAGGCCATCGGGACCTCATCACGGATGGGCGGACGGTCGGCAACAGTCTCGCCTGCCGCATCCGGGCCCGCTCTCCGGACGCGGCAGGCGAGCGAGCCCGCCGTCAGCGCTTCGCCACGAGTTCCTCGAGGGCGATGTTGAGTGCGAGGACGTTCACCCGGGGCTCACCCATGAAGCCGAGGGCGCGGCCCCGCGTGTGCTCGTCGACCAGCTTCTCCACCTGGGCGACGGGCAGCCCGTTCCTGGCGGCGACCCGGTGGGCCTGGATCCGCGCGTACTGCGGGGAGATGTCCGGGTCCAGGCCGGAGCCGGAGGACGTCACCGCGTCGGCGGGGATGTCCGACGGCTTGACGGTGTAGCCCGCCACCGAGTTGTCCTTGATGACCGCGGCCTTGGCGTCCTCCACCTGTTTGACGAGCACCTCGTTGTCGGCGGCCAGGTTGGTGGCACCGGACAGGATCAGCTTGTACCGGGTGTTGACCGTGTTGGTTCCGAGACCGTGCGCCGGGCGGCCCTGGAACCACGTCAGGTCGGGGTGCGGGGTCTGCCCGCCCTTCTTCGACGGCAGGTCGTACGACTGCCCGATCAGCGAGGAGCCGACGACCTTGCCGTCCGCCCTCACCTCCGAGCCGTTGGCCTTGCCGTGGAAGAGCGCCTGGGCGACGCCGGTGACGACCAACGGGTAGACGACGCCTGTCACCAGCGTCAGCACCAGCAGGGCGCGCAGGCCTGCCCCCAGCAACCGGACGGTGTTCCTGACGGAGTTGTTCATGATGATTCAGCACGCCTTCCGAATCAGTGCAGCCCGGGAATGACGGAGATGATCAGGTCGATGATCTTGATGCCGACGAAGGGGGCGACCAGCCCGCCCAGGCCGTAGATCCCGAGGTTGCGGCGGAGCATCCGGTCCGCGCTCACCGGCTTGTACTGCACGCCCCTGAGGGCGAGCGGAACCAGCGCGATGATGATCAGAGCGTTGAACACGACCGCGGACAGGATCGCGGAGTCGGGCGAGGACAGCTTCATGACGTTGAGGTCGTCCAGGCCCGGGTAGACCGCGGCGAACATCGCCGGGATGATCGCGAAGTACTTCGCGACGTCGTTGGCGATGGAGAACGTCGTCAGGGCACCGCGGGTGATCAGCAACTGTTTGCCGATCTCCACGATCTCGATGAGCTTGGTCGGGTTGGAGTCGAGGTCGACCATGTTGCCGGCCTCCTTGGCGGCCGACGTGCCCGTGTTCATCGCGACCCCGACGTCCGCCTGGGCGAGCGCGGGCGCGTCGTTCGTACCGTCACCGGTCATCGCGACCAGCTTGCCGCCCGCTTGCTCCCGCCTGATCAGCGCCATCTTGTCCTCGGGGGTGGCCTCCGCGAGGAAGTCGTCGACGCCCGCCTCCTCGGCGATCGCCTTGGCGGTCAGCGGATTGTCGCCGGTGATCATGACGGTCCTGATGCCCATGCGGCGCAGTTCGTCGAACCGCTCGCGCATGCCGTCCTTGACGACGTCCTTGAGGTGGATGACACCCAGGACCCGCGCCCCGTCCGCGTCCTCGACGGCCACGAGCAGGGGGGTGCCGCCCTCCTCCGAGATCCGGTCGGCGACCGGGTCCGCGTCCTCCGCGACCTCGCCGCCACGCTCCCGCACCCAGGCGATGACCGAACCGGCCGCGCCCTTGCGGATCCTGCGCCCGTCCACGTCGACCCCGGACATACGGGTCTGGGCGGTGAAGGCGATCCACTCGGCCCCGGTCAGCTCGCCCTGGTGGCGTTCGCGCAGCCCGTACTTCTCCTTGGCGAGGACGACCACGGAGCGGCCCTCGGGTGTCTCGTCGGCAAGCGAGGACAGCTGGGAGGCGTCCGCGACCTCGGCGGCGGTGGCGCCACCCACCGGCACGAACCGTGCCGCCTGCCGGTTGCCGAGCGTGATGGTGCCGGTCTTGTCGAGCAGCAGGGTCGAGACATCACCCGCGGCCTCCACGGCCCGGCCGGACATGGCGAGGACGTTGCGCTGCACCAGCCGGTCCATGCCGGCGATGCCGATCGCGGACAACAGCGCGCCGATCGTCGTCGGGATGAGGCAGACGAGCAGGGCCACCAGGACGACCATCGTCAGGTGCGTGCCCGCGTAGTGGGCGAACGGTGGCAGCGTGGCGCAGGCGAGGAGGAAGACGATCGTCAGCGATGCCAGCAGGATGTTGAGCGCGATCTCGTTGGGCGTCTTCTGCCGGGCCGCGCCCTCGACGAGGCCGATCATCCGGTCGATGAAGGTCTCCCCGGGCTTCGTCGTGATCTTGATGACGATCCGGTCGGACAGCACCTTCGTGCCGCCGGTGACCGCGGACCGGTCGCCACCGGACTCGCGGATGACGGGCGCCGACTCACCGGTGATCGCCGACTCGTCTACGCTGGCGACACCCTCGACGACGTCGCCGTCGCCCGGAATGATGTCACCGGCCTCACAGACAACCAGGTCGCCGATGCGCAGCTCGGTGCCGGCGACGTGCTCCTCGCGGTCGCCCGTGAGGCGCCTGGCCACGGTGTCGGTCTTGGCCTTGCGCAGGGTGTCGGCCTGTGCCTTGCCACGTCCCTCGGCGACGGCCTCCGCCAGATTGGCGAAGACGACGGTCAGCCAGAGCCAGGCGCTGATCGCCCAGCCGAACCAGTCACTCGGGGTCTTGACGGAGAAGACCGTGGTCAACACGGCACCGATCCACACCACGAACATCACGGGCGACTTGATCATCACCCGCGGACCGAGCTTGCGAAGTGCGTCCGGCAGCGACCTGACCAGCTGTTGGGGATCGAAGAGGCCCGCGCCGACACGGCCCTTGGCGGACCTGCGTCCAGTGGGGACGTCGCTGTGCGGGGCCCGGTTCGAAGTGGCCGTGGACATGGGAACCTCTTGGTTCTTGGTACGAGTGGACATCACGCCAGCCCCTCCGCCAGCGGGCCCAGCGCCAGCGCCGGGAAGTAGGTCAGACCGACGATGATCAGGATCACGCCCACCAGCAGCCCGGTGAACAGCGGCTTGTCTGTACGCAGGGTGCCTGCGGTGACCGGTACCGGCTTCTGCTCGGCCAGTGAGCCGGCCAGGGCGAGGACGAACACCATCGGCAGGAAGCGGCCCAGCAGCATGGCGAGCCCGGTCATGGTGTTGAACCAGTCCGTGTTCGCGTTCAGGCCGGCGAAAGCCGAGCCGTTGTTGTTCGCGGCGGACGTGAACGCGTACAGGATTTCGGAGAACCCGTGCGCGCCGGGGTTGAGCATCGAGTGCCGCGCCGTGGGCAGCGCCATGGAGGCCGCGGTGCACACGAGCACCAGCGCCGGGGTGATCAGGATGTAGACGGCCGCCAGCTTGATCTCCCGGGCGCGGATCTTCCTGCCCAGGTACTCGGGGGTGCGGCCGACCATCAGACCGGCGATGAACACCGCGATGATCGCCATGATCAGGATGCCGTAGAGACCGGAGCCGACACCGCCGGGGGCGATCTCGCCCAGCATCATGCCGAGCAGGGTGATGCCGCCGCCGAACCCCGTGAACGACGAGTGGAAGGAGTCGACCGCTCCGGTCGAGGTGAGCGTGGTGGACACCGCGAAGATCGACGAGGCGCCGACGCCGAAGCGGACCTCCTTGCCCTCCATCGCCCCGCCCGCGATCTGCAGGGCCCCCTCTTGGTGGGCGAACTCGGTCCACATCATCAGGGCGATGAAACCAACCCAGATGATGGCCATGGTGGCGAGAAGCGCGTGGCCCTGCCTGACCGAGCCGACCATGACACCGAACGTCCGGGTCAGCGAGAACGGGATCACCAGGATCAGGAAGATCTCGAAGAGGTTTGTGAACGGGGTCGGGTTCTCGAAGGGGTGAGCGCTGTTGGCGTTGAAGTAACCGCCGCCGTTGGTGCCCAGCTCCTTGATGGCCTCCTGCGAGGCGACCGCGCCCCCGTTCCACTGCTGCGAGCCGCCCGTGCCGTGCCCATTGAAGAACTGGCCCACCTCGTGGATGCCGGAGAAGTTCTGGATGACACCACAGGCCACCAGGACGATCGCCGCGATCGTCGCGACCGGCACCAGGATGCGGACGACACCGCGCACCAGGTCGGCCCAGAAGTTGCCGAGCTCGCCGGCGCGCACGCCTGCGAAGCCGCGCACCAGCGCCACGGCGACGGCGATACCGACGGCTGCGGAGACGAAGTTCTGTACGGCCAGACCGGCGGTCTGCACGACGTGGCCCATGGCCTGCTCGCCGGAGTACGACTGCCAGTTGGTGTTCGTCACGAAGGAGGCGGCGGTGTTGAACGCCTGCGCCGGATCGATGGACCTGAAGCCGAGTGAGAACGGCAGGACGCCCTGGAGCCGCTGCAGAAGGTAGAGGAAGAGGACGCCGACCGCCGAGAAGGCGAGGACGCCGCGCAGGTAGGCGGGCCAGCTCATCCGGGTGTTCGGATTGACGCCGACTCCCTTGTAGATCCACTTCTCGACGCGCCAGTGCCGGTCGGAGGAATAGACCTTGGCCATGTAGGTGCCGAGGGGAACGTAGGCGAGGCCCAGTGCCGCTATCAGAGCGAGCAGCTGGAGCACGCCGGCCAGAACGGGGCTCATAGGGCTCTCAGAACCTCTCCGGGAAGATCAGGGCGAGGATGAGATAGCCCAGCAGAGCGACGGCCACGACCAGGCCGACGATGTACTCGGCGGTCACAGCTTCGTCACCCCCTTGGCAGTGAGGGCCACAAGCGCGAAGACCGCGATCGTGGTGATGACGAAGGCCAGATCGGCCATCGTGAGCTCCTGGAATGAGGTTCGGACGGGGCAACAATGGTTCGAGGAAAGCGCGCCTCTGACCGGATTCGGCTTCCGTTGACGGGTCTCTTACGTAGGTGCGCACGCCTTTGACGGGACTCTTACGGCTTCTGCTGCGAACCGCACCTCGGCGCTGCCGTCCGGCGCAGTCAGTACGTCAGAACAGGCGGAGGCGCAGCCAGGCGCCCCGGCCCCGGCGCGTTCTTCGCCTCGGATCCCACGACTTCGATGCCGCCTTGACACAGGTATGACGCGGGCGACCGCCCCGACAGCCGTGACGGCGTCAAGATGGGGCCGGGAACCGTCAGAGTCGCATCAAGGGCGAGTTGCATCCGCCCCGTGGCGCTCTACCGTCTGCCGTATGGAAGGTCGCGAAGGCGCGCGCCGTGAGGTGAGCGGCGCCCATGTGAGGGAACGCGGGCGTCATGGACAAGCGGTGTACGACCGCGGTTGGGCGAAAGAGACGCATGGCTCGATCCGGTACGCACTCGCGCTCTTCGCCATGCTGCAGCTGATCGACTGGGGCTCCGGCGCCGAATCGCCGTGGCGGGCCACCCTGTGGTTCGCGGTGTCGATGCTGCTCTTCGCGGTGCTGTGTCCGCGCCGGGTCTGCGCCGGTGAGGGCTGGCTGGCCTCGCGCGGCCTCCTGCGCACTCGACGGGTGCGCACCGATCTGCTGGTGTCGGTGCGCTGTGTGGACGGAGTCTCCCAGCGCCTCGTGCTGCGGGACGTGTTCAGCGGGCGCGTCGAGATCGACCCGCGGGTGCTGGTGGACAATCCCGACCTGTGGCACCGCCTGGACGAGGACGCCCGGAAGTCCATGGCCGTCGGCTCCCTGCTGTGTGGGCAGACAGAACTGGACCGGGTCAGGGAGCGGATCGACCGCGAGACCGCCCTGACGGTGTTCAGGGTGTCCGGCCTGGAATAGCGGGGCGGCCCGCGTCAGCCCTCCCCGAAACCCGCGTCCCGGTCAGCCGGTCGGCCGGTCGGCCGGCCGGCCGGCCGGTCTTGCCCGCGCCCGGGAACGAATGGTCACAGGTCCAGTTCACTCAGACCCGGGTGGTCGTCGGGCCGGCGTCCCAGCGGCCAGTGGTACCGGCGGTCCGACTCCTTGATCGGAAGGTCGTTGATGCTGGCGTAGCGCTTGCGCATCAGGCCGTTGTCGTCGAACTCCCAGTTCTCGTTGCCGTAGGAACGAAACCAGTTGCCCGAGTCGTCGTGGCATTCGTAGGCGAAGCGCACGGCGATACGGGCGCCGTCGAAGGCCCAGAGTTCCTTGATCAGCCGGTACTCCAGCTCCCGCCGCCATTTGCGAGTGAGGAAGGCGACGATCTCGTCGCGGCCGTCGATGAACTCCGCGCGGTTGCGCCAACGGGAGTCGACCGTATAGGCGAGGGCGACCTTCTCCGGATCGCGTCTGTTCCAGGCGTCCTCCGCCAGCCGTACCTTCTCCACCGCGGTTTCCCGGGTGAACGGCGGGAAGGGAGGGCGTTGTTCGTGCGACATGCCTGCCTCCATCGGCGAGAACGCTCGTTCTCCTCTTGGCCGTCACCCTAGGAGAACGCTGGTTCTCCCGCAAGGTGGACACACCGTGGAGCGCCGGTGCCACTGAAGTACCTGGCGGGACCGGGGTTGAGCACCACGCCCGGTCCCGCCCGTCCGCCCCCTGTCGGCGAACGTGATCGGCCGGCGCCGCCCCGTCCAAAGCGGCGCCGACCCGTCTAGGGTGTCAGCGGCGCCGCGCCTTGCCGGTCGCGCGCAGCCATTCCTTGTTCATGCTGGTAATGGAGACCAGCGGAATGCCCTTCGGGCAGGCGGTGGCGCACTCCCCGGTGAGCGTGCAGCCACCGAAGCCTTCCTCGTCCATCTGCGCGACCATGTCCAGTACGCGAGTCTCGCGTTCGGGCGCGCCCTGCGGCAGGACGTTGAGGTGGTTGATCTTCGCCGAGGTGAAGAGCATCGCCGCGCCGTTCGGGCAGGCCGCCACGCAGGCGCCGCAGCCGATGCACTCGGCGTGCTCGAAGGCGAAGTCCGCGTCGGCCTTCGGTACGGGCGTGGCGTGGGCCTCGGGCGCGGAGCCGGTCGGGGCGGTGATGTAGCCGCCGGCCTGGATGATGCGGTCGAAGGCCGAGCGGTCGACCACGAGGTCCTTGACGACCGGGAAGGCCGCGGCCCGCCAGGGCTCGATGTCGATCGTGTCGCCGTCCTTGAAGGACCGCATGTGCAACTGGCAGGTGGTGGTGCGCTCGGGGCCGTGTGCGTCACCGTTGATGACCAGGCTGCACGCGCCGCAGATGCCCTCGCGGCAGTCGTGGTCGAAGGCGACCGGGTCCTCGCCCTTGAGGATGAGTTCCTCGTTGAGGGTGTCCAGCATCTCCAGGAAGGACATGTCGGGCGAGATGCCGTCCACCTCGTAGGTGGACATGGCGCCGTCGGCGTCGGCGTTCTTCTGCCGCCAGACGCGCAGGGTGAGCTTCATGCGTAGCTCCGCTGGGTGGGGTGGACGTACTCGAAGACCAGGTCTTCTTTGTGCAGGGTGGGCGCCTCGCCGGTGCCGGTGAACTCCCAGGCGGCCGCGTAGGAGAAGTCCTCGTCCTTGCGGGCGGCCTCGCCGTCGGGCGTCTGGGACTCCTCACGGAAGTGGCCGCCGCAGGACTCGGCGCGATGCAGCGCGTCGAGGCACATCAGCTCGGCCAGTTCGAGGTAGTCGACGATGCGGTTGGCCTTCTCCAGTGACTGGTTGAACTCCTCACCGATGCCGGGGACCTTGATGCGCCGCCAGAACTCTTCACGGATCTGCGGGATGCGCTCCAGAGCCTTGCGCAGGCCCGCGTCGGTGCGCGCCATGCCGCAGAACTCCCACATGAGTTCGCCGAGTTCACGGTGGAAGGAGTCGGGGGTGCGGTCTCCGTCGACGGCGAGCAGCGTGTTGAGCCGGTCCTCCGTGTCGGCCAGCACCTCCTGTACGACGGGGTGTTCGTCCGTGACCTCGTCCTGGTGCGGATTCCGGGCGAGGTAGTCGTTGATCGTCGAGGGGAGGACGAAGTAGCCGTCGGCCAGGCCCTGCATCAGCGCGGAGGCGCCGAGGCGGTTCGCGCCGTGGTCGGAGAAGTTGGCCTCGCCGATCGCGAACAGGCCGGGGACCGTGGTCTGCAGGTCGTAGTCGACCCACAAGCCGCCCATCGTGTAGTGCACGGCGGGGTAGATCCGCATCGGCACCTCGTACGGGTTCTCCGCGGTGATCCGCTCGTACATGTCGAAGAGGTTGCCGTACTTCTCCTCGACCTTCGCCCGGCCCATACGCCTGATGGCGTCCGCGAAGTCCAGGTAGACGCCCTGACCGCCGGGACCGACACCGCGGCCCTCGTCACAGACGTTCTTCGCGGCGCGGGAGGCGATGTCGCGGGGCACGAGGTTGCCGAAGGAGGGGTAGATGCGCTCCAGGTAGTAGTCGCGCTCGTCCTCGGGGATCTCGCTCGGCGCCCGGTTGTCGTCCTTCGCCTTCGGCACCCAGATCCGGCCGTCGTTGCGCAGCGACTCGCTCATCAGCGTCAGCTTGGACTGGTGGTCGCCGGTGCGCGGGATGCAGGTGGGGTGGATCTGGGTGAAGCAGGGGTTGGCGAAGTACGCGCCGCGCCGGTGCGCCCGCCAGACGGCGGTCGCGTTGGAGTTCATGGCGTTGGTCGACAGGTAGAAGACGTTGCCGTAGCCGCCGGAGGCGAGGACGACGGCGTCCGCGAAGTAGGTGTCGATCTTTCCGGTGATCAGGTCACGCGCGATGATGCCGCGGGCACGCCCGTCGATCACGATCAGATCGAGCATCTCGGTGCGCGAGTGCATCTCGATATTGCCCGCCGCGATCTGCCTGGACAGCGCCTGGTAGGCACCTAGCAGCAACTGCTGGCCCGTCTGGCCGCGGGCGTAGAAGGTGCGGGAGACCTGGACGCCACCGAAGGAGCGGGTGTCGAGGAGGCCACCGTACTCGCGGGCGAACGGCACGCCCTGCGCCACGCACTGGTCGATGATCTCCACCGAGATCTGGGCGAGGCGGTGGACGTTGGACTCGCGAGCCCGGAAGTCGCCGCCCTTGACGGTGTCGTAGAAGAGGCGGTGGATGGAGTCGCCGTCGTTGCGGTAGTTCTTCGCGGCGTTGATACCGCCCTGCGCGGCGATCGAGTGGGCGCGGCGTGGAGAGTCCTGGTAGCAGAACTGGACGACGTGGTAGCCCTGTTCGGCGAGCGTGGCGCCGGCAGAGCCGCCGGCGAGGCCGGTGCCGACGACGATCACCGTGTGCTTGCGTCGGTTGGCCGGGTTGACCAGCTTGGCCTCGAAACGGCGCGTGTCCCAGCGCTCGTTGATCGGCCCCCTCGGTGCCTTGGTGTCGACGACCGGCTCTCCGGTCGCGTAGTCCGTGAAATCGGCGGACACAGTCATGTTCAGCTCACCACTCCGGTCATGACACCCACGGGCACGGCGATGAACCCGGCCGTGAGCAGCGCTGCGAGGACGTTGGCGACGGTCTTCAGGGCGCGGTCGCGGGTGCGGCTGCCGACGCCGAGGGTCTGGGCGGCGCTCCAGAAGCCGTGCCTGATGTGCAGGCCGAGCGCCAGCATGGCGACGATGTAGATGACGTTTCCGTACCAGGTGGAGAAGGTGTCCACGACGTTCTGGTACGGGTGGCCCTCCTGGAAGCCGCCGGAGTGCACGGTGCCGGTGGTCAGGTCGAGCAGGTGCCAGACGACGAACAGGCCGAGGATGATCCCGCCCCAGCGCATGGTGCGCGTGGCGTAGCTGGCCCGCGGTCTGGCGTGCACGTACTTGTCGGGGCGCGCCTTGATGTCGCGGCGGCTGAGCTGGTACGCGGAGACGGCGTGGGCGACGACGGCGACGATCAGCACGACGCGGATGAGCCACAGCGTCCACTCGTAGTGCATGAACGGTTCACCGACGGTACGCAGCCAGTGACCGTAGTGGTTGAACTCGCCGGCCCCGAAGTAGATCTTCAGGTTCCCGATCATGTGGGCAACCAGGTACAGCAGCATGATCAGGCCACTGACCGCCATCACTGTCTTCTTGCCGACGGTGCTGTCCCACACAGTGCGGGCCATGGACGGCCGTCGGTCCGTCCGCGTTGCCAGAGCCATGGTTGAGAACGCTAGAGCCGAAGGTCCCCATCGGTCCAAGACATGGTCCAGCTTGTTTCGATAGCCAGCGCCTATGCTGGAGGCGTGCAGTTCCAACAGCTTCAGTACTTCGTGGCGGTCGCCGAGACCCGGCACTTCACCCATGCCGCCGAACTGGTCCATGTCGCCCAGCCCTCGCTGTCGCAGCAGATCAAGGCGCTGGAGCGGGAGCTGGGGGCCGATCTGTTCCTGCGGGCGCGCGGCAACATCACGCTGACGGACGCGGGCGAGGCGTTGCTGCCGCTGGCCCGCCGCATTCTCGCCGACGCGGACACGGCCCGGCACGAGGTGCAGGAGCTGGTGCAACTGCGCAGCGGCCGGGTGCGGCTCGGCGCCACCCCCAGCCTCTGCACCGGTCTGCTGCCGGACGTGTTGCGCGGCTTCCACGACCGCTATCCCGGTATTCGGCTGCTGGTCGAGGAGGGCGGCTCGCACGACCTCGTACGGGAACTGGCGCGCGGCGCCCTCGACCTCGCCCTGGTCGTGTTGCCCCTGCCCACCCCCTCCCCCGCGCTGACCACGGTGGAGCTGCTGCGCGAAGACCTGGTGGTGGTGTCCGCGCCGGAGGTCCCAGGGCCCGGGAGCGGGCGTCGTACGGTCCACATCGCGGATCTGCAGGGCGAGCGTCTTGTGATGTTCCGCCACGGCTACGACCTGCGGGAACTGACCGTGGCCGCATGCCGCGCCGAGGGCTTCGAGCCGGACTTCGCCGTGGAGGGCGGCGAGATGGACGCGGTCCTCGGCTTCGTACGCGCGGGCCTGGGCGTCGCCGTCGTTCCGCGCATGGTCGCGACACGGTCCGGGCACGGCCTGCGCGTGACCCCGTTGGCCCCGCCCGGACTGCACCGTACGATCGCGCTGGCCCACCGCAGCGATGTGGCGCCGCCCCGGGCGGCCCGGGAACTCCAGCGGATGCTGCTGAAGCGGTGAGCGGGCCCCGCGCCCGCGAGCCCGGTGGCCCGGCAGGCGCCTGCGGGGACCGCGAGAGCGTCCGCGTACGGGCCGTGGACCCACGGCCCGTACGCGTGTGACGGCTCAGCCCGTAGTGTCCGCCAGTGCCAGTTCGTGCAGGCGGTCCGGCGGGCCCGGACGAGCGTAGTACCAGCCCTGGGCGGTGTCGCACCCCAGAATCCGCAGCTGTTCGGCCTGAGCGCCGGTCTCCACGCCCTCGACCGTGACCGCGAGGTCCAGGCTGTGGGCGAGGGAGACGATGCCCTCGACGATCTTGAGGTCGACGGGGTCCGCCGGGTACTGCTGCATGCCCTGGGTGAAGGAACGGTCCAGCTTGAGGATTCGCACGGGCAGTCGGCGCAGGTTGGCGAGGTTCGAGTAGCCCGTGCCGAAGTCGTCGAGGGCGATGTCCACCCCCATCTCCGCCAGTCGGCGCAGCGGTTTGAGCAGGTCGTCATCCGCCCCGATGAGCGCCGACTCCGTGACCTCCAGGCAGAGCGCGTCCGGTTCGAGACCGGCCTGCTCCAGGATGTCGACGGTGTCGGAGACCAGACCGGGATGGGTGAGCTGGCACGGCGACAGGTTGACGTTGATGCGCAGCGGACCCGTCTGCGCGTGCCTCTCCTGCCAGGCCCGAGCCTGCCCTACCGCCTCCTGAAGCACCCAACGCCCCAGCGGCACGATCAGCCCGGTGTGTTCGGCGAGCGGGATGAATCGGTCGGGGCCGAGCACACCGTGCTGCGGATGCAGCCAGCGCACCAGCGCCTCGGCGCCGTGCACGGTGCCGTCGCCGAGGTGCACCAGCGGCTGGTACTCGATGAAGAACTCGCCCCGGTCCAGCGCCGCGGGCAGCGCCGTGGTCAGCCCGTGGCGAGTGATGGCACGGGCGTCGGCCTCGGGATCGGCGAGCTCGAAGCGGTTCCCGCCCGCGGCCTTGGCCCGGTACATGGTGATGTCGGCGCTGCGCAGCACCTCCGCCGGTCCGCGTTCCCCGACCGGTCCCTCGACGACGCCGATGCTGCCGCGTACGGTCAGCTCGCGCCCGTCGACGCTGATCGGGGTGACCAGCGCGTTCATGATGCGGCCGACGAGTTCGTCGACCTCGCGCTCGGTGTCGGGCCCGGTGATCAGCGCCACGAATTCGTCACCGCCCAGGCGCGCGACCATCTCGCCGGGCGCGGTCGCGCACGCCTGCAGCCGGTCCGCGACCTCGACGAGCAGCCGGTCGCCGGCCGCGTGCCCGAGGCTGTCGTTGACGGTCTTGAAGCCGTCGAGGTCGAGGTAGCACAGGCCGAACCGCCGGCCCTCGCCCGCCGCCAGAGCCTTCTCCAGCCGTTCGAAGAAGAGGGTGCGGTTGGGCAGTCCGGTGAGCGCGTCGTGAGTGGCCTCGTAGCGCAGCCTGAGGTTCAGCAGGCGCCGCTCGGTGGTGTCCTCCATGAGCGCGAGCTGGTACTGCGGGCACCCGTCCGCGTCCCGCAGCAGAGACACGGTGAGGTTCGTCCACAGGACCGTGCCGTCGGGCCGGTAGAAGGCCTTTTCGGCGTGGTAGTGGTCGCGTTCGCCGCGGACGAGTTCGTCGTACAGGCGCCAGATGTGCGGCGCGTCGTCGGGGTGGGTCCACTCGGCGACGTTGCGGCCGCGCAACACTTGTTCGGAGCCGCCGAACATACGCAGCAGCGCGCCGTTGACCTGGAGGATGTTGCCGTCGAGGTCCGCGATGCCGATTCCTATGGCCGCGCCCTCGAAGACGGCGCGGAAGCGGGCCTCGCTGGAGTGCAGCGCCTGGGCCACCACGCCCTGCGCGTGCAGGGCGGCCTGGGAGATGGACTCCTGCTCGGCCAGCGTGCGCTCCTTCAGCGCCTTGGCGAATCCCGCGGCCATCGCGTGCTGCAACCGCGAGGAGCGGGTCCTGAGGGCCTCCTGCGTCTGCGCGGAGGCGTCCGGGTCGCCGCAGTAGAGCACCAGATAGGCGTCGACGCAGTCGAGGGTGTGGCTGAGAGTCTCCGGTTCGGTGCAGTGGGCCGCGATCAGCGCAGCCCCGATCTCCTTGGCCGCGGCGGCGTCGAACGCCCTGGCCCGCAACGCCTCACTCAGCCGCCGCGCCAGCGGCAGTAGCTGCGCCTCGAACTCCGGCCGGGTCAGCGACGTCGAGGTCGCCGGGAAGACCGCCCGGCTCCAGATCGTCGCGAACCTGCGGAGTCTGTCCTCCGGTCCGCCCGGCTCCGCGGTCACGCCGAGCGCCCTACGCCGGCGAATCCGGAGAAGGCATACGGATCCTCGTCCTCGGGTGCCGTGTCGGGCCGCCACTTCGGCATCGGCACCAGCCCGGGTTCCACCATGTCGTACCCCTCGAAGAACCGCGCGATCTCGTCGCGCGAGCGCATGATCAGCGGATTGCGGATTTTCTCGTACACGCCGACGGCACCCTCGGCCCGCTCCTGCTCGAGCGGGATTCCCTCGTACGAGGCATGCGTGACGATGAGCAGGCTGCCCGGCGCGAGCGCGCCGCGCAGCTCGGCCACCGCACCGTACGGGTCGTCCGCGTCCTCCACGAAGTGCAGTATGGCAACGAGGAGAAGCGCCACAGGCTGCTTCAGGTCGATCAGCCGATCCACCTGAGGGCTCGCCAGGATCTCCTGGGGCCGCAGGAGATCGGCCGCGACGACGTCCGCGTCGTCGTTGCCCCGAAGCACGGCCTGGCTGTGGGCGACCGCCACCGGGTCGTGGTCGACGTACACCACGTGAGTGCCGGGGTGCGCCTGCTGCGCCACCTCGTGGACGTTGCCGAAGGTAGGAATGCCGGAGCCTATGTCGAGGAACTGCGTGATGCCCTCATCGACGGCGAAGCGCACGGCACGACGCATGAACGCCCGGTTCGCCTGCATGGTCTTGGGGAGCCCCGGCATGAACTCCATCGCCGCGCGCGCCGCCTCCCGGTCGGCCTCGAAGTTGTGTGATCCGCCCAGGTAGAAGTCGTACATGCGGGACACGCTCGGTACGGAGACGTCGATGCTCCGTGGGGCCCAGGCGGGGCGCTCCATGTAGCTCTCCAAGGCAAGAGGGGACGGTGCGGGCGATCCGGTGTTCGAGGTGAGGCTACTGATCGTCCGCCAACAGGGCGAGTAGAAACGGAAATTGACCGTCCGTTCCCGGTCACTACGAGGTTCCTGCGACGGAACATCGAGGATATTGGGGCGGTTCGACCGGATCGGGCATGTGCGTCCCGGCGTGGCCGAGGAGCCCGCATGATGCCAGTACCGCGTGCCTTTCGGGCCCGGCCGGCGCACACCAACTGGGTCAGCTCCCTTCGTGTGACGGGTGGGGAAGCGGGCCGACCGCGCGCCTGTGTCCCGTTCGCTCGGCACTCCCGCTTCTGCGGCTTGGGGGTGCGGCGTTTTCGGTGTGCCGCCTACGTCATGGCACGGGATGGCCCGATGGACTCAACAGGACCGCACTTTTCTTTCCTGATTCTGCGGCACTTCTCGGCCACCTGCCCGACCGCACCTGTCCTCCTGCGGACAGATGCCTCCGCCTCAGCCGGTCCCGGCCGCACCGGTCAAACCACTCACGTAGGAATCTCCCCCGTTCGGGGCAATTCGCAAAGGCTTCGGCGTGCGCAGGCGGACGCAGGCGGATGATCTCCGTCGTGCACCGAACCGAACGGACCCGATCCACCTTCGCCATACGGCTGTTGGCCCCGGTGACGCTGGCATGGATCTTCGTGGGCGCCCCCACCGGCACGGCGTCGGCAGACGCGTGCGCCTACGCGTCGACCGGCCCGGACGGCATGGAGGCGGTGGCGGTCGCGGGCGGTCACCACTGGCCCGTCCCGCCGTGCTGGACACCGAGTCCGACCCCCACGCCCACACCCACACCGAGCCCGACCCCCACGCCCACACCCACCCCGACACCGAGCCCGACTCCCACACCCACCCCGACACCGAGCCCGCCACCGAAACCCGCGCCCCCACCGAAACCGAGACCCGCGCCGAAGCCCGTGCAGCCTCCACCGCCCACCGTGGCACCGAGCCCCCGACCGGTACCGAAATCAGCCATCCCCGCCACCCCCACGCCGACACCGACGCCCTCGCTCGAGCCGAGCCCGCACCCCACGGCGACTGCGGTGCACTATCCGCAATACCACCCGCTTTCCCGCCCACGCCGACCGCACAACAGTTTGTCGCCGCTTACGTTCACCCTGCTCATCGTCGTGCCCGCGGTGTTCGCCATCGCCGCGCTGCGTCCACGCTGACCTCTGGAGGCACCTCTTGTCGGAATGGCTTGTTCTCGCCCTCGCGATGGCGGCCGCTTGTGCCGTCGTGGTCGTGGTGACCCTGGTGAGGGTCCGCACGGCCGCCGCGAACGACGATCCGTCCGAGACCCCGGATGTGATCGAGTACATGACGATGTGGATCGGCGTGGTGTACGCCATCGTGCTGGGTCTGGCCATCGCGGGCGTCTGGGAGGCCCGCAGCGCGGCCCAGGACCATGTCCAGGCCGAGGCACAGGCGCTGCACGAGGTCTCGGAGCGGGTCCGGGTCTATCCGGCCGACGTCCGCGACCGGATCCGCGCCGACATCGACGCGTATGTCGGCCAGGTCGTCGGCACCGAGTGGAAGACCATGGCCGACCGTGGCGAGGTGACCGCTCGCGGCACCGACCTGTTCCAGCGGATCCGTCAGGACGTCACCGATTACCAGCCGAAGACGGACTTCCAGGCCCAGTCGTACCAACCGCTCCTCGATCAGGTGACCGCGGCCGGCACGGCGCGGGCCGCCCGCGTCGACTCGATGGGCTCGACCATGCCGGGGGTGGTGTGGTTCGGGCTGATCTCGGGGGCGGTGGTCACCATCGGGATGGTGTTCGCACTGCAGATCAGACGCACCGCCCGGGAACTGATCCTCGCCGGGCTGTTCTCCGCGCTCATCGCGTTCCTGCTCTTCCTGATCTGGGACTTCGACGCGCCCTACAGCCGGGGCGTCCCCGCCTCCTCGGAGCCCTTCCTGGCGATGTTCCCGCACCTTCACGGGTAGACGGGCCTCACGTACCGTTCCGAACCGGTCGGTGGCGGGCCTCGTCCGCCCGCCCCGCCGTCTCTCGGCGCCTTCGCCACGCCAGGCCGTTCCCCCGTTCGCGCACACGGCACCCCCTGTGCGGCGCACAGGCATACCCCATTCGCGCGGCTGCGATCGCGCCCACCCGCCCACGTTCCTAGCGTTTCGGTCATCGAGGTGCATTTCTGGCGCAAGCGGAAAAGGTCCGCAGCAAGGCTCCTCGGGGACCTGGAGGCTCACATGCGCGCGATACGCGCTGCTTCGGTCGCACTGCTGGGCTTGACCGCCCTGGCCTGCACCGCACCTGCGTCCGCCGCCCAAGGCGGGGGCGTTGGCGGCATCACCCCGTCCGGCACCGGTCTGCGGCCGACGGCGATCGACACCGGCGGCCGGGCCGCACCGTCCGCGCGAGGCTGCCACGACAACGCCGGGACCTCCTCGGGCACCTTCGAGACGGTCGCCGTCTCCAAGGGCCAGGACTCGGCCAGGGCCGTGGTCTCCTCAGTCGCCAGGCCCGGGAACCGGTACGAGGTGTCGTTCCGCTGCGGCGGCGAGAGAAATCACACGGATCTCATGATCGCCGACAGCAACGGAAACGACCGCGGCGACAACGGGTTCGGCGGTCAGGGCAACGGCAACGGCCGCGGAAACACCCTGTTCGGCGGTCAGGGGAACGGAAACGGCCGCGGCGACAGCCTGTTCGGTGGCCGGGGGAACGGAAACGGTCGCGGGGACAACCAGTACGGCGGCGGAGGGGGCGGAAACGGCCGCGGCGGCAACGACTCCCGCGACCGGCCCGATTACGAGCAGCATGGCGTACGAGCCGGGGCCGGCGGCAGCATCGGCGGCTTCGATCTGAAGAAGATCGGCCTCGGGGCGGCGCTCATCGCGGCCCCGCTCGGGGCGGCCTGGCGCATGTCGCGCCGACGCACCGCCGACGACAAGTCCTGACCCGTACCGCACGGCCCCTCACCCCCGCGCGGACCGGGGCTTGCGACCGCGGCCACGACAGAAACGGCCGCCGAGCGCGAGAAGGAGTCCGCAGGTGAGCCGCCGCGGCACGAGGCGCTCGTCTCCGCCACCCGTTCGCCCGTGTCCCGTCGCCGGCGAGGTCCGCTGCGCTTAGCGTGCTGTTGTCCTTGACGGACGCGGCGATGGCCATGTCGAGAGGGGATTGGAATGTCTGCGTCCGGGTCGGTCGATGAGGGGGCGCGGCAGACGAAGCGCGCCCCCTGGGGCGTGTTGGCGCTTGTACTGCTGACGGGGCTGTCTCTCGTTCGCAATGGCTCGGGAGGGTTCGACGTGGGTCCGCCGCAGCCCGCGTCGGCGGCGGCCCCGAACGCCCGTGGCGCCCCGAACGCGCTCCCCGGGACACCCGACGCCCTGCCCTACGCCGGGGTCGTCCGCGTCCGCATCCCTGCGCTGCAGGTCGACGCCCCCGTCATTCCGGTCGGCCTGGACATGTCCGGCTGGGTGAGCGCGCCGCCGCTCGGGGACCCCAACCTCGCGGGCTGGTTCACGGGCGCGGTCTCGCCCGGCGAGAAGGGCACGGCCGTGATCGATGGACACGTCGACAACAGTCAGGGACCCGCCGTCTTCTACGGGCTCGGTGGGCTGAAGAAGGGTCAACGCGTCGAGGTCCGGCGCACGGACGGCAAGACCGCCGTGTTCGAGACCTACGGCGTCGATGTCGTCGACAAGACGAACTTCCCGGGCGACCGCGTCTACAGCGACAAGGGGGCCCCGGAACTGCGCATCATCACCTGCGGAGGGGAATTCTCCGAGGGGAAGGGTTACGCCGGGAACGTGGTGGTGTTCGCCCGCCTGGTGGAGGTGCGCTGATCGGAGCGATGGCAGACGGCGAGAGCCCGGTGGCGGATGCGCGGGAATTCCGCCGGCCCCGCCCGCCGGCACGTGTCAGGCGAACTGCCCTCTGGGCACCGTGATGTGATAGCCGGAATCCAGTAGATACGGCAGATACCTACGCAGTGCTCGTACGCTCTGCGCCCGATTTCCGCCGGCGTCGTGGGAGAGCACGATGGCACCCGGGGCTGGATCGGCTCGTGCCGGACGGCGGTCCGGGCGGGCGTGCGCGGCGGCGGACCGTAGCCGGTCATGGGTTGCAGGCGGAAGGCGGACCCCTTGAACGGGATCCGCGCCTGCGCGTCCCCGGCGGCGACAGCGCTCCGTACCTTCCGCGCCGGGTCGTCGATGGCGAGCAGTCTCGTCGGGTCTTCGGTGGTGAGCAGCCGCGCCGTACCCGCCGCCCCGGCGGCGCCCAGGACGGCGGCGCCGACGCGCAACGCTCGGCGTCGTGTGAGCAGATGATCATTCTTCATGACTCATCAGTCACCCGGACGAGAGCTGTGCCGTGTCCGCGCAACACTGCTGGGGCGCCGGGAATACACCTGATAAGACTCTTGATGCTGAATGTACAGCGTCAGGTGCTGGCACACGTCGCCGACTCGGCGCTGACGCTGAGTGAACGCCGATCGACCGTGCGCTCGCCCCCGCACCCGAGCAGGCCCCGGAGCTGTGGATTCCGCTAGCGTTGCAGCCGTGACGGGACATGCGCATCAGTTCGAGCGGGGCACGGACGGGCCCAAGGTCATCGTCGTCGGTGTCGACGGCTCCGATCCCTCGCTCCGGGCGGCGGCCTACGCAGCCGGGCTGGCCCGACGGCAGCACGCGCTGCTCGCGGTCGTGTACGTGCAGTCGGTGATGGCGGCGGGCGCGGCGTTCGGCGTGCCCGTCACCGATACGACCGAGGAGATCGCGGAGGACCTGGTCAAGTACATCCGTGAGTCCGCCGAGCGAGTCAAGGACATATACGAGGTCCGCTGGGAGTTCCACACCTTCCGCGGCGATCCCTACAACGGCCTGGCCAAGGCCGCCGACGAGCTGAAGGCGGACGCCGTCGTGGTGGGCGCCTCCGAGCAGGCCGGACACCGGATCATCGGTTCGGTCGCGATCCGGCTGGTGAAGGCGGGACGCTGGCCGGTCACGGTCGTGCCTTGAAGGACCGGAATCCGGACCAGTAGGTCATCCTGCGGACCGGCGCCGCGCGGCACGTCGGAGCCGTCAGGGGCTCGGCGCCGGACCACGCTTGCCATCTTCCGTCATCCTCGACTGTGCGACATCATGACCGGCCGTCAACCCGTTGCCGTCTGCGGAGGGGTGAGTGAGGCTTCATGGCTCGGCTCAGAATGGGCGAGGGGATTCTCCGCCGCAAACCCATCGAGCACATCGAGGGCACAGAGCTCGACGATGGAACCCGGCTCGAACGTTCCCTCGGCCTGTGGCAGTTGACCGCGATCGGCGTCGGCGGGATCATCGGGGCCGGCATCTTCACCCTCGCGGGCACCGTCGCCAACGGCACGGCCGGGCCCGCGGTCCTTCTGTCGTTCCTGATCGCCGGGCTTGCGAGTGCGGCCGCCGCCCTGTCGTACGCGGAGTTCGCCGGCCTCATCCCGAAGGCGGGCTCGGCATACACGTACGGCTACGCGGTGCTCGGCGAGTACGCCGGCTGGTTCATCGGCTGGGACCTCCTCCTGGAGTACACGGCGATCGTGGCGGTGGTCGCGATCGGGATCTCCGGCTACTTCGGCTTCCTCGTCGGCGAGATGGGCGCCCATCTGCCCACCTGGATGCTGGGCGCGCCAGGCACGGGCGCCGGTCACCGGGTCGACCTCTTCGCGGCCCTCCTGTGCCTGTTGATCGCGTATCTGCTGAACCTCGGCATCCGCAACGCGGCCCGCTTCGAGACATTCGTGGTGTCCCTGAAGGTCCTGGTCGTCCTGCTCGTGGTCGGCGTCGGCGTCTTCCACATCAACACCGGCAACTACCACCCGTTCTTTCCGTACGGGGTCGGCGGGGCGTTCACGGGTGCGGCGACCGTCTTCTTCGCGGTCTTCGGGTACGACGCCATGTCGACCGCGGCCGAGGAGTCGAAGGACGCACAGCGCCACATGCCGAAGGCGATCCTGTACTCGCTCGCGATCTCCATGGTGCTGTACGTGGCCGCGTGCCTGGTTCTGACGGGCATGCAGAACTACAAGGACATCGACAAGGAGAGCGGCTTCTCCAGCGCCTTCAAGTCGGTCGGCCTGAACGGGCTGGCGGACGTGATCGCCGTCGGGGCCATCATCGGCATCCTCACCGTGATGTTCACGTTCATGCTGGGTGTCACCCGGGTGTGGTTCTCGATGTCCCGGGACGGGCTGCTGCCGAAGTGGTTCGCCAAGACGCATCCCACCCGTCACGTCCCCACCCGCGTGACCTGGATCGTCGGAGTCGGCTCGGCCGTCATCGCCGGGTTTCTGCCGATCGGCGAGGCGGCCGAACTCACCAACATCGGGATCCTGTTGGCGTTCGTCGTGGTGTGCGTCGCAGTGATCGTGCTGCGCTACCGGCAGCCGGACCTGCCGCGCACCTTCCGCACACCGTGGATGCCGTTCGTGCCGACGCTGGGCGTGGTCTTCTCGATCTGGCTGATCACGTTCCTTCAGTGGCAGACATGGGTGCGGTTCGCCGTGTGGTTCGCCGTCGGCCAGATCGTCTACTTCGGCTACTCCTACAAACGCTCCGAACTGGCCAGGGACACCGGCTCCGGCGGCTGACCGGGACCTGAGAAGGAAAGAGGACCTCGAACGACGGCGGGCCCTCGGCGTGCGCCATGTGCACCGAGCTCAAGACCGGGAGCCGTCGTGACGACGTTCGCGCGCACGGTTGCCGCCCACTCCTCGACCAGCCGCTCGTACAACGGCCGGTCTCCGCCTTCAGGCGGTGGAGTCACGCGTGCCCGCTCCCCGAGATCAGGTAGTGGCTCAACTCCTGTGGTCCGTGAACGATGAGCGACTGCCACCCGGGCCCTGTCCGCCCGGATGGCTCTCAGCTCGTGATCTACACGGTAGGCGGGACGGTGATTGTGCACAGTCGCTTGGTGGCCCGCGTGAGCGCGACATACAGGTCGCGCTCGCCCCCGGGGCGAGCGGCGGTGATCCCGTCCGGGTCGACCACGACGGCGGCGTCGAACTCCAAGCCGCGCGCCTGTGAGACCGGCACCAGTCGGGCATGCTGCTCGATGCCCGCAGCCGTGAGCTGCTCCGTCCGGCCATCGGCGCAGATCACCCCGACCAACTCGCCCGGGTACGCGGCGCCCTGCTCGCGCAGCTCCCGCAAGAGGGTGGTGACGAGCGACTCCGGGGCCGCGGCGAGCGTTCGAGGTACCTCACCGCGCCGGATCGATCGGATCGCCGGCCGGTCCGGGGCGATCCGGACGAGCAAGTCCTCTGTGGTGGCGAGGATCTCCTGCGTGGTCCGGTAGCTGACGGTCAGGGTGCGCAGGTCGAAGCGCTGTCCGAGGTCCGGGCCGAGCGCCTCCTTCCAGTCCCGGGCCACCGTCGCCGGGCCCGCCTGGGCGAAGTCTCCGACCAGTGTCATCGACCTGCCCGGGCAACGGCGCACGATCATCCGCCACTGCATGACGGTGAGCTCTTGTGCCTCGTCGACGACGACGTGCCCGAAAACGTGCTCAGGCGGGCCGTCGACCAGGCTCGCCGCCTCGTCGAGAAGCGGCACATCAGCATCCGTCCAGGGCGCACCGGGCGTCCGCCACAGCAGGGCCCGCTGGTCGTCGGTGAACTGCCACAGATACGCGGCCAGCGCGTCAGCGTCCGTCAGCAGGGCGCGGACCACGTCGCCGGGCGCGAGATGCGGCCACAGGTCCTCGACAGCCTGATCGAGCAAGGCATCGTCCAGGAGGTCGGCGCGCACAGCGTCGGCGTCGAACTCGTCGGCACCCGTGGCGGGCGTGTCGTCAACGCCGAGGCGGCGCAGGTCCGCTGCCGCAACCCGGTCCAGGTCGAGGCCGGTCAGTTGCGCGACCTGAGCGTCGATGCGTTCGAGCGCCTCGGCGCCACTGCGGGCGAGCTCACGGACGAGGGCGTCGATCAGCAGTTCCTTGAACAGCCGACGCGCCCGGTTGTGCGCGAGACCACTGGTCTGTGCCGACTCCCGCGCTTGTGCGACATCCCTGTCCGGCAGACGAATCCACTCCTGCCCGACCCGGACGTCGAAGTCGCCGCCCGGGGCCTGCCGTGAGCGGACCACAGCGGCCAGCCCGTCGGCCATTGCGGCGCTCCCCTTGAGGCGCGCCACCTCGAAGGGGTCCGCGGCGCCCGGCACGACGCCGGCCAGTTCCTCACACGTCGCCAAGACGACGTCGTTCTCCCCGAGCGAGGGCAGGACCTGGCAGATGTAGTCGAGGAACCGCGCGTTCGGCCCCAGTACGAGCACGCCCCGCTCCGACGCCTTCGGGAACGCGTACAGCACATACGCGGCGCGGTGCAGCGCCACGACCGTCTTTCCGGTGCCCGGACCACCCTGCACCACCGTTACCCCGCGGTGCGGCGACCGGACGATCGCGTCCTGCTCGGCCTGGAGCGTGGCAACCGCCGCACCCATCCGCCCCGTGCGCCTTTCCTGGAGCGCCGCCGTCAACGGCCCGTCGCCGACCACGTCCTGTCCGGTGGGTGTGGAGCCGTCAAGCAGCTCATCGCTCAGACCCACCACCGTGCGGCCGGCCAAGCGCAGATGGCGGCGCCGCCGCAGTCCCATGGGATGAACCGGCGTCGCCTCGTAGAAAGGCCGCGCGGCCTCGGCCCGCCAATCCACCAGCAGTGGCAGCTCGTCCGATTCCCTGTGCAGTCCCAGCCGCCCGATCCGCAGGACGGTCCCGTCCACCAGGTCGATCCGGCCGAAGACCAACCCGTCCTCGGCCCCCTCCAGCCGGCGAATCTCCCCCGCCAGCCGCCCGGCTGCCACCTCCCGTTCGTACGCCTCGCCCGCACCGTCGGACGGTGACGCGAGCACGCGAGCCAACTGCGCCCGCGTCTCGGCCAGCCGCTCGTCGAACAGCTCGCCTATGACGGACACCTGAACTCGCTCAAGCTCCACCTCGGGCGCGGCTCCATCGTTGATCTGCGACAAGAAAAGACCCTCCCTGCCCAACCTGCCACCATTGCGAGGCGCCACTATGCAGAGGGATTCCGGAAAAGTAAATCTTGCCCAAGCCAGGTGGATTGTGTCCTGTGGTGCGGCACAACGCCCGCCGGCGGCCTTGGCATCGCGAGATTCGGTAGCCGCAAGGCCCGTGACAGCGCCCAGCCCTGGAAAGCGTCCGGCAACAACCATCTCGGCGCAGCCTCCCCTCGGGGACGTGAAGTGAACTGCCTGTGGGAACCTCTTCCGCGTGATCGACCAGGATGACGAACCCCGCCGCGAACTCGTACTCGTGGACGGCTTGAGCCCCGCGAACATCGTGCTTGTTCATCGCGAGGCGCTTCGCGTGCTGCGTTCGAGCATCGACGCAGCCCACCTCGACGCCTACAGCGACGAAGCCTGGCCGGCTGCGGTGCTGCACTCGTACGAAGGTGCGTTGTCCCTGGCCCGGGATGCGGCGGACGACACTTGCCTTCGGCGCTCGGATCCCGGGATGGCAGTCGACATAGACGTCCGCGACGACGCGCAGTTCGAAGTGCTTTCGGACTTGGCCCCCTACACGATCCACGCGGAAGGCTGGCGCGGGGATCAGGAGGTCTTCAGCACCAGTGACACGGGGACGTCCCTGTGGGTGGCCGTCACACAGGCCCAAGAGGCAGAACTCGTGTCCAGGTTGGACACGCTCGGAATCCCACCGACCGCGCTTGCCCTCCTCCAGCCACGTAGACGCCGACGCTCATTCACCTTCCCGGCAGCGGCGCGGCGGCTTCGCCAGCTCATGCGTTCTCAGGCCGCGAGCTGAGCGATACGCCGAGCAGGCCGATTACAACTCGGCGCGGTACGCCTCCAGGCGGTCGGCGAGTTCTTTCGGATGGCCGAGCATGGGACAGTGATCGCCGGGCATTTCGTCCGGTTGAAAACCAAGGCGCTCGACGACCGTCACCCGCATGAACTCGGCCGGAAAGAGGCGGTCGTCGGACGACAGCAGGAACCTGGTCGGCACGTTGGGCCATGCACCGAGCGGCCACGGTTTCCCGAAGGGAGTCGGCGCCTGGTTCCGCTGGTGCTCGGCCACGAACTCGGCGGCCAGGTCGGCCGGCGTGTCATGCAGCACCAGGGAGAACGCGTCCTCCTCCGTGCCCTCCGTGACACCTCTCCGGCGATCGGCCTCCTCGCGCGCCTGCCCGTAACCGGTGTTGCCCCACCATTGTCCCGGCGATTCGCCCGGCTTCGGGACCTGCGCCTGGAGCATCACGAGCAGGTCCGCCGACACCCGATCGCACACCAGCGGCCCGGTGAAACCACCGAACGAGTGGGCGACAACAACCAGATCGGTGCGTTCGCCGATCGCCTTGACCACCGTGTCCACGTAATCCGCGAGCCCAGCCGACTCGTCATCGCACGGTAGGTCCGGCGCGACCACGTCGTGGCCCCGGTCGTTCAACTCCGCAGCCAGCGGACCCCAGTACCACGAATCAACCGCCGCGGCATGGATCAGTACGTACGTCGCCATGGAGAGATCCTCTCGCATCGCGCGAGACGCACAAGTGGAAATGGCGAACGCTGCCCCTGACGATCAGGCTTCTCGAAGCCATAGATCACGAACGGGGGCCGCACCCGCCTACCGAACAGCCTGATCCGCCCGATCTCCCATCAGCCGCGCGAACAACGCTACCGGTCAATACCCCCTACGACGCGGGGGCGAGGTCGTCCGGCAGCCGCGGAGGAGAGCCTTGGGTCCACACCACCCGCAGCGTCGACGCGGAGATCCGCCAGCCGTCAGCCGTCCTGACCAGTTCCGCGTCGGTGTGACCAGCAGACATGAACACACTGTCCGAGCCATCTGCCAGGACGTGAGTGCTCAACTGGGCGCCACGGGCAGTGGCCCGGGCACCGTCGATCTCGATAACGGCGTTGGTACCCATATGCACGGTTCGGTCGAACAGCGCCATTCCTCGCCGGATATGAGCCAGGAGGGCATCACGGCCACGAACGGTGCCAATGGGCATCTCCGCGGTGACGTCCTCGGTGTGGAACGCGCGAGCCCACTCCTCGTCGAAAACCCCCTCGTCCAGGGAGCGCAGGTAGCGGTCCATCAGAGCGGTGATCTCAGCGCGGTCGGTCAGGGCCTGCAACTGTCGCTGCATCTCGTTGGTGTCCATGGAGGCAGGCTCCTTCCTCAAGCACACTTCAGGTCAAGTCGGTTGTCCCGAGTACAACCGACCGAGCGGGTGACGGCGCCGCCCCGTATGGGAGGACGGATGTGTCCAGACGGTATGGGTCCTGGCCACGCCACCCGCGGTTCGGCGCTCTTGGCTCCGACGCCCTCACAGCGGACAACCCCGCGGGGCGCAGGCCTTCCTCAGGCCGGGCGGTTGGGCGCCAGGTCGAAGTCGTCGTTGCTCATGCGCAGTAGCGCCACGCTGGCCCCGGCGAAGCCGACCGCGGCGACGAGCAGGCCGATGCCGGACGCGACGTGCCCCGGCATGAACGGGTGGGTGACCCCGCCCAGTGCCAAAGCGATCCCCATCCAGGTCGGCGCGGCGCCGCTGCGCCACAGGGCGAGGCCGAGCAGCAGCAGGCCGACGACGATACCGATGATGAACAACAGGCTGCCCATCAAGGCCGGCGGGTCCTTCTCCAAAGCCTTCTGAAGCGCTGCCACGGTCGGCACGTCGAGGCCGTGCTTCGCCGTCGTGTACGCCAGCAGGTCGCCGCCCTGGTTCAGCGGAAGGCCGGCCAGTTGCCCCAGCAGCGCCAGGAGCGCGCCGGCGGTGGTCAGCCGGGGTTCGTGTACGCCGTGCGCCGGTCGGCGAAGGCGCCGCAAGCCAGTTGACCGACCCTGACTTTTCCACCGGAACGGAGGGCTGGCCCGAGCCCTGACGGTGGCACCGTCACCGCCCGGTTCCCGCTCCCGGAGATGCCATGATCCGTGTGCTGCTCGCCGACGACCATCCCCTCGTACGCCAGGGGATGCGAGCGGTCCTCGACACCGTCGGCGACATCGAGGTGGCCGGCGAGGCCGGCGACGGCCGGGAAGCCGTCCGCCAGGCCGTCGAGCTGCGGCCCGACGTCATCGTGATGGACCTGCAACTGCCCGGACTGCACGGCATCGAAGCCACCCGGCAGATCCAGACCCAGGTACCGGACGCGGCCGTGTTGGTCCTGACGATGTTCGAGGACGACGCGACGGTCTTCGCCGCCGTCCGGGCCGGGGCGCTCGGCTACCTCGTCAAGGGCGCCGACGGAGCGGACATCGTCGCCGCCATCCGCGCTGCCGCCGCCGGGCAGCCGGTCTTCGGCGCGGCACTGGCCGGCCGACTGCGTACCTGGTTCGCGTCGCCACCGCCGCAGAACGGCCCGTTCCCGGAACTCACCGCCCGTGAAAGGGACATCCTCGACCATCTCGCGGCCGGACTGTCCAACGCCGAGATCGGGCAGCGCCTGCACCTGTCCGGCAAGACCGTGGCGAACAACGTCTCGACGATCCTCGCCAAGCTCCACCTCACCCAGCGCAGCCAGGCCATCATCCGGGCCCGCGATGCCGGCCTGGGCCGCCCACGCTGAAGACTGACGGGCCGCCCATTTCTGGCTACGAGTCGAGCGCCGCCACCCACTCATAGCCCGATGCAGAGCCCAGAACTCAACCACTCGGAGATGTCCACCAGTTCGCCGTCGCGGATGGATATGCAGCGGATCGACGCACCCCTTGGCAGAGGCTCCATGGCCAAGCAGCAGCCGCGATCAGGCCCGTCGGCTGGGCACCGCAGACGGTGCCCAGCCGATGCGGTGTGTGTCCTACCAGGAGCCGCCCCAGACGGCTCGGGTTCCAGCAGGGCAGGTAAGCCGGAAGTTCCACTGCCCTGAGAACGTCTCGGGGAACAGGTGGCGGCCGTTCGTGCAGTCCACATACACGTGGTACGACCTGGCCCTGCACGTCATGTAGAAGTGGCGGCCACCGTCCGTGCGTCCGTTCCAGCAGTTCGTGGAGGCCAGCTCGGACTTGGTGGAGCTCGATGCCTTCTGGACCGCGGTCTTTGCCGAGAGCGACGACAGTCCCGCGGTGCTGGTCCTGCTCTGCCCATCGGGGTTGGTCGCTTGAGCTTCGGCGGCGTTCGACCCCGTGTCCGCGCCGGCTGGTGCCGCGAAACCGGCGAGAGTCGTGATGGCGATCGCTGCGGCAGCCGCAGCGTTCCTCAGGAACGTCATGTTCTCCTCCGAGTGGGCTGTTGAAGGGGCACGGGAGTCCAGCGCTGCCCGTGCTACCCCGACCGGCGGGGACACCGCTGGAACCGCGCATGCGCCGCTTCCGGCGCCTGTGGTCCAACACGGCCACTTCACCAATCAGGACATTTCTATTGACGTCCCCTCAACGAGCCAGAAGAGCCCACGTCACCCAACAACCTGACAGACACGACAATTCGCACATCTCTTACGACCGCGTTCCGTGATGCAGCGAGCCTCGCCGGTCGACCGCTCACCGCACCGTTCACCGACGAACAGCGACCGCCCACCGCACAGTCCGGTTCGCGCCCTGTCCCGGCGGAGCGAGCCGGGTTGCCATACGCCCATGACGGCCGGAACCACCACCCCCATCACCGGGACGACCGCCGAGCACGAGCTGGCCGAGCTGCAGCGCGAGCACGGTCGGCCCCTCTTCGCCCTGCTGCTCAGGCTCTCCGACGGCGACCGCCAGCACGCCGAGGATCTACTGCAGGAGACGTTCGTGCGCGCCTGGCAACACCCCGAGGCGCTGCGCGCGCATGAATTCGACTCCGTGCGCCCCTGGCTGCTCACCGTCGGCCGACGGCTCGCCATCGACGCCCGCCGGGCCCGTCAGGCACGTCCCGCCGAGGTCGGCGACGCCGTACTGGAGAACGCACGGGTGATCGCCGACCACTCGGAGCGGTCCGCCGCGATGCTCGACGTACGTGAGGCTGTGAAGACACTCACTCCGGAACACAGGGACGTTCTGGTGCAGGTGTATTTCCGTGGGGCGAGTGTGGCGGAGGCCGCCGCGAGGCTGGGAATCCCGCCCGGTACCGTGAAGTCCCGTGCGTACTACGCGCTGCGCGCCCTGCGCCGGGTTCTTCCGGGATACGCGGCCGACCTGCGGTGAAACCGAAGGCCGGGTCAAGCCTCCGCAAAGCGCCTTGCTGCGGACCATGGTTGAGCAATCAGCTTGCCTCATCCGCGTTCCGACCGGGGCCCGGGTTCGACGCGCACGCACCGGAGGAGGCAGGAAGGGATGCTGCACAGAGGCCAAGAGAGCACGGACGGCACCGGCGGCGGTGAACTGGCCGTCCCCATGGCGTGGTTGTACGCCGAGTACATCGCGGACGAACTGCTGCGCACCGGCGACCTCATGCCGCCGACGTCCTTCGAGTTCCGTGCGGGACGCGACGCCCTGGCGCTGACCGTCTTCCTGGCGGACACCGGTGGCGAGCTCTCCGGCATCCAGGTCGTCTCACAGCTGGAGACCTGGCTTTCGCTGACGGCGTACGACCGGCCGTGGGAGGACTGGGTGCGCGAACGGCTGGCCCAACTGGCCACCGAGGCGGTGGCATCGGGCGGTCCGGCACCGGATCTGGAGCTGGCCTCGACGGCCTGGCGCTGGCTCGAGGAGACCGAACTGCTGGCCCCTGACCTGGACGCGGTACCCGGCGGCGCGGTCGGCGAGGACGACGGCCCCAAGGTCTGGACGCCCGCCTGGCAGCTGGGGCTGCCCCTGGGGCATCTCGCCATCCATCTCTTCTGAAGCCGGACCGATCCTGCGGCCCGACGGCTCCGCATGTCTTGGCCGCGATACGACAAGGGCCTTGAGTGAATCGGCCATCCGGCCCGTACCGGTGGGCAACAGCAGCATCACCCCCCTCCCTACCCCGCTCACCGACATGAGGATTTGGCATGAGGTCCCTGGAACGCCATCGCGACGTCGGCGCCTACGCGCTCGGCGTGCTGGACGAGGCGGAAGCCTTCCGATTCGAGGACCACCTCACGGGGTGCCCGAGCTGCGCGACGCACGTGACTCAGTTTCGGCCGGTCGCACGCCAGTTGCTGCTGTATCAGAGGGCTACCCCGCGATTCGTGGAGCCGTTGACGACACCCGGGCCAGGGCTGTCGGAGCGGCTGCTCGAAGCAGTGTCGGCCAGGCACCGTGGCGTGCGGCGGCGTCGGCTGTACGCGGTCGCGGCGGCCGCGTTGTTCGCGGTCGGCGGGCCGACGCTGGCGGCGGTCTCCGGACATGGCTCGTCCGCGGCCACGACGATGACCGCGACCGACCCGAAATCCGGAGTATGGGCACGGATCACCGCACAGGACCGCGTCTGGGGCAGCCGGATCGAGGTGACGGTCAAGGGCAGGTCCGGACCACATTCCTGCCGTCTCGTCGTCGTCGGCAGAGACGGCACCGTCCAGACAGTGACCAACTGGACGGCGCCCGCCGACGACGGGGCGACCAGCACCGAGGCGGGCGCGGCGCTTGGATCCGCGGAGATCGACCACTACGAGGTACGCACCAGGGACGGCCGGCACCTGGTCACAGTGAAGTCCCGCTGACGCCCCGCTGGGCCGCGTACCCCGGGCCGCCGAGCCGAACGGTGCCGAAGACCGGAGCGTCACGACGATCGCCGACGTCGCGCAGGCGCGCCGGGCAGCGCGAACGGCTCAGTTGTCGAAGTCGTCGTCCGGGCTGTCGAAGACGGCGTTCCCGCCGCTTGTGTCGTCGTGGCTGCGACCGCCGCCATCGGATACGCCGGGCCTCTCGGGCATGGTCGACGGGCTGACACCGTCGCCGTGCGGGTCGACCGGGTGCGCGGGCTCCGTGACGGGGGGAGCATCGTTCCGAGTCTTCGACGGAACCGGGGACGTGGTGGCCGTCCCCACCGGCGCGGTTGTCCTGGACGTTGCCGTCGGCGGAGCAGCGATGGTGGCCGCGGGGCAGTCGGGGCGTCGGTCCGCATCTTCGTCCGGGCCCTCGTCCTCGTCCTCGTCCTGGTGCTCTTCCCACGGGGCCGACGGTTCCACCGCCTTCCCCGGCTTGCCGCTGGCGGCGGGCGTCACGCAGTCATCTCCGGTTCTGAGCCGCGACCTGCCGTTCTCACGCGGCGACGGCCATGTGCCGTAGGGAAACCTGCCGGGCGCCTCCGGCCGGGGGCTCTCCCTGCCGGCGTGTCGCGGCCACAGGACGACGTCCCGGTGCCCGTCGTCACCGATCCGGCGTTCGATCCAGGTGTTCTTGCTCTGGATGCTGATGATCGTGATGTTGGAGATGATCCGTGGCGCCGGAGTCACCGTGATCACCTCAGTGGGCCGGTAGTCGCGCCAGGGGCGGCCATTGGCCGTCGGGGTGCCCTTCCAGGCGGCGGGCGCCCCGATCGGGTTGCCGCACGCGCAGCGGACGCGAGGCACGCCGCGGTTGTCGACGAGGACGGCGGTGCCGGCCTGGAGGACGGACTGGTAGCTGGTGGCCCGTCCGTCGTGGAAGCCATGGTTCGTGACCCGGGTGTCGGCGCGCAGGACGACCGCGGCCAGGCCGCGCAGATAGGCGGGGATGGACGCCTGACTGATGCCGGATGCCTGGGCGAAGGCGCGACTCTTCTCCCGGTCGGCCGTCAGGAAGGAGATCTGCCGTCCGACGTCGCAGCTGCCGGTGGACTGGGTGCCGCCGTAGAGGCCTGGTGTGGCACCGGAGACCGCACGCGAAGCCCAGGGATCTTCGCCGTCCGTCGACTCCGGCCGGGTGACGGAGCCCTGCTCTGCGGCGACGGTGACCGTCGAGTCGGTGAAGGGGTCGGGACCGCGGGCGGTGACGGGTTGGAGGAAGACCGCGCCCCCGGTCACGGCGCCGGATGTCAGGACCTTCTCGCCGACACAGCCGGCGCACAGCAGGGCTGTCGCCATGAAGGCGCCGGCAGCGACGAGGGTCCTGAGGGAAACGTTGAGCGTTCCGATGGGGGTGTTCAGCGTCCTGGTGGGCGTGTTTCGCGTCCTTATGGGCGTCTTCACCACGTTCTCCCGCTTCGTCCCGGGGTATTCGCCACCATTGTTCGCACCGTTCACCCGGGTTACGCAATCGGAGAGCTCGCACACGCAGAGTGACGGCCGGAGCGGCCGGACACGCAGTGCGGCGTCACACTGGAGGAAGAGGAGCGATCGCCGTGGACTGGTTCGTCGCACCGGACTACTGGCTGAGCCGGCTGGTCTTCCAACGGGCTCTGGCCGTCGTGTACCTGGTCGCCTTCCTGGCCGCCGCGCTGCAGTTCCGCGCGCTGATCGGGAAACGCGGGATGCTGCCGGTGCCCCGCTACGTCGCCCGGGTGCCCTTCAGGCTGGCGCCGAGCGTTTTCCACCTCCACTACTCGGACCGCTTCTTCGCCGGCTGGTCATGGGCAGGGTGTGCGGTGTCGGCGGCACTGATCGCCGGGGTCGACTCCCGCGTGCCGCTCTGGGCGGGGATGGTGCTCTGGCTGATCCCCTGGGCGCTGTATCTGTCGATCGTCAACGTAGGCCAGACGTGGTATTCGTTCGGGTGGGAGTCACTGCTGCTGGAGGTCGGTTTCCTGGCCGTGTTCTTGGGCAACGACAAGGTCGCGCCGCCGATCGTCGTGCTGTTCCTGCTGCGCTGGATCCTGTTCCGCGTCGAGTTCGGCGCCGGGCTGATCAAGATGCGCGGGGACGCCTGTTGGCGGAACCTGACGTGCCTGTACTACCACCATGAGACGCAGCCGATGCCGGGACCGCTGAGCTGGTTCTTCCACCGTCTGCCGAAGCCGGTGCACCGGGTGGAGGTGGCCGCCAACCATGTCACTCAACTGATCGTCCCCGTACTGCTCTTCACCCCCCAGCCGATCGCGACGGCCGCCGCCGCACTGATGATCGCGACCCAGCTGTGGCTCGTCCTGTCCGGCAACTTCTCCTGGCTCAACTGGATCACGATCGTGCTGGCCCTGTCGGCCGTCGAGTTCCCCACCACTCCCCTGAAGGTGTCCGGGCCGCCTCTGTGGTACGAGGTCGTGGTCCTGGCTGTCAGCGCGGGACTCGTCGCGCTCAGCTACCACCCGGTACGCAACATGCTCTCCCGCCGCCAGGCCATGAACCGCTCCTTCGACCCACTGCACCTCGTCAACACCTACGGTGCCTTCGGCAGTATCAGTACGACGCGCTACGAGGTCGTGATCGAGGGCACGGCGGACGACGTACCGCGTGAGGACTCCGACTGGAGGGAGTACGAGTTCAAGGGCAAACCGGGTGATCCGCGCCGCTGGCCGCGCCAGTTCGCGCCGTACCACCTGCGGCTCGACTGGCTCATGTGGTTCGCGGCGCTCTCCCCCGCGTACGCGGCCCCCTGGTTCGGCGGCCTGGTCGAACGCCTCCTGGAGAACGACCGTGACACCCTGCGGCTCCTGCGACGCTCCCCGTTCCTGCCGGACACGCCGCCCCGCTACGTACGGGCCCGTCTGTTCCGCTACCGCTATACGACGTGGCGCGAGCTACGGGAGACGGGGGCGTGCTGGGACCGCACGTACGTGACGGAGTTCATGCCGCCTACACGGCTGGCCGCCCCGGTGGCTCAGCGGCGGTAGACACGGGTGGCGGGGCCCAGCCTCCGCGCGGGGAAGCTGAGCCGGGACCTCGGGCCGTCGTGGCGCCAGGATCAGGCCAGGGCAAGGAAAAGCTTCTCCAACTCCTGTTCGGTCATGGGAGGAGCGTGCTCGCCCTCGGTGACCAGGCACTGGCGCATACCACTTGCGACGATCTTGAAGCCGGCTCGGTCCAGCGCACGGGAGACCGCTGCGAGCTGGGTGACCACGTCCTTGCAGTCGCGTCCGGCCTCGATCATGGCGATGACACCGGCCAGCTGGCCCTGAGCGCGGCGCAGACGGTTGAGCACCGCGCCTGTTGTTTCTTCTTCCACTTGCATGGGTTCCTCCTTGTCGGCCGGCGTACGGCGGTACCGGGCCACGGTCATGTCGTCGAGATCCGTGTCTCAGTCCGCAAATGGCGCGGTGCCATCCGCCGCCGGGTTGTGAGTGGTGCGCCGCAGCCGCACCAGGGCGTCTATCGCGCGGGCGGTGCCGCCGTCGGGGCCGTGCGCGACCGGGCGGCGGACGCGTTCGGCGCGCACGGGCTCGAGGCCCGCTCCCTGTCGGCGCACCAGATCGGCCAGAACGTCGTCGGGAGTGAACAGCAGGCGCGGGTCCTGAGGGCCGCCGACGCCGGCGGTCAGGTTGGTGGTGTCGTGGCCGACGACCAGAAGGGTGCCACTGGGCGCCAGGGCCTGGGCGGCGTGCCTGAGGGCGGTGCGGCGCTGGGCGGCGGGCAGATGCAGGTAGGCGACGACGACGAGGTCGAAGGCCTCGGGGTCCGGCTCGTAGGTGCGGACGTCGGCGCGCACCCAGGTGAGTCGGTCGGCCACCTCTGCGGGCTGTGCGGCGGCAAGGTGCCGGCCGCGGTCCAGGGCGGCGCCGGAGAAGTCGACCGCCGTCACCCGCCAGCCCCTCGACGCCAGCCACAGGGCGTTGCGGCCCTCTCCGGCTGCCAGGTCCAGGGCGCGTCCGGGCTGAAGGTCCGCGGTCTCCTGGACCACCCAGCGGTTGGGTTCGGCGCCCCACACCAGGTCCCGGGCGGCGTAGCGCTCGTCCCAGGCGCGGCTGTCCGCAACGGCCGGCTGATGCTGCTCGGGAAGGTTGCCGGTCATGCCTGTGCCTGGTTGGTGTCGAGGTCGCGGGCGCGGGTGAGGAGGTCTTCCAGTGCCTGCTCGGACAGGGGGCCGGGCTTGGCGTAGAGGACGACCTTGTCGCGGATGGCCACCACGGCGGGGATGGAGGTGATCTGGAAGGCCTGGGCCAGTGCGGGATGGGCCTCGGTGTCGACCTTGCCGAAGAGGACGCCCGGGTGACGGTCGGAGAACTTCTCGAAGAGGGGGCCGAACTTGCGGCAGGGCCCGCACCAGGCGGCCCAGAAGTCCACCAACGTGATGTCGCTACCGGAAACCGCATCCTTGAAGTTCTCTGCGGTCAGGTCCACGGTTGCCATGTCAGATCTCCCATTGGGTGAATACCCCCGGCGGTATCAGACGGGGTGTGCTGTCGTTGTCGGCGGTCGGCCGCCGGTGCCGCCCGGTGAACGGCCGGTGCCGCCCGGTGGACGGCCGGTGCCGGGGCGGCGGGCCTTTGATGGCACGCCGCCCCGGTGCCGGTTTCTCAGGCGCTCACCTGCTCGCCCGCGGCACTCCAGGCGCCGTAGCCACCGAGCAGGTCGGAGACGTCGGTGCGGCCGTGGTGGCGCAGCAGGCTGGCGGCGATGGAGGAGCGATGACCGCCGGCGCAGTGGACGACCACGGGCCGGTCGGCGGGAATCTCCTCCATACGGCTGGGCAGCTCTGCCAGCGGGATGTGCAGCGAGCCGGCGACAGCGCCCTCCTCGCGCTCGCTCGCCCCGCGCACGTCGACCACGACCGGCGCAGCAGAGCCGGCCAAGGCACCGCGCAACTGGTCGACGGTGAGCCGGGAGGCGGGCCCGACCTGGTCAGCGACACCGAGGAAGGCCTCCTCGGGGTCACCGAGGTAGCCGGCGACACGGTCGAAGCCGATCCGGGCCAGGCGGGTGGCGGTCTCCTCCTCGCGCCCACCGGGCGCCACGAGCAGGATGTCGCGGTCGGCGGCAAGGACCGTGCCGGCCTGCTCGGCGAACCGGCCGTCGATCGGGACGTTGACCGAGCCGTCCAGGTGACCGGCGGCGAAGTCCTGCGGATCGCGGGCGTCGACGACAACCGCACCGGCGGCACGGCGGGCCAGGAAGTCGGCGGCGTCCAGGGACTGAGGGGCGGCGGCTGCATCGAACAGGGGGTGGTTCTTGCGGTTGAGGACGGCGTCGTGCACGAAGTAGGCGGGGGCGGACGGCTGCCCGCCGCTCACCAGGGCGACGAAGTCGTCCTCGCTCATCGGGACGCAGGCGTAGTTGGTGGCGCGTTGGGCACCGATGGTGGACTGGCGCTCGGTGGACAGGTTCTTGCCACAGGCGGAGCCGGCGCCGTGACCGGGGAAGACCCGGACTTCGTCGGGCAGGGCCATCAGCTTGCGCTGCACGCTGTCGTACAGCATGCGGGCCAGCTGGTCGCTGGTCACCCCGAGGGAGGCAAGCAGGTCGGGACGGCCGACGTCGCCGATGAACAGTGCGTCACCGGTGAGTACGCCGTAGGGGACGACGTCGTCGGCATGCTCGTGGACCAGGACGCTGATCGACTCGGGGGTGTGGCCGGGGGTCTCGAGGATCTCCAGGGTGACGTCGCCCAGCTCGATGCGCTCGCCGTCGGTGAGCCTGCGGATGGGGTATTCGGTCTGGGCACGCTGCCCGTAGCCGATCCAGGCCCCGGTACGGGCGGCCAGCTCCAGATGCCCGGCCAGGAAGTCGGCGTGGAAGTGCGTGTTGATGACACCGACGATGGTGAAGCCGTGCGCGTCGGCGTCGGCGAGGTACTCGTCCACATCGCGCCGGGGGTCGACGACCACGGCCTGGCCGGTGGTCTCGTCAGCGATCAGGTAGGAGGCCTGGGACAGGCAGTCGAGGTAGTACTGGGCGAAGAACACAGGGGGTCTCCTTTGCGGCCGTAGGGTGCGACACCAGATCGAACCATACCCCCGGGGGTATTATTCCCGGGAGTCCCCGACCCCTCCGAGCAGCGGTCCGCGACCTCCGAGGTGACGACGCCCTGTGATCCAGGCGGGGCCCACAAAATACGGGTGGGGGTATATGGTGTTGAACGAAGCATACCCCCCTAGGTATCCTCCGGAAGGAGGGGCACGTGTACTCCGCAGAGACCGCGGTCGTCACAGGACCGGGCAGCAACAGCTACCCGGCCGGCGGCCGTACCGCCGCGACGGCGATGACCCCACCGCAGGACGGCCGCCAGGTATTCACCACGGCCGCCCGTTATCGGGTCCACTCCACCCATGCCGTGGAGAGCCACGACGCCGCCGCCGACCGGCCCGTGCTCGCGGTCTGACCCGGCAGACCACGCACCCGGACCCACCACCGAGACCCCTGGAGAACCGCCATGCCTCTCTTCGCCCGCACCCCCGGCCCCGCACAGATCACTGTCACCGACGCCCAGGACCGCGCCCAGGCGGGCGAAGCTGTACTCCTCGACGTCCGCGAGGCCGACGAGTACGCCGCGGGCCATGCCCCCGGCTCCCACTGGCAGCCGCTCATCGCCATCGCCGCCGGAGCCGACCTCCCCACCGAGGCCCAGGGCCGCCCGGTACTGGCCATCTGCCGGTCGGGCAACCGCTCCCAGAAGGCCGCCGAGGTACTCGCCGCCCGCGGCGTGGATGTGGCCAACGTCTCCGGCGGAATGCGCGCCTGGGCCGCGGCCGGACTCCCCGTCCACGACAACACCGGCCGTGACGGGCAGGTCATATGACCACGTCGCTCCTTGCCTTCGCCGACCGGCTCACCGGCCGCATCCCGCAGCGTGCCTTCGCCATCGCGCCCCCGACCGTCGCCACCCTGACGCCGGTCCGCTCCCCACGCTGACCCAACCCCGAGCCCCGCACCCGCGGCGGCTGTCCCGCTCCGCAACGCAGAACCGTTCGACCGAAAGGAACACCGCCACCATGGCAGCCTCACTCACCGCCGAGCAGCTCGAACCCCGCCTGGGGCAGTTCACCGTCATCGACGTGCGCTCGCCCGGCGAGTACGCCGGCGGTCACATCCCCGGCGCCCTCAACATCCCCCTCGACAAGCTGCAGCGCGCCCTCCCGGAGCTGCGCTCCGCCGCCGAGCGTGGGGAACTGGCCGTGGTGTGCGCCTCCGGCGCCCGCTCCCAGACCGCCTGCTCCCAGCTGGCGGCAGCCGGCATCCCCGCCTTCACCGTGGTCGGCGGCACGTCGGCGTGGGCTCAGGGCGGACGGCCGTTGAACCGGCCCGCCGGTGCCCGCGCCGTGTGGGCGATGGACCGCCAGGTCCGGCTCGCCGCAGGCTCCCTGGTGATCCTGGGCATGCTCGTCGACCTGGCACTGCCCGGTGCCCGCTGGTTCTCCGCCGCCATCGGCGCCGGCCTGGTCTTCTCCGCCCTGAGCAACACCTGCGCCATGGGCAACATGCTGGGCAAGCTCCCCTACAACCGCCCCCGCAGCGGGACCGCCAACCTCGACGACATCCTGGGCACCCTGCGACGGTGACACGCCCCGCGCTGGATCCGGCACAACAAGTTCCGGACCCAGGGGGCGAAGCCCCGGCGTGCGAAATACGCCGCCGCCTGCCGGTGCCTGAACCGCCCAGGCACCGGCAGGCCGTCTCCGGGCGGTTCTACGCCTCCGAGCAGGGCTCTGCGCTCCGACCCTGGCCCGACTACGCCTCCGCCTCGGCCTTCACCCCGGCCAGCGTCGCCTCGATACCGGTGCGCAGCAGCGCCAGCCGACCATCGATGATCTGTTCCTCCCTCTCGGGATACTTCTCGACGAAGTCGTGAAGCGGCCCACGGGCCGGACCGATCCGCATGCCGTGCCGCAGGCGGGTGCTGGTCCCCTCCGCGATCGGTTCCAGCATGTACGCCCAGACGGCCAGCGCCTCACCGCTGCCCTGGTCGCCGTAGACCACCTCCCACCGGAAGGTGTGCGGCTCCGCCATCTCCACGATGCGGCTGACGGTGCGCCACTCCCCCAGATGTTCATTTTGGTTGCGGCCGGAGAAGCGCGCGCCGACAGCCGGTCCTTGGGCCCCGTCAAGCCACTCCACCTCCTGCAGCTCCGGGCTGTGCCGAGTCGAGGTGGATATGTCCGACACCAGCTCCCACACCCGCTTCGGGTCAGCAGCGATCTCTATCTCGCACTCCACGTGGGGACCATCGGCAAGACGCATCGCTTCAACCTCCAAGGCGGGACCTGTCGCGCCGCGCGAACATGCCGGGCCTGAGCCCGGATCGTGGGCGGGTCATGCGGCTTCGACCACTGTAGTTGATGTTGTATTGAAGTCGCATGGAAAGGCGGCCGGCCACGCAAAAGCTTGATCGGCCTCACAGACGGGCTGAACGCCCGCTTCGCCCTCCCGTTTCGCGACTACCTACGCCCGGACGAAACCGCCTGGTCTATGGTGATCAGGAACGAGTGAGTGGAGGGACGGCGATGCAAGGCAAGCGGCACGGTGCCGTGGGCGCCGCTCTCGCGCTGCTGACCCTGCTGGTCGCACTGTTCTGCGCCACGACTGCCTCCCCAGCACTGTCCGGGGCAGCACGCTCCTCAGCCATGACCGACCTTCGCGCACCGAGCCACGAAACGCTGGACAGCGTCGGTCAGGAAGCACCCGTCGCCGCAACAAACACCCCATGCCTGAAGAAGACTCAGCCGGAGCGGCAGCACCTACGGCTCGGTGCGCCACCTGCCCGTGCCCTGTCGGCGGAGACCGACGAGATGGCGTCGACGCGGCCACCCGCACACACGCAGGTCCGGCACTGCGGTCCGGCCCCGTCTCCTCCCGACCTCGCCGAACTCTCCGTACGACGGGTGTAGAGGCCCGGTCGTCGTCTCCGCACGTTCTTGCCACCCTGTTCAACCGTTTGCCTCGGACGTGTTGAGCTGCTGAGCCCCCTGTAACCGGCGGTCGCCCTGCTCTGGTCCGCCCGGCGCGACCTGCCGCCCGACTTCTCCTTCTCTCTCCCACACTTGACTTCGGAGGTGCCATGCCTTCCTCTCTTCGTGCCCGCCGTCGCCGCCTCACATGGATCGTCGTGAGCGGCGCTACAGTGGCCGGCCTTACCGCGATCGCCGCCCTTGGCGGCGGCTCGGGCGACTCCGCGGCCCCTGAACGACCCGTGGCCAGCGCCTCGGCACCCGTCAGCGAAGCTACCCCCGACGAACAGCAGAAGGCGCTGCTCGCTGTCGCCCGCAGGGACGCCAAGGACCCGCTTGCCCTGGGTCGGGCCGACGCACCCGTCGTACTGGTCGCCTACGAGGACTTCCAGTGCCCCTTCTGCGGCAAGTGGGCGCGGGACACCAAGCCGGAACTCGTCCGCAAGTACGTGGACAAGGGGGTGCTGCGCATCGAATGGCGCAACTTCCCCGTGTTCGGCGCCGAATCGGAGCGGGCCGCTCGGGCCGCATGGGCTGCCGGGAAACAGGACCGGTTCTGGCAGTTCCACGACATCGCCTACGCCAAGGAACGCCCTCGCAACAAGGGCGAGTTCTCCTCCTCGCGACTGCACGAGATGGCCCGTGAAGCAGGTGTCGCGGATCTCGACCGCTTCGAGGCCGACATGAAGTCACAAGCGGCCGACATGGCGGTGAAAACGGACCAGGGGGAGGGATACGGGCTGGGGGTGTCCAGCACACCCGCCTTCCTTGTCAATGCGACACCCATCCTGGGCGCCCAGCCGCTGAGCACCTTCAGCGCCGCCATCGAGAAGGCCGCGAAGGAAGCACGGCGTTGACCGGCATCCCCGTCGCGACGGCCTTTCTCGGCGGACTGCTGACGCTGTTCAGCCCATGCAGCGCGCTGCTCCTGCCGGCGTTCTTCGCCTACTCCTTCACCAACCGCACCCGGCTGTCGATGCGCACCGCCGTCTTCTATGCCGGGCTGTGCACAACACTGGTGCCGCTCGGTGTGGCCGGCTCCTTCGCCAGCCGGCTGTTCTACGGGCACCGCGATCTGCTGGTCACGGTCGCGGGCTGGACGATGATCGGGCTGGGATTGGCTCAGATCCTGGGCCTCGGGTTCGGCTCCCGCCGTCTGCAGCAAGCAGCGGGCACCCGCACGACAGGGTCCGCACTGTCGGTGCTCGCCCTGGGAGCCACCTACGGGCTGGCGGGCTTCTGTGCCGGCCCCATCCTCGGCGGCATCCTCACCGTCGCGGCGCTCGACGGCAGCCCAGTACACGGCGGCCTGCTGCTGGCCGTCTACGCGCTGGGCATGGTCGTGCCGATGTTCGTTCTGGCGCTGTTGTGGGACCGCTACGACCTCGGCCGACGGCGCTGGCTGAGGGGGCGAGCCCTGCGGCTGGGCCCGCTGACCGTGCACAGCACCTCGCTCGTGGGAGGGATCGTCTTCGTCCTGCTGGGGGCCGTGTTCCTGCTTTTCGACGGCACGTCCGCCCTGCCTTCCCTCATCGGCGTCGACACCGAGGCGGCCTGGGAGAGCGGCGCCACGCGAGTCGGCGAGGCCGTCTCAGACCGGTTTCTCCTGCTGGTGGTGGCCCTGGCCGCCGCGGGCGCAGCGGTGGCGGCCGCACTCCGGCTGCGTCGGCTCCGGGACGAAGAGGGCCAGGAAGACACCGACGCCCCTGTGTGACCGGGTGGAGATCCCCGTGCGCCTGCGGCACGCGGGGATCTCGCAGTGGCGTTGTCGAATGGGGCCGGCTTCGGGCGGCGGAGTCGCCCCTCTTACTTCTCGATGCGTCGCAGGCCGCGGATGGCGGGGATGGCGAGTAGGGCCGCGGCGCAACCGAAAGCAGCCATGGTGGCGATCAGCAGGAGGTCGTGGAGGTCGACGAGGCCGCTGGCAGGACCCGCGATCACCTGGCCGATCGGAACGGCGAGGATGGAGCCGGCGACCTGGTAGGCGGCAACTCGGTTGAGCCGGTCCTCGGGGATCTGGGTCTGCACCGTGGTGGACCACTGGACGCCCCAGAAGGCCCAGCCGATCCCGCTCACCGCGTACCCGAGCATGATCAGCGGCTGAGAAGGGACCAGGGCGGCGGCCAGCGGCATCATCGGGAACAGGAGCATCGCGAGACCGCCTCCGAAGAGCGGGCGGGCGGGACGGACCCGTATCGCGATCAGCCCGCCCACGGCGCAGCCCGCGCCGAACGCCCCCTCCGCATAGCCGAAGGCGGCTTTGCCGTGCGCCTCGATGATCGAGGCCGCGCCGAGCGGCGTGATCGGCCCCCAGACGAACACGCCCAGGAACCACCAGATCAGGATGACTCCCCAGAGCCAGGGGCGGGAACGGAACTCGTCCCAGCCGGTGCGCAGGTTGGTGAGTGTCGAGGCGGTTCGGTCCACCTCGAGGCGGGGAAGCCGCAGCGCCAACAGGCAGACTCCACTGATCGCGAAGGTGACCGCGTCGACGCCGAACAACAGGGCCGGCGAGGTCGCGGCGACGAGCGTCCCGGCTATCGCCGGTCCTGCCATCGTGGCGAATCCCTCGCTCACTCGCAGCACCCCGTTGGCCTTCTGAGCGTCGGCGGCGACCTGCGGAACCAGACTGGACGTGCCCGGCTGGAACATCGCCGTCGCGACACCACCGATCAGCGACCCGGTGATCATGATCCACAACGGTGGGTGGCCGAGCCACAGGTAGCAGGCGAGCAGCAGTTGGACGATGAGGCGGGCGGCATCCGCCCCGATCATCAGCGGCAAGGGATGGAACCTGTCGGCGAACACCCCGCCGAAGACGACGAAGAGCGCGAACGCCCCCATCCAGGCACCGAGCGCGAACCCGACACCACTCACGCCGTATCCGAGCGAGAACATGGCGACCGCCGTCGCGACCGGCAGCATGGCGTCGCCCACCTGCGACACGACGCGGGCGGTGAAGTAGAAGTTGAAGTTCGACGTCCACAGGCGGGACGGAACGGCGAGGGACAGGCTCATTCAGGGTCCTACTCAGGGGTCTGTGACATGGCGTCAGCGCGGACGTGAACATCGCGACAGATACGAACGGGTCGGAGGATCTCACCAGGCGAGGTGGCGCACATCTGGTTTTCAATCTGAGGACATGTCAAGCTGAGGATTCGCACGATCAGCCGGTTGCGTCCGAGGAGGACGGGGCCAAGACTGGCCTTGTCCGGTTCCCGCGACGGACGGATGACCACCGATGACCGACCCTCATGCCGCCGCAGCCGGCCCCAACAGCCAGTCGATCCATGACACTTCCGGCGCCCCCGTCCCACAGTTGCTCTGCGACACCCGAGCCCTCACCGAAGTCGCCGCGGCACCGGCCGGAGCCCTGTGGAAGCTGGCCGAGTCCGGACGCCAACTCGACGCCAACGTCATCCGTCTGCCGGCCGGGCATCGCGTGGACACCCACACCGAGCCGGACCTCGACGTCCTCCTCCTCGTCCTGACCGGTGACGGCACGCTGACTACGCCCCAGAACCCCCAGCACCTGAGCGAAGGCGCCCTGCTCTGGCTGCCGCACGGCTCCACGCGCAGCCTGACTGCCGGAGAGCACGGCCTGTCCTATCTCACCGTCCACCGACGCCGCCCCGGCATGCAGATCCGCCCCCGCCCGAACGCGACCGCGTCCCAACCGCCGCCCCGTGACGCACCGTAGTCCGGCCACCTCGACGAGGCGGCCCCACCGCCCGGCGAGCACGAACGGCGGCTGGAGCAGGCGCTGTTGACCGTCTGTCTGGCCCTTGTCGGCAGTCATTCGCTTCCAGTAGGGTCACGCGATGTGAACACCGGACCGGCGCTGAGCCACACACGGATCGGCTATCCGGTGGAGAGCTGATCACCCGGCGGGTGCAGAGCAGGCACCCCCTCAGTTCGGCACGCGGACCTCCCAACGCTCGTGCACCGTGAGTCAGTTCTTCATGTCGAGCAACAGCGAGGTCAGCGCAATGGCAGTCACGTTCAACCACACGATCATCGCTTCCAAGGATCGCAACGAGTCGGCTCGGTTCTTCCGAGAGTTGCTGGAGATTCCGGAAGCACCGTCCTGGGGTCCGTTCACCAACATCCAGCTCACCGACGGCGTACTGCTTCAGTTCGCCGAGCCGCCGGTGGAGATCCAGATGCAGCACTACGCCTTTCTGATCGACGACGAACTGTTCGACCGGGCGTATCGGCGGCTGTGTGACAGCGGCGTCGAGCACTGGGCGGATCCCCAGATGCGACGCCCCGGCGAAATCAACAATGAGCACGGCGGCCGAGGGGTGTACTTCAAGGACCCCGCCGGTCATGCGATCGAGCTGATCACACGCCCGTACTTGTAACCGGGAGAGTCCCTGGCCGGGCGCTCAGCACGCGGCTCCCGGCCAGGCGGCCGACTTGCGCCGTGAAAGAGACCCGCAAGCGGAGACACCCCCGTTTGGCAGGATTTCCATGCCTTTGCGTGCCCTACAGCATCACATTCTTGGGCATAACCGACCCACAGCCTCTCTTTCCCAGCTTATGCCAACGCCATTGACGTTCTTGATGCGGGGGACCTTTCATTGGCGCGTCAAGGCTCCGGCCTCTGCAGATGAAAGGCATCTTTGCCATGCGAGTACTGCTTGTGGGCGCGGGCGGCGTAGGTACGGCGATCACCCGGATCGCGGCCCGTCGCTCCTTCTTCGACCACATCGTCGTCGCCGACTACGACCTGTCCCGGGCCGAAGCGGCGGTGGCGGCACTGGGTGACGGCAGCACCCGATTCAGCGCGGCGCGCATCGACGCCTCCGACCAGGCGGCGGTCACCGACCTGCTCACGCGGGAGCGGTGCGACGTCCTGCTCAACGCCACCGACCCGCGGTTCGTGATGCCGCTCTTCGAGGCTGCGCTGGCGGCCGGGGCGCACTACCTCGACATGGCGATGTCGCTGTCGTACCCGCACCCCGACCTGCCGTACGAGCAGTGCGGCGTCAAGCTCGGCGACGCGCAGTTCGAGCGCGCCGCCGAATGGGAGAAGGCCGGACGGCTGGCACTCGTCGGCGTCGGCGTGGAGCCGGGACTCTCCGATGTCTTCGCCCGCTACGCCGCCGAGGAGCTCTTCGACGAGATCGAGGAGATCGGTGTCCGCGACGGTGCCAACCTCACCGTCGACGGTTACGAGTTCGCGCCGTCCTTCTCCATCTGGACGACCATCGAGGAGTGCCTGAACCCGCCGGTGATCTGGGAGAAGGACCGCGGCTGGTTCACCACGGCGCCCTTCAGCGAGCCGGAGGTCTTCGACTTCCCCGAAGGCATCGGCCCCGTCGAGTGCGTCAACGTCGAGCACGAAGAGGTACTGCTGATCCCGCGCTGGGTGGACGCCAAGCGGGTCACCTTCAAGTACGGACTCGGCGACGAGTTCATCGAGACGCTCAAGACCCTGCACAAGCTCGGTCTGGACCGTACGGAGAAGGTGAGCGTCGGTGGCACGCAGGTCTCCCCGCGTGACGTCGTCGCCGCCTGCCTGCCCGACCCGGCCACGCTCGGTGACCGCATGCACGGCAAGACGTGCGCCGGTACGTGGGTGAAGGGCACCAAGGACGGAAAGTCGCGCGAGGTGTACCTGTACCACGTCGTCGACAACCAGTGGTCGATGCGCGAGTATGGCTCGCAGGCCGTGGTCTGGCAGACCGCCATCAACCCGGTCATCGCCCTGGAGCTGATGGCGGGCGGCACCTGGACCGGCTCCGGTGTCCTCGGTGCCGAAGCCTTCGACCCCCGCCCCTTCCTGGACCTGCTGACCGAATACGGCTCCCCCTGGGGCATGCGGGATCAGTAACTCCACACCTCATCGTCGGCCCGGCCCCTCCCCGGGGCCGGGTCTGCACTCCGGCCCCGGTCGACGCCCCCGCGCCCCGCCCGGACCACAGCAATACCTCACGCCACGCCGCCACCCCGAAGCAAGGGAGCACATTGAACGACGACGTTACGGACGCCCGTCCGTCCGGGGAGCTGAAGGCCAACGCGATCGGCTTCGTCGACGCACTCGTCATCGGGTTGAACTCGACCTCCCCGGCGTACTCCCTCGCCGCGGTCATCGGTCCGGTCGTGGCACTCGTGGGCGTCTACGCCCCCGGCATCATGCTCGCTTCCTTCATACCGATGCTGCTCATCGCGTCGGCGTTCCACTACCTCAACAAGGCCGACCAGGACTGCGGCACCACGTTCTCCTGGGTCACCCGGGCGATGGGGCCGTGGGCCGGCTGGCTCGGCGGCTGGGCCATCGCGATGACCGGTGTCCTGGTGGTCGGATCACTGGCCGACGTCGCCGTGAACTTCGGGCTGCTGGCCCTGGGCCTGGACAGCTGGGCCGCGAACGAACTGGTGCGCCAGACACTGACCGTGGTGCTCATCCTGGCGATGACCGCGGTGTGTGTCATGGGCACCGAGACGTCGGCCAAGGTACAGAACGCCCTCATCCTCGCCCAGGTGGCCTTCCTCCTCACCTTCGCGGTGGTGGCCCTGTACCGCGTCTACGCCGGAACCGCGATGTCCGGCTCGGCCCTCCCGTCGGTCACCTGGCTGAATCCCTTCGGAGCCGGAGGCGCGGCACTGACCGGAGGCCTCCTGCTCAGTGTCTTCATCTACTGGGGCTGGGAATCGGCGGCCAACCTCACCGAGGAGGTCGAGGACTCGGCCCACGCCCCCGGCAAGGCCGGCATCTGGTCGACGGTCGTACTCCTGGTGACCTATGTGTCGGTGGCGTTCGCCATCGTGGCCTTCGCCGGGACCTCCTTCCTGACCACCAACGCCGACGAGGAAGAGGCGATCTTCGCGGTACTCGCCGAAAAGGTGATGGGTGGCTGGGACTGGATCGTGCTGCTGGCGGTCTGCACGTCCGCGCTGGCATCGACCCAGACCACCATCCTTCCCGCCTCCCGCACCCTGCTTTCCATGGCCCGCCGCCACGCGCTGCCCGGCCACTTCGGCCGCGTCCACCATCGCTTCCAGACCCCGCACGTGAGCACCTGGTGGGTCGCCGGCGTGGCCATCGTCTGGTACCTCGGTGTCAACCAGATCAGCGAAAACGCCCTGCTCGACTCCCTGACCGCCCTGTCGTTGCTCATCGCTTTCTACTACGCGCTCACCGGCGTGGCCTGCGCGGTCTACTACCGCCACCGCCTGCTCGAGAGCCTTCGCAACTTCGTCCTGATCGGCGTCGGCCCGCTGGTCGGAGCCGCCCTGTTGACCTGGCTGCTCGTGGAGTCGGTCATCGACATGTCCGACCCCAAGAACTCCTACAGCGGGGTCACGTGGTTCTCGCTGGGGCCGCCGCTCGTCATCGGTATCGGCATCACGGCCGCCGGAGTGGTCACCATGCTCGTATGGCGACTGTGCTCCGCTGCCTTCTGGTCGGAACGCCCCAGTGTGGCCGGGCCGGAAGCCCTCGACGTCACCACTGTGGCAAGCGAAGCCGCCCCCGCAACCGCTGCTCACGGCACAGCGGAGGCGTGACCCGGACGGTGGGAACCACCGCTCGACGGGGCCGTCACCGGGCCGCTCGGCCCGGTGACGGCCGGGGCGGCCGATGGCGTAGCCCCCTGCTCTCGAGCCGGAGGCACCTCGAGGAGGCGGGCGAGGACGGTGATGGGGAAGTCGGAGGACACCACCTA
>NZ_JBSFLQ010000047.1:27035-49156 GCF_053599115.1 Streptomyces sp. NPDC001020 | reverse complement strand
CTCGATCCGGGCGGCGCACGAGGCGCAGGTCATGCCGCCGATGGCGAGTTCGACCTCGGCGGCACCAGGCGTGGTGGTGGTCATGTCTGCTCCTCACAGCTCACGGACGCGGCGGGTGGCGGGTGGGAAGGGCGAGGGCCGGAGCCGGGCGACCTTCGCCCAGTAGAGGGCGTATTGATACCCCAGGGGGGTATCTGGACCAGCTCATGTATACCCCCACGTGGTATGCGACGCAAGACCTTTCAGTATTTCCCGATACCCCTAGGGGGTAATCTGAAGTGCATCGAGCGCTCCACGGGCGGTCGAGAGGCAGAGCGAGTCCCTGAACACAGGGCTGTGGATCACCGCCTTCGCCGTCCCGCTCAGCGCCGCGTCCGGCATTGCCACGGCAGTGCCGGCGGCGGGGCCTCGCGCCCTTCACCGGGCCCGCCCGCGCCCCAGCGCGGCGCAGGTTTTACCCGAGGCGATGACGGATCCCCGTGGCCGGTCCGTACCTCCCGCCGTACACGCCGCTCGCGTCTGGAGGCAGCATGCCCCTCTCCCGCAACAGGGCAGGAACCGTCTTCGTGACCGGTGCGCTGGGCCTGACCCTCGCCGCACTCGCCTACCCCGTCATGCTCGGCATCAAGACCACGTCCGGCTCCCCGGACCGTGTCATCGCCGACACCCGGTACGGTCCGCTGACGGAGGCCGACCGGGACTTCGTCGTCAAGGTGCGCTCCGCGGGGCTGTGGGAGTACCCCCTCGGCGAGCTGGTGTTGAAGAAGGGCTCGACACCGGCCATGCGGGAAGCCGGCGAGCACCTGCTCGTCGGCCACGCCGGGCTCGACGCGATGTGCCGCACGATCGCCCCGAAGCTCGGCATCACCCTGCCCAACCAGGCGACGCCGCAACAGCGGCGGTTCGTGGCGGTCTCGGCGGCCGAGTCCGGCAAGCGGTTCGACTCCACCGCCGCCACTCTCATGCGGGTGACCCACGGCCAGATCTTCCCGACGATCGCCAAGATCCGCACCACGACAAAGAACACCCTCGTGCGCCGACTCGCCGACCTGGCCAACGACACCGTCCTCGACCACATCACCATGCTGGAGAAGACCGGCGCGGTCGACTTCGACCAGGTCCTCTTCCAGCAGACCACCCCGCCGAAGTTACCCAAGGGCCGGCTCACCCCGCCGCCGCCCCCGCCCGGCGCACCGGTCGTCGCCCTCACTCCCCGCCCCGACCTGCATGTACACACCGCCTCGCCCGCGCCTGGTCCGACGGCCGGCTGAGCAGCCAGAGACGGCGTCACTCCGATGGCCCAGCGTGACACCGTGCGCCCGGCCCGTACGAGGTTTCCTGGAGCAGGAGGGCGTCCGTCCTGGGAGGCCGGTCATGTATGAGATGTGCGTAGGCCCTGACGGGCCAGGCGAAGCAATGGTGTGGCACGTGATGGCCAAGCAGGCCACCACCACTCTGTGCGGGCGGCGGATTTCCGAACGCGTCGACGCGTCCGGCGCCGAACGGGCGGAGCACTGCTCGCGGTGCATGGCCTCGTTCACGAAGCTGATGACGGCCGCCCGGCCGTGATGTGTCCACAGCGGTCGGCACCCCGGCAGTACCCGGTGGCGTGGCACCCCCTGACCTCCGCCGCCGCTTGAAGCACGACGGCAACCATCCGAGGCCCGGGGGGCGTGCGGGGGCGCGCAGGGGGCGGCACGGTCGCTCAGAAGACGGTCGGCGCAGTGGCATCGCCCCCGCGCGCTGACACGTTCAGGTGATCATCGTTGATCACCCTTTGGGCGCGTGCCGTCGCGCTCTATGCAGGACGCATGGATCAACTTCACACCTCGGACAGCCAGCACCCCTTCTCCCGACGGCTGTTCACCACCGCGGCAGGTACGGCCGCGACTGCCACGGCCCTCGGTCTGACCACGCCGGACGCGACTGCCGCGACACCCACCCTCCCTCGCCAGGCCCCCTGTCCGCCGAGATCCACCGCCGACTGGGAAACCTGTCTCGCGGTCGCCCGCGCACTGCTGGTCGTCGACGACGACAACACAGCACTCGTGCCGACCTACAAGAAGATCCTCGACTCCGGTCTGCCCCGCGCCAGGACCAGGAGCGCCAAGAAGATCCTGGTGGTCGGCGCCGGACCGGCCGGTCTGGTGGCGGCCTGGCTGCTGAAGCGGGCCGGGCACCACGTGACGGTGCTGGAGGCCAACGGCAACCGCGTCGGCGGCCGCATCAAGACCTTCCGCACCGGCGGACACGAGCACGCGGCCAGGCCGTTCGCTGATCCACGGCAGTACGCCGAGGCCGGGGCCATGCGGATCCCCGGCAGTCATCCGCTGGTGATGAGCCTGATCGACCAACTCGGCGTCAAGCGACGGCCGTTCTATCTCGTGGACGTCGACGGCGAGGGCAAGCCCGTCAACCACGCGTGGCTTCATGTCAACGGCGTCCGTATGCGCCGCTCCGACTACGCGAGGACACCCCGCAGGATCAACCAGTCGTTCGGCGTCCCACGCAAGTACTGGGACAAGCCCTCCTCCCAGATCCTGCGCGAGGCCCTGGACCCCGTACGCGACGAGTTCAGCACGGTCGGCGCGGACGGCAAGCGTGTCGACAAGCCCCTGCCCGAGCGGGTGCAGGGCTGGGCGCGGGTGATCCAGCGGTACGGCGACTGGTCCATGTACCGCTTCCTGACCGAGCAGGCGGGCTTCGACGAGCGCACGCTCGATCTCGTCGGCACCCTGGAGAACCTGACCTCGCGGCTGCCGCTGTCGTTCATCCACAGCTTCATCAGCCAGTCGCTGATCAGTCCGGACACCACGTTCTGGGAGCTGGTCGGTGGCACCGCGACGCTGCCGGACGCGCTGCTACGGAAGGTCGACGGCCTGGTGCGGCTGGACCGCCGCGCGACGCACATCGAGTACTGGTCAGCCGACCGGCACGGCAGCGACGACACGTCACAGGTCCACGAGGGCGGTCCGCACGTGTGGATCGACACGGTGTCCGAGGGGCGGAACGGCAAGGTCGTTCGGGAGCAGTTCACCGGCGACCTGGCGATCGTCACCGTGCCGTTCTCCGGACTGCGGCAGGTGCAGGTCAGCCCGCTGATGTCATACGGAAAACGCCGCGCCGTCGCCGAGTTGCACTACGACAGCGCGACCAAGGTGCTGCTCGAGTTCAGCCGCCGCTGGTGGGAGTTCACCGAGGCGGACTGGAAGCGGGAACTCGAAGCGGTGCGCCCCGGGTTGTACGAGAAGTACCGGCAGGGCAAGGCACCCGCCGACGGAAGCCTGCTCGGCGCGCACCCGTCGGTGCCGGGCGGGCACATCAGTCCGGCGCAGCGCGCCCACTACGCCGCCAATCGCTGGGCCACCCGCGACCAGCCGGAGGCCGCGCACATCGTCGGCGGCGGCTCGGTCTCCGACAACTCCAACCGCTTCATGATCCAGCCCTCCCATCCGGTCCCCGGCAGCAAGGGAGGCGTCGTCCTCGCCTCCTACAGTTGGGCCGACGACGCCTCCCGCTGGGACTCCCTCGACGAGGAAGCCCGCTACCCGCACGCCCTCAGGGGCCTGCAGCAGGTCTACGGGCAGCGCGTCGAGGTCTTCTACACGGGCGCCGGACGTACCCAGAGCTGGCTGAGGGACCCCTACGCGTACGGCGAGGCGTCCGTCCTGCTCCCGGGCCAGCACACGGAGTTGCTCGCGGCGATCCGCGCCCCCGAGGGCCCGCTGCACTTCGCCGGGGATCACACCTCTGTCAAGCCGTCGTGGATCGAGGGCGCCGTCGAGTCCGGGGTCCGGGCCGCACTCGAAGTGCACAGGGCCTAGACGCCCAGCGGGGCCACGGCCCACGACGGACCCGGTCCGGCCGCTTGCGGGGGCCGGACCGGGTCCTTCTTCGACGAGACCGATTTTTCGCGCGATTCTCGCGGAATCGAACTCTTCGATCGCAGCAACAGGCCCGGTCATGTGAGCGGGCGACACGCGTGAATTCGCTACCGACGGGCGCCGCGGCCGATGCCCCGGCGCCCCACACGGTCACTTCTTGGTGCAGGCCGTGTACGGCTTGACCCATACCTTCTTGCCGTGGACGTGCCGGTAGTGGCCCTTGACCTTGTGGCAGTGCTTCTTCGCGGGGGTCACGTGCAGACCGGTGGACGCGGTGGACGCCGCGAACGCAGGCCCCACGGAGGCTACGGCTGCGCCGCTCGCCAGCATGCCCGCGGCGACGCCAGTGGCCAGAGCGCGTACGAATCGGCTTCGCATGACCAGGCCTCTCTGCTTCGACGTCAGTGCCTCAGTCGATTCTTGATCCTTCCCCATGCGCACGCATCTCGATCACCGGATTCCCCGGGGCGCAGGGGCTTTCCGAGCGGCCCGAAGGTCGAATTCACCTTTTATTTCAGGTCGGTCCCGGGCGTGGAATCCTTGCGATTTTCCGGCGCCTCCCGGTTCCGGCGCCTCGGTTCAGCGGCCTCGACCATCAGGTGCGCCACGTCGGCGGGGAGGGAAAGGTTCCTCTCCAGCCACGTGGCGTCCATCCCGTGGACGGCCAGGATCCAGGCGGCATAGAGACGGTCGGCGGACGGCGCGTCGGGGGCCTTCAGGCGCGCGCGGACGGCTTCCTCGGGGAAACCGTCCAGGGCGTGGGCGGTGAACCACGACGCGTCGACCGGCTCGGCGGCCTTGCCCCGCACGCCCCGGAGCCGCCGGAAACGGCCCTGTCGTGCCCTCGTGCCGACGACGAGCACGGCGAAGGCGACAGCCAGGACGGCGGCGGCCACACCCGGGCGATCGGCGCCCGGGATCTGCTTCCAAAACGGCGGTATGCCAAGGGCCACCATGCGCCAGCCAGAGTGAGGGTGAAGCATGATCCACATCGGCCCCTCCCTTCACACACCACCATCCTCACTCCGCATCCGGCCGCCGTCGAAGAGACGGACCGCGCCGCCCCTTCGGGGTGCGGGCAGGCGGCCGGGAAGAACCCGTCACCCCTCATCGAAGATCAGTTAGTCTGACGGCCGCCGTACCGTGGACGGGGCCCCGGTCATGTGTTCCGGGTCCTTTGCCGGACACGTCCGGTGACCGCAGGGGGAGACATGTTCGGAAAGCAGCGACTGGTGACCGCCGCGGTGACGGCGATCCTCATGGCCGGGCTCGGCGCATGCGGCAGCGGAGCGGACAGCGCTCAGAGGCACGGGGGCGGGAACGCCCACCAGGAAGGCCAGGCGCACACGGACCGCGTCTTCGGGCTCCGGGACGCCGTCCGCCACGTCCCCAGAAGGACCGTCCAGGACACCCGGCCGCACATGGTCAAGAAGTGCACGCCCGCCACCAAGCGGGTCAAGCGCACGAAACGTACGGGAACGGGCGCTCGCAAGAAGACACGCACCTGGTACACCACCGAGCGGTACCAGGACTGCAGAAAGGTCCGGGAGGGCACCGAGACGTACCGGCGGGTCGTGCGTCGGGAACGGTGGTGCGTGAGGCTGGACGACGTCAAGGGCGACACCGCGAGGGACGACGTCTGGTACCGGGTCAACCGCACCACGTACGACGAGGCTCTCGGTACGGAAGAGCACGCCCGCATCACGTTCATCCCGGTCGGCACCGGCTGCTGAACCACACCGGAAGAACAGCCAGTACCCGTCAGGCCCCGACCTGCTGGTACTGCCCGAGGAAGACCGGTGTTCCCTTCTCCACCCGCCACAGGAACAGACCGGAGGCCACCTCCCCTCCCCCGCCGACCGGCGGCCGGAAGGTCCGGGTGATGCCCTGGTACGACAGGGCCCGCACCCGGTGGGTGAGGGTGCCCCGGTCGGCGAGGTCCGTTCCCGCGGCGGTCAGGCCGCGGGCCACGAGGCCGAGCGCGTCATAGGCCTCGGCCGCTCCTCGTCCGACCTCCCGGACGCCGTACCGCTTCCGGTACGCCCGTACGAACCCGGCGGCCGATGTCATACGGGTGGGATCCACGAACGTCGTGGAGAACACCCATCCCTCGGCGGCGGCACCCGCCGCGCTCAGGAACTCGGGGTCGAGGACGGCCTCGGTCGCCGCGCAGGTCCCGGTGAACCCCGCGGCCCGCAGAGCCCGCGCGCAGGCGGCGGCGCGGCGCGGGACGCCTCCGCAGTAGACGACGGCCTGCGCCCGCGCCGCGACGGCGGCGCGGGCGGCGGGGCCGAAGTCGTCCTCGGCCGCGGGGACGGTGTGCCGGGTGACCGTGCCGCCGGACGGCGGAGAACCCCTCAGCTTCCCGGCGATCAGCCAGCTGAAGTCCTTGGTGGCCTGGTCGTCGATGAGCGCGGTGCGGGTGGCCGGGCGGATCTGGGTGAGGTAATGCACCAGGGGCGTGTCGATACTGGAGTCGGACGGGCGGAGCTGGAACACGGACGACGTGGTGGTCACCGGGGTGTACGCGGGGTTGTACACGGCGTCGGAGCCCGCCCACGCCGTCACCATCGGAAGCAGCGCCTTGAGGTAGATGTCCCGGGCCGCGAGCGCCGTGGCGTCGGAGGTCGGCCCGACCACCGCGCACACCCGGCGTTCCGCGACCAGCCGCCGGGCCACCGCCTCGGCCCGGTGCGCGTCTCCCCCGTCGTCCAGGACCGTGAGGACGAGGTCGAATTGCCGGTCGGCGCGGGCGTTGTACTGGTCGGCCGCCAACCGGACGCCCCGTTGGACCGAGGTGCCGAGGGCCTTGCCGGGACCGGTCAGGTCGGCGTGCAGGGCAACAGTGCGGCGCGGACGGGAGACGGCGGCGGCTGATGAGTCGCGGCTGCCGAGCCAGGCGGCGGTGGCGCCGCCCGCGGCCAGCACCGCGGCCGCCGAGCCGCCCAGCATCAGGAAGCGCCGGCGGTTCGGGGCAGGCGGCTCCTGCGACGTCGTCGGGGCGGCCGTGAGCCGCTCGGGTTCGGGCAGGTTCAGCACCTCGGCCGAGCGTTCCGCGATCACCGCGGGCAGTCCGGGCGGCAACCAGTCGTCGGTGCCGAAGTCGCCGAGTTCGGCCCGCAGTTGCGCAACGGTGGGGCGGGTGGCCGGGTCCTTGGCCAGGCAACGGGCGAGCAGGGTCCGCAGGGAGTCGTCCGGCACGTGGTCGAGGCCGGGTTCCTCGTGGACGGTGCGGAAGATGACGGCAGCCGCCACGCCGCTGCCGAACGGGGGCCGGCCGGTCGCCGCGTAGGCCAGCACACAGCCCAGCGAGAACACGTCACTGGCCGGGCCGACCTTCTCGTCGCGGGCGCGCGCCTGTTCGGGCGAGAGATAGCCGGGGGTGCCGATGATCACGTCGGTCGCGGTCAGGGCGGTCGCGCCGCCGGCGCGCGCGATGCCGAAGTCGATGAGGCGGGGGCCGTCGAGGGCGAGCAGGACGTTGCCGGGCTTGATGTCGCGATGGACCAGCCCGGCCTCGTGGACGGCGGCGAGCGCCTCGACGAGCCGGGCCCCCAGGGCGCGCACGGTGTCCGGGGGCAGCGGCCCGTGCCCGGCGACGGTCTCGGCGAGCGAGGGGCCGGGAACGAACGCGGTGGCGATCCACGGCTCGGCTGCCTCCGGGTCGGCGGCCGTGACGGGCGCGGTCCAGCGTCCGTCGACCCGGGCGGCGGCCCGTGCCTCGCGCCGGAAACGGGCCCTGAAGCCGGGGTCGGCGGCGTGTTCGGCGCGAATGACCTTGACGGCGGCCAGGGCGCCGCCCTCGGAGCGGGCGAGGTAGACGACGCCCATGCCGCCCGCCCCGATCCGGGCGAGCAGCCGGTGCCCGCCGATCGCCTCCGGGTCTCCCGCGGCGAGCGGTCGCACCGTCATGTCCTCTTCGGCTGGGGCGCGTTGTCCGGGGCGGGGCCCAGGAAGCGGAAGGATCCGCCGCGTACCTCGTGGACGAAGGTGGCGGGGGTGGTGAGCGCGGGCGTCCCGTACGTCTTGAAGTCGAAGGAGAAGTCGCGGGTGATCCCCCGGTACGTGGCCCTCTTCAGCGAGGAGAGGAGCGCCTTGCGGGTGGGGCGCTCGCCCTTGGCCACGGTGAGCTGCCGGATCAGCAGGTTCGCCGCGTCGTAGCCCTCAGCCGCCCAGAAGCCGGGCGCGTGGCCGTACCGTGCGCGGAACGCCTGGGCGAAGGAGCGGACGCGGGGCGCGTCGGGGCTGATCACCGGGGCCACGACCGTCCAGCCCTCGGCGGTCTTCTCCGTGGCGAACCGGGGGTCCAGGGCGGGTTCGGCCGCGTACTTCGGGCCGTCGAAGTCGGCCAGCAGCCGGGCCGCCCGGATCGCGCCGTCGACCGGTCCGGCGTAGACGAACGCCTTGATGCCCGCGGCGCGCATGTCCGTGACGGTAGGCGCGAGGTCGGTCGTGCCGACCGGGACGACCCGGGGGTAGGTGGCGTCGCGGTACTGGCGGACGATGAGGTTGACCATCTGGATACTCATCCAGGAGACGTCGCCTCCGGTGCGGTCCAGCAGGACGCCGACAGGGGTGGCCGCACTGGTGGCCTCCAGCTGGAAGGCGAGCTTCATGGCGACCTGGTTGTGCAGGGGGCGGCCACGGACGAAGGAGCGGACGTTCTGCAGGAGGTTCTGCCCGGCGGACATGCCGAGCACGGGCAGCAGGGCCGTGTCGTAGACGGGCAGCGCGGCCTGGGTGGTGGCGTCGGTGCTGGAGCCGAGGACTGCCAGGACGTCCTTGTCGTCGACGAGTTGCCGGGCCGCCGCCGCGGCACGGTCGGCGCTGCCGCCGTCGTCGGAGGACTTCAGCTCCAGCGTGAACGGCTTGTCGTGGCGGGTGTTGAACTGCTCGACGGCGAGCCGCGCCCCCTGCTCCTGGGCCTGGCCGGCCGCCTTGCCGGCCCCGCTGAGGTCGGCCTGGACGCCGAGCGCCCGGCCCGGCGCGGCCGGCTTCTTCCCCGCTCCGCCGCCGCGCAGCGCGGCCCAGGCCGCCGCTCCCCCGCCGACGGCGAGGACGGCCGCGCCCCCGGAGGCGACGGCGAGGAACCTGCGCCGCGACGGAGCGGGAGCCTCAGGTGTCTCGGGCGCCTCGACGAGGGTGGCCTCGATATCGGGCAGTGCCAGCATCTCGGCCGAACGTTCGGCGACCATGCGGACGACCTCGGCGGGCAGCCAGTCGACGGTGCCGGAGGGCACGTCCTCGACCAGGGCCGCGTCCAGCTCGGCCGGGGTGGGGCGGGCGGCCGGTTCCTTGGCGAGGCAGCGCAGCAGGACGGCGGCCAGTTCCTCGTCCGTACCGTCGAGGTCGGGCTCGTCGTGGACGGTGCGGTAGAGCAGGGCGTCGACGGCGCCGCTCCCGAAGGGCGGGCGGCCGGTCGCCGCGTAGGCCAGCACACAGCCCAACGAGAACACGTCGCTCGGCGCCCCGAGTTGGTCGCCGTGAGCCGCGGCCTGCTCCGGGGAGAGGAAGCCGGGGGTGCCGACGACCAGGTTGGCGGAGGTGATCGCGGTGTCGTCGAGCGAGCGGGCGATGCCGAAGTCGATGAGGCGGGGGCCGTCGGCGGCGAGCAGGATGTTGCCGGGTTTGATGTCCCGGTGGACCAGCCCGGCCTCGTGGACGGCGGTGAGCGCGCGGGCCAGCATCTTGCCGAGCACGCGCACGGCCCGGACAGGAAGCGGGCCGTGATGGGCGACCGCGTCGGCGAGCGAGGGGCCGGGTTCGAAGGCGGTGGCCAGCCAGGGCTGCTCGGCGTCGGGATCGGCACCGGTGACCTTGACCACCCAGGGGCTGTCCACGCTCTGCGCGGCCCGTGCCTCACGGCGGAAGCGGGCACGGAATTCGTCGTCGTGCGCGTACTCGGCCCGGATCACCTTGACGGCGGCGAGCGCCCCCGGCTCCGTACGGCCGAGGTAGACGACGCCCATGCCGCCCTCGCCGAGCCGGGCGAGCAGACGGTGGCCGCCGACGAAGGAGGGGTCGAAAGGGCGCAGGGAGCGGTCGGTCACTTGTTGGTCCCCAGTTCGGTACGCACCTTGGTCTCCATGTCGGCGACGGCGCGGGCCTGGAAGGCTCTCAGGCTGCCCGCGTCGTAGCCCCGGCCGCCCTCGACGACGACGGCGAGGGTGATGGGGCCTAGCCGGACCTTGTTCCAGAGGTAGTACGCCGACCCCTTGCCGAGGGCGGGGTTGTCGTAGCTGCCGATCTCGACGAGGGAGTCGTCGGCGGAGGTGTTGCCGTTCGAGCCGTATCCGGAGCCGATCGAGTTCAGGCCGGTGATCCGTTCGGTCGCGCGCAGTTGCTGGTCGGGGCAGCGCAGCGCCTCCTCCAGCGTCTTGGCCATCTCCCAGTCGGCCTGGCCGGTGGAGCGGTGGACGGTGGCCACCGCTGCGGTGCGCACCTCGCCCTTGGAGCCGCTCGCGGGCAGCCGGCTGTAGCGGGTGAGGGTGGCGAGGACGTCTGCGGGCAGTGGCTTCCGTCGCCAGATGCAGTCGGCGCCGAGGACGGTCCAGCCGGTGGGCTCGCTCTCGTACGGGGCGCGCCTGCCGAAGCCGGGCCCGTAGCTGTCGGGGCCGGCGGTGACCGCGCGCACCAGGCCCAGGGCGGCGGACCGGGTCCGGGGGATGCGCGCGGGGTCGGGCATGAAACGCGGGGTGGCCGCACCCGCCTGGAGCTGCCCGGCCCGCGCGCTCGCGGCGGCGGTCGGCGAGGCGGAGGCGGTCCGCCCTTGCCGGTTGCCTCCGTCGCCGTCCGCTGCGCCGGAACAGCCGGCAAGCAGCGCACCGCAGACGGCCAGCGCCGCGTATCCCCGCCCTCTGCGCCTTCGCGTCCCCGCGTACGTCACGAACCCCCCACTCGTCCCCGCACCAAACCGTGCTCGACGCGAGCGAGTGTAGGCGACGGGCGTCAACTGACCTGGCGATTCCGCGACTTGGAACCGGGCCGCAAGTATCGGACCCGCAACGATTGTGCGACCGGGTCGTCACCCCTCGGTCACCTCAGGGGGAGACCATGATCGAACCGGACGGCCGTGCCAGTAGGGTGGGACCCGCTGCCGCACCCCACCATCACCCGCCCCGGCGGAGTCATGACCGGCAGCGGCCGAGAGGTCTCACGGCATTCGCCCTATGGCATACGCCTTACGGCATTCGTCTCACGGCATGAGGATGTAACAAAAGGTGCTGATCGCGGGCCGGTACCAGCTGAACACCACCATCGGACGTGGCGCGATGGGGGAGGTCTGGCGTGCCTACGACCAGATGCTCGGCCGTCACGTAGCCGTCAAGGTCCTGCGCGCCGAGAACACCGATCCCACCGCCGACTCCCGTTTCCGCCTGGAGGCCCAGACGGCGGGCCGCCTCCACCACCCCCATGTGGTGGGCGTCCTCGACTTCGGGGAGCACGAGGGCCGGCTGTTCCTGGTGATGGAGCTGGTGGAGGGCGACAGCCTCTCCACGGTGCTTTCCGACGACGGGCCGCTGCCCGCAGAGCGGGTCGCCCACATCGCCGCACAGGCGGCGGCCGGGCTCGCCGTCGCCCATGAACAGGGCATCGTGCACCGGGACATCAAGCCCGGCAATCTGCTTCTCGACGCGGACGGCACGGTGAAGATCGGCGACTTCGGCATCGCCCGCTTCATGGACGACCCGTCGGCCGCGCTCACGGCGACCGGGCAGATAGTCGGCACCAGCCTGTACATCGCGCCCGAGCGGGCCCTGGGCAAGCCCGCGGGGCCGCCCAGCGACGTGTACTCGCTCGGCTGCGTGCTCTACCAACTCCTCACCGGGAAACCGCCGTTCCGTGCGGACACCCCGATCGCGATCCTGCACCAGCACCTCGACGCGGCTCCCGTGCCGCCGCGCGAACTGGGTGTCTCCCTGCCGCCCGCCTTCGAGAACTATCTGCTGAGTCTGCTCGCCAAGCGGCCCGAGGAGCGGCCCACGGCACGGCAGACCGCGGACTGGTTCAACTCCGGCTCCTGGTGGGGCCGGTCCGAACCGCTCCCGGCCATGGCCCAGGAACCGTCTCCCACCCCCGCGCCGGCCCCGGATCCGCCGACGGTCCCCCGCGGCGAGACGGGCCCGGCCACGACGTACAAACTCCCGTCCGCGACCGGGATCCCAGGTCACCGGGCGGCCCACCGCCAGCGGCCTTCCGCGGCGGGCCACCGCGAACACCCCCCTGCCTCGACACCAGGCGAACGCGCGGCGGGCAGCCGCCGCGGCCGTCCCGCGGTCGGCGGCCGCCGGGAGCCGGCCTCGCTCCGCGCGTTCGCCGCGCATCGGCCGCGCGTGGTGGGGCTCGTCGCCGCGGCGGCGCTGTTCCTCGCGGCGATGTTCGTGGGCATGGCACTGTTCTCCCCCGACAACAGCTCGGCGGAGACCCCCGTGGACACCAGCCAGTCGGGCCCGGCCACACCGGCTCCCTGAGCGGCGGCGGGCGCCCGCCACGACCCGCGGCAGCCCCACTCACCCCGCTGCCGTCCGGGCCCCTCGAACGGTCCCCCACCAGTGGCCTCCCGCATCCCGTGCGCCAAAGCTGGCCCCATGGACGCCCCGCCCCGTGACGGACTGCCGCCCTTCGAGGACCGGACCGACTTCGAGAACGCCGACCGTGGGTTCGTCGCCGCCCTCGTCCCCGGGGTGGTGACCGCCGAGGACGGACGGGTGCTGTGGGACGGGGACGCGTACGGGTTCCTCGACGAGGACTGTCCCGGCACCGCGCATCCGAGTCTGTGGCGGCAGTCGCAGCTCTGCGCGCGGCAGGGGCTGTACGAGGTGACCGAGGGCGTCTACCAGGTGCGCGGACTCGACATCTCCAACATGACCCTCGTCGAGGGCCACGACGGTGTCCTCGTCATCGATCCCCTCATCTCCGCCGAGTGCGCGGCGGCCGCCCTCGCCCTCTACCGGCAGCACCGCGGGCCGCGGCCCGTCACCGGGCTGATCTACACGCACTCCCACGTCGACCACTTCGGCGGCGCCCACGGTGTGCTGCCGCGGGAGGAGGGGGCGGCCGTGCCGGTCCTCGCGCCGACCGGTTTCCTGGAGCACGCGGTCAGCGAGAACGTCATCGCCGGGCCCGCGATGACCCGCCGCGCCGACTTCATGTTCGGCACCCGGCTGACCAGGGCGCCCGACGGGCACATCGGCAGCGGGCTCGGCAGCGCCCGGTCCACCGGCACGGTCGGCCTCGTCCCGCCGACCGTCGACATCACGCACACCGGGCAGACGGAGACCGTCGACGGCGTCCGCATCATGTTCCAGCTGACCCCCGGCACCGAGGCGCCCGCCGAGATGAACTTCCTCTTCCCCGAGCAGCGTGCCCTGTGCCTGGCCGAGAACGTCTCACACACCCTGCACAACATCCTGACCCTGCGCGGCGCCCTGGTCCGCGACGCCCATGTCTGGTCGCGCTACCTCGACGAGGCCATCGACTGCTTCGGCGACGCCTACGACGTGGCCTTCGCCTCGCACCACTGGCCGACCTGGGGGCACGAGAACGTCGTCCGGCTGCTGGCGGAGCAGCGGGACCTGTACGCGTATCTGCACGACCAGACCCTGCGGCTCATGAACAGCGGTCTGACGGGCCCGGAGATCGCGGAGGAACTGCGGCTGCCGCCCGCGCTGGAGAACGCGTGGCACGCACGGGGCTACTACGGGTCCCTGAGCCACAACGTCAAGGCCGTCTACCAGCGGTACATGGGGTGGTACGACGGCAACCCGGCCCACCTCTGGGAGCATCCGCCGGTCGAGCTCGCCGAGCGGTACGTGGAGGTGGCGGGCGGCCCGGAGGCGACGCTCGCGGCGGCCCGCCGGTACGCCGACGCCGGCGACCCGCGCTTCGCCGCCACTCTCCTCAACCACCTCGTCTTCACCGACCCGGACAACGAGGAGGCGAAGGAGGCTCTGGCGGGCGTGTACGAACGGCTCGGGCACGGTGCCGAGAACGCGCCCTGGCGGAACATCTACCTGACCGGCGCGCTGGAGCTGCGCAAAGGCGCGGGAGCAGCCGCCACCACGGACACGACCGGGATGACGTCGGCGCTGAGCGTGAGCATGCTGCTGGACTCCATCGCGGTCCGCATCGACGGGCCGCGCGCGGCGCGGGAGCCACGGATCGTCATCGACCTGATCGTGATCGACGAGCAGCGCCGGCACCGGATCAACCTGGAGCACGGCGCGCTCACCCACCGCAGCCTGCCGCTGCACCGCACACCGAAACCGCACGCGGGCCTGACGCTCACCCTGAGCCGCGGCGAATTCCTGGGCCTGCTCGCGGGCAAGGGCCTCGCGGGCATCGAGACGGACGGGGACCGAGGGCTGCTCAAACGGCTGTTCTCGTACGTGACCCAGCCGGACCTCGGCTTCGCGATCGTCACCCCGTGAGCGAGCCGTCGGCGGGGCGGGCGGGGACTTTCGCGCCCTACAGCGGCGGCTGCGCCGGTGCGGGGCCCAGGGTCGTCGTGCCCGGGACGGTGCGGTGGCCAAGGCCCGTGCGGTACGCGTCCAGAGCCGCCTCCACCCGGCCCGTACGGCGCAGCAGATCGCCCAGCAGACGGCACAGGTCCGCCAGGTCGCCCGCCGCGCCCGCCCGCTCCAGCAGACTCAACGCGCGGACGTAGTGCTCCTCCGCGGCCTCCGTGTCACGGGCGTCCTCCGCGATGATGCCGAGGAGACGGTGGGCGCCGGCGGAGTGCACGGCGCCGCGCTCAGGGCCGATGTCGCCGAGGACACCGTGCAGCAACTCCGCGGCCTCCTGGGACTTCCCCCGCCGGTGCAGCACGTCCGCCAGCTCCACCGCGACCTGGCTGCTGTAGAGGGCGGCCCGCTGTTCGGAGAGCATGGCCAGCGCCTCGCGCAACTCGCTTTCGCCGCGTTCCAGTTCACCGTTCTGCGTGTACAGGTAGCCGCGCATCCAGTGGCAGTTGGCCAGCTCGGTGCGGATCCTCAGCTGCCGGTACAGCTCGGCCGCCTTGGCGAGGGAGGCGTCCGCCTCGGCGATCCGGCCCTCGGCGATCAGCGTGCGCGCCACCGACCGGTGCATGCGCGCGACCAGCGCCGGGTCGCCGACCTGGGGCGCCAGCGCCAGCGCGAACTCGGCCGCCTGTGCCGCCCGCGCGTGGGCACCCATGTCCATGTACGGGCCGATGGCGCTCGCGTAGAGCAGCAGCAGGGCGTCCGGGTCGTGCAGTCCGGAGCGGTTCAGTTCGTCGATGGTGGACTCCAGCAGGTAGCAGGCGTAGCGGAGTTCACCGGCGAGGTAGTGGGAGACGGCACGGCCGCGCAGTGCCGGGACTCGGCTGGTCAGTGGTGCGTCGCCCAGCCGCTCCTCCGACTGCTCGAAGTAGCGCCGCCCGGCCGTCAGGTCGCCCCGTTCCAGCGCGCACTCGCCCAGCCCGAGCAGGGCGGCGGCCTGCTCGCCGACGAGCCCGTGCGCCTCGGCCTCGGCGAGCAGCGCGGTGTACTGCTCGGACGCGGCCTCGGCCTCGCCGGTGGCGAGGGTGCGCTGGGCGTCGGTCAGCCTGAGCCGCAGACCGGTGGCGAGGTGGGCGGGGCGGCCGGTCGCCAGTTCCTCGTAGGCGATGCCGAGCCGCTCGGCGATGTGCCGCAGCGCCGGTTCGGAGGCGCGGACGCGACCGGCCTCCACGGTGGAGATGTACGCGGGCGTGTACACGGGTTCAGCCAACTGCCTCTGAGTCAGCCCGCGTTCGGTCCGCAGTCGCTGCACCCTACGCCCGATGGTCTCCGGGTCGTCACGCTCCGCCATGAACCAAGCATGCCATCAAGTCCGCTCACGTCCTGGCCAACTTTGCGATGTACCCAACGCCCCTTGTACCCATGCAGACTTGATGCAGGTGGCATGGACCTGCAACCTCCGCGCAGCCTCTTGCACCACCCCTCGGGACCGCCTACGTTAAGCGGCGCGTCAACCCCACTTAACAAGCTGCTGATGCGATGCGAGGCGAGGTCGCCGTGCTCCGACGAATAGCCGCCCGCTACTCCCGAAGCGTCACCGCGGCCCTGATCGCCGTGGCCGCCCTGACCATGGCCGGCCACCTGAGTCCGGCCCATGCCGCGGAAACGGGGACACCACCGTACGTACAGCAGGAGCTTCCCGCCGACGCGCCGCCCACGGCGGCCGGTCCGGCGTGACGCGGAGCGCACAGGCGAGAAACCACCGACAAGCGCTGGCCCGGCCCGGTCACCCGGGCACGTGCTGGGCCTGACTCAGCTCTTCCAGGTGCTGTCGGACGTGCTGGAGCGCGCCCTCGCGACGCCCCGGTACCCGCTCACGCAAGTCCGCCAACGCGGGCCCCAGTTCACGCGCCAGCTCCGCGTTCCGCATGCGGCCCCACTGGTGGTGGGCGCGGTCGGCGGCAGCCTCCACCGCCGGGTCGTGGGGGGCCTGTCCGGCGCCGAGTCGGGCGGCAGCCACCGCCAGCCACATTCGGCAGCTACGGCCGGCGTCACCCGCGAGCATCGCGAGGTCGGCGCCGACCTCCATCCAGTGCAGCGCCTCCTCGGAGCCGTAACCGTGGTCGCGTACCGCGGCCTCCTGCCACCGTGCGGCGAGCGCCGCCGCCTCGTCGTGCCGCCCCTCCTGGACGGCGGTCGTGAGGGCGGCGTGCGGATCCGGGGGTGCGGGGGCGGCGGACGGCGGCGGTGCGGAGGTGAAGGGCACGGGCGGCGCGGGTGTCCGCGGAATCGGCCACCTCTCCCCTGTGGGCTGCCGGTCGGGCGTGAGGACCACGTCGCCGTCCGCGCCGTCCTCCGCGAACGCCCGCGCCAGCGCCTGCTCGTGGAGGACCGCCGGGTCCGGCCGGTGGCCGCTGCGCAGGATCGTCGCCAGCGCCTTCATATACGCCGGAGTCGCCAGCGCGCGGCGCGGCGGCGGCGGGCCGACGCGGCCGTAGAGCGAGACCCAGGGGCCGCAGTCGAGGGGAATGGCGTGCCGGTGCCGCCAGGTCTCCGGGTCCGCGCGCAGGTCGGCGAACACCGTCGTCGTACCGGGTGCGCGCAGCCGCAGTTCCTCCCTGATCCAGTGCCAGGGGAAGCCGGTGTAGCGGACGGTGGCCGGGGTGGTGCGGGCCAGCGCCAGGTGCGGTAGTCGCTGACGGCGGTCGAGCTGGAGCTGCCCGGTGAGGAACACCGTCAGCGGACCGGGCGCGGTCGCGGCGGCCCGCAGCCAGGTCAGCACGGCCTGCGGCTCCAGCGGGTCGGCGAGTTCGACCACGTTCGCCGTCTCCGTCCCGGACAGCACCGGCGGGGCGACCGCGGCGAGCACCGGGAGCACGGAAGCCGCGTCCACCAGGCACCCCTTGCTCGTCGGCGAGGCCGCGAGCAGCAGCACGGTTCCGGGCATCGTTCCCTCCCCGATCGATCACGTACGGCAGCACCGTAACCGCTGCGCCTGCAAAGGTGCGACGGAAGAGGAACAACTGACCACCCGGGTCGTGCGGCCCGGCCGGGTCCGCGCTCCCCGGGCCGCGGGCAGCCGCACGCCGAGGGGCGCTCACTCACCGCCGCCCGGAAGCGGCCGACGCACCGCGAGGATCGCGGTGTCGTCATCGAGGCGGCCACCGCAGTGGCTCAGGGTGCCGTCACGGACGAGGCACACCAGCGCGTCCGGCTCGGCGGCACGCGGATCCGCGGCGATCGCGTCGGCCACCCGGTCCCGCAGCGGGAAGAACTCCCCGGCGATGTCACGTGCCTCGGACACCCCGTCCGTGACCAGCAGCAGGGTCTCGCCAGGGGCGAGCGGTACACGCAGCGTGGGCGGCAGTCCGCCGCCCAGTTCGGTGAGGCCCAACGGCAGGCCCTCCCCGGGAGGCAGGGGCCGTACGCCGTCGGGGGTGACCACCAGCGGTGGTTCGTGCCCGAAGTTGACGACCTCCACGTACGAGGGGTCGGCCGACGGAAAGCCGACGAGCACGGCGGTGGCGAAGTGCGGGTCGTCGTCGAAGCCGAGGCCCACGCGGTAGCTGACGTGCCGTGCCATGCGGAGCTCCAGCCGGTCGGCGAGCGTGTCGAGGGCGGGCTCGTGGTACGCCGCCTCACGGAAGGTGCCGAGCAGCGCCAGCGCGGCCGTGACGGCGCCGAGCCCCTTGCCCTGGACGTCACCGAGCAGAACGCGGGTGCCCGCAGCGGGCGCAGCACCGTGTGCCGGGTTATCTCGACGATGTCCTGCATGTGCAGCAAGCGCCGCTCGCCGCGCACCCGGACCGCGCAGGCCAGCACGGCGAGCGCGCCGCCCGTGACGACCAGGATGAAGCCGGGCAGCCCGGTCTCGTACCTATGCGGCCAGGCAGGGTCCTCGAGCTCGTAGACGACGTCGGCCAGCACGGCGGCGCTCACCGTGCCCCACACTCCGCAGATCGCGGCGGCGATACCGGGGGCCAGCACGACCCAGGAGGTGCTCCGGAACCCGCCGGCCGTGTTCCAGTCCAGCAGCGCGATGACGACGAGCAGCGCGATCGGCGGGATCCAGGCGATGCTGCGCCCGCGCACGCGCAACAACTGCGGCCCGCCGCGCGGACCGGTTCGGTCGGGGAGGGAGTCGTCGGGCAGCGGCCCGGAGGCAGCGAAAACGGCCGGCCGGAGCGAAGCACTCCAGGCGGCGAGCCACCCCGGACCACGGCGTGCGCCGCCGGACAGCGGGAGACCGCGCCATCGGCGCACGGCCCCGTCCTGCTTCCCCCGGCCCTCCGGCCGGTCCTGGGGTTGCGGTGGGCGACTGGTGGGCACCGGCGCCGCCGCCCATCAGTACGGGACCGATGTGCGGGCGCTTGGACGGGCGCTCTGCTCCAGTTCGTCGACGAACGCGACGGCGTAGGCCTCGCTGCTGCTCCGGAACGGCTCCTTCGGGTCCGTGCCGTCCCGGGGCGGTGCGGACGTGCTCGTCGCCGCGTCCGTCCCCGTCGCCAACGCGTCCATCTTCGCCGGATCAGAGGCGTTCGCCGCCGTGGTCGTCACCCCGGCAACCGGCGACCGGTCGGAGCGGCTCACGGCCGTGACCTGGTGCCCGCGCTGCCTCGCCGCCGCGGCGATCCGGCTGCCCGCCATTTCCGTCGCCCCGAACAGCGTGATCCTCATGAGCCCCAGCGAAGCACGGCCCCCGAGGCCACGCATCCCGACTTGCCGACCGCCCCGGCCAGGTGTGCCCTGGAGTGCGGGGACCAGGAGAGAGAGGAGTGCTCCATGGCTCACGCGGCACCCGCCTCAGGGACACCACGCACATCCGTCACCAGACCCCCCGCCAGGATCACGGCGCAGCGCCCGCCCAACCTCTTCGACCGGCGTACGCACGCCGCCGGGCGGATCGCGGTGCCCATCGTCCTCGGTCTCGTCTACGGCTTCTGGGTCGCGACGAACCGACGCCGCGGCGGCCCCCTCACGGGCTGGAACATCGGGTTCGGCTTCCTGACCGCGTTCGTGTTCGCGGTGGTGTGTATCGGGCTGTTCGTCGCGGCACCGCGTCTGCTGCGCCAACGGCACGCCATGCTGTGGGCGGCGTTCACCGGCATCGCGCTGGGCTTCCTGCTCAACCAGAGCGGCCACAGCGTGTTGAGCTCGGGAGGGTTGGGGCTCGTGGTCGCCGGGTTCGTGTTCCTGCTGAATTCCTACCGCTACCACACGTACGAGAAGCCGGGGAAACCGGAGAATCCGGAGGTGGCGGCCGCCGACCGTCGGCCCGGCTGACGTTCCGGCGCACGAGACCCCGACGTGCCGGCCCACGCCGACGTCGGGGCCTCATGCGTCTCCCTCACTCGCCCGCCCCGGGACCCGCTCCCGGGAACCGGCTGCCCTCCCACCACCAGGTAACACCCGTTCGGGTGAACCCTCCACCGGAGAGCGCCGCGGAGAGCGTCGGTTGATCACCATAGGAGCAGTGCGGGGGACGCCCCGGGCCGTCGCCTCACCGCCCGCCGCTGCGGTCCCGGCCGTCATGGCTTTGCCCTTCGGCTCGGCACACCCACCCGTTTGCAGGCGATCGGCTCGCACCCCGCGTGTCGGCACGATTCGCTGATGACGTGTCTCAACGAGTCCGGAGCGTTCTCTCCGCCGTGCTGGTCGGCCTCGCCTGTCTGCTCGTACCGCTTGGTGTCCTCGCCGTGTGGGCGAAGTACGGCATCGAGGACGGCGCCCGCTATTCCGCCACCACCGACCCGCTCGCCTCCGACTCCGAGGTCCGCGACGCCGTCGCCACGGCCGTCACCGACGGCATCATGCGCGAGGTGCACGTCGGTCAGCCCCTGCAGGGCTCCGTGCACGCCTTCGTCCACGAGGCGGTCCGTTCGTTCACCGACACCGAGGCGTTCCGCAGTGCCTGGGACACCGCGAACCTCACCGCCCACGACGCCGTGATCCGCGCCCTGCGCGAAGACAGCGAAAGTCCGGTCACCATCGACCTCGCCCCCGCCACCGAGCGGCTGAAGCGGCAACTGACCGATGAGCACGTGCCGTTCGCAAGCCGTATCCCGGTCGCGCACACGGAGATCACCCTGCTGCAGGCGGAGGACCTGACGAAGCTCCGGAAAGGGTTCCACGTGCTCGAAGTCACCGGCTTCTGGGTTCCCGCCGCCACCGTCGGCTTCGCCCTGAGCGGCATCCTCGTGGCCGTGTGCCGCCGCCGGGCGGTGCTCGCGACCGGCCTCGGCACAGCGCTCGGCGCGGGACTGCTCGTCCTCGCGATCGCGGTGGGCCGTCACATGACGCTCCAGGACCTTCCGGCGGGCGTCTCACAGCCTGCCGCGGGAGCGGTCTATGACGCGCTCACCGATTCACTCCGAACGGTGTCCTGGCTGCTGCTGGCGCTCGGCCTCACAGTCGCCCTGACCGCCTGGCTCACGGGCGTGTTCCTGCGACGCCGACGCGCTTCCGCACAGCCCGATCCGGTTACGGAGGAGCGGCCGAAGCGGGTCCGAGCCTGACGCGGTCCCGCTGGCCGGTGAAGGTCGGACGGGGGCACGCGACGGTTTCACGTGAAACCATCGACATCCCCGTGCGCGCCACGGCCAGATCGACCACGTCCTGGTCTCCCGGGACTTCTCGGTGAACTCGGCCCGCTTTCTGGACATCGCAGCCACCGACCACCGCGCCCTGACCGTCGACGTCACGCTCCATCAGCAGGCCTAGGTTTTCCGGCCAAAGGCCAGCCGACGTACCTCTGAGGGGGGTGAGCCGTCAGTGTGACAGCGTGCGGCCGCAGAACCGGCGGGGGTGGCCGCGCGGCCGGTAACGGTGGGGCGTGGTGTTGACATCGGGCGCTTCCGATGGTTGACCCTGCCCAAGATCACCGCCCGCGGCCGCTAACCTTACGTGTCCGTCCTGGCCAGGGATTGACGGGCTTCACCTCATGCGAAGGGTTGCGCACATGGGCATTCTCACTCTCCTGCGGAACGCGTTCGGCCGCTCACGCAAGGGTCGTGCCGCCGAGGGGGAGCCGGCCGCCACGGAGCCGACGCCCCTAGAGGCGAAGTCCTCGGAGCCATCGGTGCCGACACCGACGGCGGAGCCGAACCCGGCCACCGTCAAGACCGCCGAGCCGACGTCGTCGGCCGACATCCCGGCACAGTCGTCGGCCCGGCAGGCGTCCGGGACGGACGAACACGATCTGGTGGCGGCGGCCTTCGACCACGTGACGGTGCCCCGGCAGCTGACACCCCAGACGGAGGAGGCGATCTCCACGAACGCGGAGCCCGCCGACGCTGCAGAGGCTGAGCCCGAGGTCACAGAGGCGAAGGCCGAAGCCGCCCCGGAACCGGAAGCCACGGAGCCGGAGCCCGAGGTCACGACGCTTGAGGCTGAGGCGGAAGCGGAGGCAAAGGTAGACGCAGAGGCGGAGGCGATGGCCGAGGCCGCAACCGAGCCCCAGGCTGAAGCCACGCCGGAGCCGGAGCCGGAGCCGGAGCCGACGGCCGAGGCAACCCCCGGGCCCACGTCGGAACCGGAGGCCTCGAAGGCGCCGACGCCCGAGCCCGCGGTTGCGGTCGAGGCTGAGGTTGCGGCCGATGCTGCGACCGAGACCGAGGCGGTCACCGAGGCGACGGCGGAGCCCAAGCCCGAGACCGAACTCACCGAGGCGACGGCGGAACCGAAGCCCGAGACCGAACTCACCGAGGCGACGGCGGAACCGAAGCCCGAGACCGAACTCACCGAGGCGACGGCGGAACCGAAGCCCGAGACCGAACTC
>NZ_JBSFLQ010000047.1:0-26938 GCF_053599115.1 Streptomyces sp. NPDC001020 | reverse complement strand
CTCACCGAGGCGCCCGGCTCCGAGCCGGAGGTCGCGAAGGCACCGGAGCCGGAGACCACCCCGGCCGTGGCACCGGAGCCCGAGGCAGCGAAGGCACCGGAGCCCGAGCCCACGGTTAAGGCCACACCGGAGCGCGAGCCCGCAGTTGAGGCCACACTGGTTGAGGCCACACCGGAGCCCGAGCCGGAGCCGCAGGCCGAGGAGCCCACACAGTCCCAGCCGGAGCCGCAGGCCGAGCCGGCCACCGCCGAGGAGCCTGCGGACACCCCGGCCGACACCCCGGCAGCCGCCGACGACGAGAAGACCCCGCAGGAGTCGCCCGACGGCGCGCATGAGGACGGAACCGCCGAGGGCGAAGCCGAGGAGGACACGCGGGCCACCGGCCCCGCCGTCACCCTCGCCCACGTGACGTCCCGCGCCCCCGGCCTCACCACCGCCTACAAGGCCGCGGCCACCGTCCTCGACCAGCACGGCCTCACCGGCACCCGGGCCAAGGTCTATCTCGTCCTGGACCGCTCCGCCTCCATGCGCCCGTACTACAAGGACGGCTCCGCCCAGGCCCTCGGCGAACAGGCCCTCGCTCTCGCCGCGCACCTCGACCCCGAGGCCACGGTCCAGGTCGTCTTCTTCTCCACCGAGTTGGACGGCACCGGCGAGCTGACCCTCGCCGAGCACGAGAACAAGATCGACGACCTTCACTCGGCCCTCGGCCGCATGGGCCGCACGAGCTATCACGCGGCGGTGGAAGCGGTCGTCACCCACCACGAGAAGTCCGCGGACCCCGCCCTGCCTGCTCTGGTGATCTTCCAGACGGACGGTGCCCCGGACACGAAGACCCCCGCCACCCAGTCGCTCACGGCCACCGCGAAGGACCACCCCGCCGTCTTCTTCTCCTTCGTCGCCTTCGGCGACCCGGAGCACAAGGCCTTCGACTACCTCCGCAAGCTCAAGACGGACAACGCGGCGCACTTCCTGGCCGGCGAGACCCCCCGAGAGCTCACGGACACGGAGGTCTACCAGGGCGTACTGGCGAACTGGCGTCCGTAGCCGTAGACACACACGGACGCACACAGTCCGTGAACCCACGCAGATCCCGGACGCCGCCCGCGCCCACCCGACAGGCCAGGCCCCTGAGGACACCGGAAAGAACCCCTCAGGGCGCCGGGCTTCTCAGCCCATAAAACGGGACGCGGGCGGCGTACCCATGTCGGCTACGATTTCAAGGTTCGTAGACGATGCAGCCGACACCGACAATCGTCACACCGTGTAGCGACTTGGGAGCAGCCCGCGATGGCTCGACACCTCATCACCAGCGCCCTTCCGTACATCAACGGGATCAAGCACCTGGGCAACATGGTGGGGTCCATGCTCCCGGCGGACGTGTACTCCCGGTACCTCCGCCAGCGTGGCCACGACGTCCTGTACATCTGCGCGACGGACGAGCACGGCACCCCTGCCGAGCTGGCCGCGAAGGAGCAGGGCCTCCCGGTGGACGCGTTCTGCGCGCAGGCCCATGACGCCCAGAAGGCCGTCTACGACGGTTTCGCGCTCGCCTTCGACTACTTCGGCCGCAGCTCCAGCCGGGAGAACGTCGAGATCACGCAGCACTTCGCCCGGAAGCTGAACGAGAACGGCTTCATCGAGGAGCGCTCGATCCGCCAGGTGTACTCGCCCACGGACGGTCGTTTCCTCCCCGACCGCTACGTGGAGGGCACCTGCCCCCACTGTGGCTACGACAAGGCCCGCGGCGACCAGTGCGAGAACTGCACCCGGGTCCTGGACCCCACGGACCTGATCAACCCGCGCAGTGCCATCTCCGGTGCCACGGACCTGGAAGTCAGGGAGACCAAGCACCTGTTCCTTCTCCAGTCGAAGCTGCAGCACGAGGTGGAGGAATGGGTGGCCCGCCACGAGCGGCACTGGCCGCACCTGGCGTCGTCGATCGCCCGCAAGTGGCTGACCGAGGGTCTGCACGACCGGGCGATCACCCGCGACCTGGACTGGGGCGTCCCGGTCCCCGCGGACACCTGGCCGGAGCTGGCGGCTGAGGGCAAGGTCTTCTACGTCTGGTTCGACGCCCCGATCGAGTACATCGGCGCGACCAAGGAGTGGTCCGACCAGGACGCGGAGAACCGGGACTGGAAGTCCTGGTGGTACGACGCGGACGACGAGGTCCGCTACACGCAGTTCATGGCGAAGGACAACGTCCCGTTCCACACGGTGATGTTCCCGGCCACGCAACTGGGCGTGCGTGAGCCCTGGAAGAAGGTCGACTACGTCAAGGCCTTCAACTGGCTCACCTACTACGGCGGCAAGTTCTCCACCTCCCAGAAGCGGGGCGTCTTCACGGACCAGGCCCTGGAGATCCTCCCCGCGGACTACTGGCGCTACTTCCTGATCGCGAACGCGCCGGAGTCGGACGACTCGTCCTTCACCTGGGAACACTTCACGGCCACGGTCAACAAGGACCTCGCCGACACCCTCGGCAACTTCGTCAACCGGGTCCTGTCCTTCTCGAAGAAGCGCTTCGGCGAGGAGGTCCCCGACGGCGGTACGCCGGGCGAGCCGGAGGCGAAGCTGGGCGAGGAGATCGCCCGGCTCCTCGCCGAGTACGAGGAGCACATGGAGACGCTCCAGTTCCGCAAGGCGGCGGCGTCCCTGCGCGCGCTCTGGTCGGCGGGCAACTCCTACCTGGAGGAGAAGGCCCCCTGGCTGGAGATCAAGACGAACAAGGACGGCGCGGCCCTGACCCTGCGCACGGCGATGAACCTGATCCACCTGTACGCGGTGGTCTCCGAGCCGTTCATCCCGGCCACGACGGCGGCGATGCGCGCGGCGTTCACGCTGCCGGACGACACGGCGAGCTGGGTCAAGGCCGACGAGGCGAAGTCCCTGACCACGGTCCCCGCCGGCACTCCCTTCATGGTCCCGCCGGTCCTGTTCGCCAAGCTCACGGACGAGGACCTGGAGAACTACAAGGAGCGCTTCGGCGGCACCGAGGGCTGACCCGCTCCGCACACCACCGAGCGCCCCGTTCCTGGTCGACCAGGGACGGGGCGCTCACTTGTTCCCTCGACATCCTCCGACACAGCGGCCACCGCGCCGGGTCACACTGGAGGTCGTCCGGGAGGAGGTGAAAGGAAGCCGTGAGTGTCGCCTACAGCCACGCCGGGCCCTGGACGGTGGATGCCGTCCTGGCGCTGCCCGAGGACACGACGCAGCGTGTCGAGCTGGTCGGGGGGCAGCTGATGATGAGCCTCGCGCCCAGCCTGCCGCACCAGCGTGCGTCGCACCGCCTGCACGTCCTGCTGGAGCAGGCCGCTGAGATGACCGGTGCCGACGTCGAGGTGTTCGAAGGGATCAATGTCATCGTCCCGGACGGGCTGCTCATCCCGGACCTGGCCGTCGTCGACGCGGCGACCGCCGAGGAAGCGGACGTGGCCGTGTCCGCGCATGACGTCCTGGCCGTGGTGGCGATCGCCTCGCCGTCGACGAGGCTCACCGATCGCAAGCTCAAGCCGTCGCTTTACGCCACGGCGGGCATCGAGCACTACTGGCGGATCGAGCTGGAGCCCGCGCCGCGGCTCCTGATCGGACGCCTCCAGGGCGGGGCGTACGCCGACCAGCCACCACTCCTGGCGGGTGCCGTCGCCCGCATCGAGGAGCCGCCGGGGTGAGAGCCTGGGCTCGGACGATGCCATACCGCAGTTCGAGGATTCGCAGCTCCTTCGGATCGGAGGTCGGGCGGCCACCGTACGCACCGTCGGAGCGACCTACTGCCGTTCCGTCCGCGAACTTCAGGACCTCGATCTTGCCATCCACACCAGGGTGAGCGTCGGTGTCCGTCGGCATGACCTGGAACGTCACGTTGCGGAACTGCGCGACCTCCAGCAGATGTTCGAGCTGTCGGCGTCGGACCATCCCGTACCCCACCGCCTCCCCGAACTCGGCGGCCCGCAGCCCCCGCGCCTCGCGCCGCAGCCTCAACTGCCGTCCCACGGTGGCGACAACCGCGACGCCCCAATCGTCGTCCGGGTCCACCTCCCAGCCAGGTTCGTCCGCTTCACCCTTGAGTTGCCGTACCTCACCGTCCACCGACATGCCGCACCCCTCCGTCGTACCGATGTGCCGCAACGCCCTTACCGTGGGCCCGGTTCGGGCTGCTCGGACAACATCCGACAAGCCCCGGACAGTCACCCTGCGTATCAGCACTGTCACGATTCACGGTAAGCACGCACCGCCACGCTCAGCGACGTGAACAGCAAAAACTCCACCCAACTTCTCGCGCCACCGAAGCACAGGCACCGCAACCCGACCGCGTGTGCTCCGGTGCCGTCGGCGGTCTTCCCCAAGGAACACGAGAGGGAAAGGAACCGAACCAAGCCCCACCCCTCCCGCCCGCGGCGCACGCTCACTCCCTCGGGTGAACATCGCCAACTCGGCTGGATTCGCGACCGGTTGCCTGCCCTACGCTCAGCGCAGCACGGCACGACACAACCCCAAACGCACGACGGCCCTCGCCGGGACGGCAATCCCATTGCGAGGGCCTGACCACCAAGGAAGTACACCCTTCCCGATGGACACACAAAACACTAGCGTGCGCCCGCACGCCCAGTCCCGTAACAGCGGGGAAAACCACCCGCACCGGCATACCCGCGCAAAGACGCGCCCCGGCGGTGTCATCCACGACAACACCCGCCACACCACCCGCTTCACGGTGATCGGCAACCACCTCACCCAGCACCGGGACCTCTCCCTTCTCGCGATCGGGCTGGCCTGTCACATCCAGTCGTTGCCGACCGGCGCCCGCGTCGACATCAAGTCGCTCGCCGCCCGCTTCCCCGAGGGCCCGACCCGGATCGCCGCCGCCCTGCGCGAGCTGGAGACCCACGGTTACCTGCGCCGCACGCGCGAGCGCACCGAGACCGGCCGGGTCGTCACCCGCACCGTCTCCTGCAACCAGCCGGGCCACCATCGCGACGCGTCCGAGGCGGCACCTCCCAGGCCCCCGGCCCGCCACGCGGCCACCACCCCGCAGCAGAGACCCGTACGCCGCGCCCTCCCCGCCGTACCGAAGCCCGCGTACAGCTCCCCCGCCCTCCTCCAGGCAGCCACCGAGGTCCTCGCGGGCCTGCGCCGTACGGATCCTCGCCTGCTCCTCTCCGCCACCGACGCCGAGCACCTCGCCCCCGGCGTCGCCGCCTGGCTGGAGCGGGACCTCACCCCCACCGCCGTACACCACGCCCTGACCAGCGACCTGCCACCGGAACCCCTGCGCCGCCCGGCCGCCTTCCTGGCCCATCGCCTCAGCGCACAGCTTCCGCCGCTGCCGCCCTACCACGCCCCCGAGCCGCCTCCGACCGTCAGGCACCCCCTCCGGAACTGCGACACCTGCGACCACGCCTACCGCGGCCCCGACCCGCGCAACTGTCAGGGGTGCGCATCAGCGGGCGCCTGCAGCGGTAATCCCGACGTCGGTATCGGCGCGGCGCCCCTCACCACGCAGGCCCGACGATGAGAGGCTGCCCGCGTCCCGCTCCGCTTCCGGCCAGGCTCCTCCGTGGCCCCGTCCGGATACCCTGGCCAGGGCACCCTGTGGAGGACACCATGAGCACTCAGGCCGATCACGGACACGAGCTGATCCCCCGCCCGGAGCAGACTCCTGATGCCCTGCGTGCGGCTCTCGCCGTCGTCGATCCCGGTCGTCTGGAAGAGATGCGGACCACGAAGGACGAGGCCTTCGCCATGGCCGTGGAATGGCAATCCCTCAGTCCCGTGCGAAGCTGGGTCCTTGCCTGGGCCCGGGACATCGAGATCGCCCGCCGCCCTGATCTGTCTGTCCGCCACGACCGCGCGAAGAGCAACGTGGAGCACGAGGATCCGGTCGTCGCGCGGGAGGCCCTGCGAGAGCTCAGCGCCGTCCTGGACGAGGCCATGAAAGCAGTGCGCGCGTGAGCTGGAAGTGGGAGTACGCCTTCGGGGCGGAGGAGGCCGCCCGCACCGCTCCCCCGGAGTTCCTCGCCGGCGTGGAAAGAAAAGCGGACGAGTTGGTCAGAGCTGCCGAGGCACTCCACGTCCATGGGCGGGCCCATCGAGAGGGCGACCCGAAGGGCGGGGACGTCACCATCCCCGGCGGCATGTTCACGTACCAGGTCGTCGTGCGCAGCGAGCGGGTCTACGTCGTCCAGATCACCTATCTGGGCTTCTGAGACACGAACGAGGCACGACCCTCTGTCCTGACCTGCGGGGCCTCATGCCCTGCCCGGTCACTGCGGCCGGACCACGAACGCCCTCACGTCCCGCATCCGCACCCCCGCGGAAGCCGGAAGAGTTCTTGATGAGTTCTTCATCGGTTCTTCATAGCCGCGGTCCTACATTCGTCGCCGCCGGGGCGGAGCGGGCCCGGCGGCGACGAATGTGGACGCGGGGAGCCGATGACGATGAGCACACGAGGGCGGGCCCGGAGCCGGGTGTGGCTGGCGGGGATGGCGTCGGTGGTGGCGCTGACGGTGGCCGGCTGCGGTGGCGGCGACAACGGCAATGAGGTCGCCTCGGCAGGGCACGGCAAGACGTCTGCCGGATCGACCAAGAAATCCTCGAGCGAACTTGCCGACTACATCGAGGCACAGCGCAAGTGGGTCGGCTGTCTGCGGGACGCCGGTCTCGATGCGGCCGATCCCGACGCGCACGGCAGGGTCGACCTCGGTATCACGGCCAAGTCGAAGCAGGATCCGAAGATACTCAAGGCCCAGGAGAAGTGCGCCAAGTTGAGCGTGCCGGTCCCTGAGAGTGTGGAGCGGGCCAATCAGCCGGAGCTGACCAAGGAAGAGATCAGCAGGAACAAGAAGTACGCCTCCTGCATGCAGGAGCACGGCGCACCGGACTTCCCCGACGTGGACGAGACCGGTAGGTCCCCTGAAGTCACCTGGGACTCGACGTCGGCGGGTGCCAAGCGGGCCACGCGTGAGTGCGGCCCGATCATCGGTGTGCCGACCAACCCCCCGCCGGCCAAGGGCTGACGGGACCGGGACGATCGATGGACGTCACGAAGAGCACCGGCGCCCGGGAGCACTCGGTGGACGAGAACGACCAGGAGGATCACGGCGAGATGGGGAGAGCGGAGCGCCGACGGCGCGGCCCGCTGCTCGTCACGGCCGGGTTCCTGCTGGTGGCTGTGGTGAGCACGGTCGGTGCCCTGGGTCTCGGCGGGGTCGACGGCGGGGGCGACAAGGCCCCGGGCCGCAGCGGCCAGGTCGTCCGCGTCACCCGGGCCACGCTGACCGACCAGACCGAGATCCCCGGTCAGCTCGGACACGGCCCCGAGGTCCCGTTCCCGGTCAAGGCGGAGGGAACGGTGACCCGACTGCCGGCCACCGGCAGCGTCGTACGGCGGGGCGGCACCGTGCTGCGTGTCAACGACCGACCGGTGGTGCTGCTCTACGGCAACCTGCCGATGTACCGCGAACTGGGCGTCACAGAGTCAGGCGGCGCCGAGGCCAGCGGGAACAGCGAAACCGGCGACACGTCCGGCACCGGCGCCCAGACCGGTGGCACCACCAAGGGCGCCGATGGCGCCACGGCGTCATCCCCGCCCGCCGCCACCGCCTCCGCCGGTCCCGCGACACCCCTGCACGGCATGGACGTCAAGCAGTTCGAGACCAACCTCAGCGCGCTGGGCTACTCGGGCTTCACGGTCGACGAGTCGTACACCGAGCTGACCGCGAACGCGGTCAAGCGCTGGCAGAAGGACCTCGGGCTGCCGCAGACCGGTCGGGTCGGCGTCGGCGACGTTGTGTACGCGCCCGGCCCGGTCCGGATCGCGGGCACCGGTGTCCGGGTCGGCGACGCGGTCTCCGGCGGCCCGGTGAGCTACACCAGCACCTCCCGCATGGTCACCGTGAACGCCCGCGCCGACGAGACGGGTTGGGCGCAGCGGGGCAGCAAGGTCACCGTCGACCTGCCGGACGGGCGCTCGGTCCAGGGCACCGTGGCGAGCCTGGGCTCGGACGCCGCCGCGTCCGGTGCCGAGGGAACCGACGGCGGGAAAGCCGCCGCGGACGGCGGTGGCACGGGTGGCGGCGACGGACCGGATGGGAAGGCGGCCACCGTCGCCGTGGTGATCACCTTCGACGACCAGTCGTCGCTGGGCAGGCTGCAGAGCGGCCCGGTCACCGTCCGCTACACCGCCAAGCAGCGCGAGAACGTGCTGACCGTCCCGGTCGCCGCACTGACCGCGCTCGCCGAGGGCGGCTACGGCCTGGAGCTCGCGGACCCGGGGAACGGAACGGGCGACGCCAAGAGCGGCGGCAAGCCGAGCCGCTTCGTGGCGGTGAAGACGGGTCTGTTCGCGGCCGGCAAGGTCGAGGTGAGCGGCCCCGACCTGCGCGAGGGCATGAAAGTGAGGGTTCCCGAGTGACGGCACTCGCAGCCACCGAGGACACCCGTGGGCCGGTCGCCGAGTTCGCGGGGGTGTCCAAGACGTACCCCGGCGGGGTGACCGCGATCGGCGGGGTCGACCTGACCATCCGGTACGGCGAACTCATGTGTGTGGTCGGCCCGTCCGGGTCGGGGAAGTCGACGATGCTGCACCTCATGGGCACCCTCGACCGGCCGTCCGCCGGCCGGATCGCGATCGACGGCCACGAGGTCGCGGACCTGTCCGACCGTGAACTGTCCGCGCTGCGCGCGCAACGCATCGGCTTCGTGTTCCAGCAGTTCCACCTGGCCGTCGGAGTACCGGTGCTGGACACCGTCGCCGACGGGCTGCTGTACGCGGGCGCCCCCCTTCGGAAACGACGGCGGCGGGCCGCGCGGGCCCTGTCCCGGGTGGGACTCGACCACCGGCTCGGCCACCTCCCGCACCAGCTGTCCGGCGGCGAACGGCAGCGCGCGGCGGTCGCCCGCGCCGTGATCGGCGGACCGGCGCTGCTGCTCGCCGACGAACCGACCGGCAATCTCGACTCGGCCTCCGGCGCGGCCGTACTCGCCCTGTTGCGTGAACTGCACGCCTTGGGCACCACGGTCGTCGTCATCACGCACGACCGGGAACTGGCCGCGGCGTTCGACCGCCGGGTGGAGATGCGGGACGGGCGGATCGTCGCCGACAGCGCGGCCCCTGCCGCGCCCATGTCCCGTGCGGGAGGCCTCGGATGAGCCGACGGCGCAAGGCCGTGCTGCGGCCGGCCCGGCTGCGGCCCGCCGACTTCCTGCGACTCGGCGGCACCGGGCTGCGCACCCGGCCGCTTCGGGTGTTCCTGTCGGCGCTGGGCATTGCCATCGGGGTGGCCGCGATGGTCGCGGTGGTCGGCATCTCCAGCTCCAGCCGGGCCGAGGTCGACCGCAGACTCGACGCGCTGGGCACCAACATGCTGCGGGTCGCTCCCGGCCAGGCCCCGGACGGTACGACGACCCGGTTGCCGCAGGAGGCGGCGGTGATGATCCGCCGTATCGGCCCGGTACAGCAGGTGGCGGCGACCGGCGAAATCAAGGACGCCGCGATCTACCGCAACAGCCACATCCCCGCCGGCCGGACCAGCAGCGTGGCGGTGGCAGCCGCGGACCCGGGGCTGCTGCCCGCTGTGGGCGGCGAGGTCCGTATCGGCCGCTGGCTGGACCGGGCCACCGAGAAGTACCCGGCCGTGGTGCTCGGCGCCAAGGCGGCCCGCAGGCTCGACGTCTACACGCCGGGGGCCCGGCTGTGGCTGGGCGGGCAGTGGTTCTCCCTGGTAGGTGTCCTCGAACCGGTGCCGCTCGCCCCGGAGATCGACAACTCGGCGCTGGTCGGCCGGCAGGCGGCCCGGACGTACCTGGGCTTCGACGGCCACCCGTCCACCGTGTACGTCCGGGCCCGAGACGACCGGGTCGGGGCGGTCCGCGACGTCCTCGCCGCCACGGCCAATCCGGAGAAGCCGAGCGGAGTGCTGGTCTCCCGGCCCTCCGACGCGCTGGCCGCGCGCGAGGCCACCGAGTCCACGCTGACCGGGCTGCTGCTCGGCCTCGGCTCGGTCGCGCTGCTGGTGGGCGGGGTGGGGGTCGGCAACACCATGGTCATCTCGGTGCTGGAACGGCGCCCCGAGATCGGTCTGCGACGCGCGCTCGGCGCCACCAGCGGCCAGATCAGGGGCCAGTTCGTCTCCGAGTCGCTGCTGCTGTCCGCGCTGGGCGGCCTGGGCGGCACGGTCCTGGGCACGGCCATCACCGCGGCGTTCGCCTCGGTACGGGGCTGGCCGACCGAGGTACCGGTATGGGCGACGGCAGCCGGTTTCGCCGTCACCCTGGCCATCGGGGCGCTGGCGGGCCTCTATCCGGCGGTACGGGCCGGCCGGCTGGCCCCGACGCAGGCCCTGGCGGGCCCGTGAGGTGCCTGTCGGGGCACCGGGTCAGCCATCGACCACCGGCTCCCCGGCAGCCGTGAGCGTGACCGTGAACGTCGTCCCCACGCCCACCGTGCTGCGCGCCGCGATCGTCCCCCCGTGGTCGGTCACGATCTGGCGGGCGATCGACAGTCCGAGGCCGCTGCCGCCGGTGGCGCGGCCCCGGGAGGGGTCCGCCCGCCAGAAGCGGTCGAAGAGACGGGGCAGGTCCTCGGCGGATATCCCCTTGCCGGTGTCACGGATCTCGACGACGGCGCGGGCACCGCTCCGGACGGCCGCCAGGGTAACGGTGCCGCCCTGCTCAGTGGCGCGCAGCGCGTTGCCGACCAGGTTGCCGAGGACCTGCCGCAGCCGGTCGGCGTCCGCGTCGACGTGCACCGGCCCCTCCATGTCCACGCGGAGCGCCACGCCCGCGGTGTCGGCCTGGGCGCGGTGCGCGGTGCGGCACGCCTCCAGCAGATCGCCGAGGTCGACCCTGGCCCGGTGGTAGGTGAGCGCGCCCGCCTCGGCCAGCGCCAGGTCCCGGAGGTCGTCCACGATCCGCTGCTGGAGCAGGGCCTCCTCGTGCAGGGAGTCGAGCAGTTCGGGGGTCGGCTCGACGACACCGTCCCGCAGTGCTTCCAGGTAGCCGCGCAGGTTGGCGAGCGGAGTGCGCAGTTCGTGGGCTATGTCGCCGGTGAGTCTGCGCTGCCGTTCCTCGGCGACCTGCAGGGAGTCCGCCATCCGGTTGAAGGCGCGGCCCAGTTCGGCGATCTCGTCCCGGCCGGACACCGGGACGCGCCGCTCCGACTCCCCCTCGCCCAGCCCCCGGGCGGCCGAGGTCAGGGCGCGTACGGGGCGCAGGACGGCCCGGCTCAGCAGCAGCGCGCCGAGCAGGGCGACAAGGGCGACCCCGGCGGCGACGGCCACGGTGGGGGCGGCGGCGAGGGCGGCCGGTGACTCGTCGCGGACGCCGAGGCGCACGGTGAGCCGGGGCGGCGCGACCGAGGCGGTCCGCTCGGTGAAGGCCCGTTGCAGGCAGGCCGTGAGGTCCGGTTCTTTCTCGCACTTCGCCGCGGCCGCGGCGTCCTGCCTCCCCTGCTGCTCGACCCACGGGTCCGGCTTCACGCACTGCGCCGAGCGCGGGGCGGCGCTCACCACGGGCAGGCCGAAGGCGTCGGTCCGGACGGTCACCCGGGCCCCGGCCCGGGTCAGGCAGGCGGCGTACACGGCGGTGGAGCGGTACTCGCCGATCGCGGTCACCGTGCGCTTGACGGAGAACAGCGGCACCTTGCCGGCCGGCAGCCGCAGCACGGGCTGCGGGTCGACCAGGACGGGGGGCTGCCCGCTGACGGCGCGCGGGGTGCGGCCCGCCAGAGCGTCGGAGTCGGCGAGGAGCACCTCGGTCTCGGTGATGACGCGAATGCGCTGGCCGGTGTCCCTGGCCAGTTCACGCACGGTGGGGGAGAGCCCGTCCCAGGTGCCGTGCGCGAAGCCGTACGCGCGCAGTTCGCCGGTGATCCGGGAGACCTCCTGGCGTCCGGCCTTGACGGATTCCTGCACCTGGCCACTGACCTGACGTAGCGTCAGCCACGCGGTGGCAGCCGTGGCGGCCATGGCGATCAGCGCGAGCAGACCGAGCACACGTAACCGGAAACTCACCGCTCGCCACCCACCGTGAGCCGGTAACCCCGCCCGTACACGGTCTCGACGTAGCGCGCGTCCGGCCTCCCGTTCTCCAACTTCCGGCGCAGATTCATGACATGGGCGTCGACGGTACGCTCCAGCACGTTCTGGTCGAAGCCGAAGACCCGGTCGATGATCTGCGCCCGGGTGAAGACCCGTCCCGGCTCCCCGGCGAGCACCGTCAGGATCGCGAACTCCTTCACGGTGAGCGGTACATGGTTTCCGGCCACCCGCACCTCGAAACGTGGCGCGTCGATCTCCAGGTCGCCGACGGTCAGTACGTCCGCCCGCGCATCTTCGGCGGCCCGCGAGCGCCGCAGCAGAGCCCTGACCCGGGCGGTCAACTCCCGTGGACTGTAAGGCTTGGTCATGTAGTCGTCGGCCCCGAGGTCGAGGCCGAGCAGCATGTCCTCCTCCGTGCTGCGCGCGGTGAGCAGCAGGATCGGCACCCGGGACTCGGCGCGCAGGATCCGGCAGACATCGAGACCGTCGACGTTCGGCATCATCACGTCGAGCACGATGAGGTCGGGCCGCGCGGCGCGGGCCCGGTCGATCGCGGAGCGTCCGTCGGCCACGACCTGGACGTCGTTGCCTTCCCGTTCCAGATAGATCCGGATGAGTTGCGCCTGCTTCACATCGTCCTCGGCGACGAGTATCCGAGCGGGCAACGCGACTCCTTCGACTGGGACACGGCACCGGAGGACCGGGCAGGACACAGGGACCGACGACAAAGGGGCCTGGAATCAGCTTCGATTCCAGGCCCCTCTACCGTAGTTCTGCACCGAGGCCGTTCAACTGCCCTGCTGCCGCGCCTACTTGGGCTGCGGCTTGCGCACCGAAAGGTGCAGCTCCCGCAGACGGGCCTCCTCCAGCTCGGTCGGCGCGCCCATCATCAGGTCCTGGGCGTTGCCGTTGAGCGGGAAGGCGATCGTCTCGCGGATGCTCGGCTCGTCGGCGAGCAGCATGACGATGCGGTCGACGCCGGGCGCGATACCGCCGTGCGGCGGGGCGCCGAAGCGGAAGGCGCGCAGCATGCCGGCGAACTTCTCCTCGACCGTGTCCCGGTCGTAGCCCGCGATCTCGAACGCCTTCAGCATGATCTCCGGCTCGTGGTTCCGGATCGCGCCGGAGGAGAGCTCCACGCCGTTGCAGACGATGTCGTACTGCCAGCCCAGGATGTCCAGCGGGTCCTGGTTCTCCAGGGCCTCCAGGCCCCCCTGCGGCATCGAGAACGGGTTGTGCGAGAAGTCGATCCTGCCGGTCTCCTCGTCCTTCTCGTACATCGGGAAGTCGACGATCCAGCAGAAGCGGAAGACGTTCTCCTCGAAGTGCCCGGCGCGCTTGGCGGCCTCGACCCGCACCGCGCCCATGATCTTCGAGACCTCTTCGAAGTCGCCCGCGCCGAAGAAGACCGCGTGCCCGGCGGCCAGCGACAGGCGCTTGGTCAGCTCGGCGACGTTCTCCTCGGTCAGGAACTTCGCGATCGGGCCGGTCAGCGAGCCGTCCTCGGCCACACGGACCCAGGCGAGACCCTTGGCGCCCAGCGAGACGGCGAAGTCGCCGAGCTGGTCGAAGAACTTACGGGGCTGCGCGGAGACGTCCGGCACCGGCAGGGCGCGCACGTGCTTGCCCGCGAAGGCCTTGAACTCCGAGCCCTCGAAGATGTCGGTGATGTCGACCAGTTCCAGCTTGGCGCGCAGGTCCGGCTTGTCGGAGCCGTACTTCAGCATCGCCTCGCGGAACGGGATGCGGGGGAACGGGGAGGTGACGTGACGGCCACCGCCGAACTCCTCGAACAGCTCCGTCATCAGCTTCTCGATCGGCTGGAAGATGTCCTCCTGCTCGACGAAGCTCATCTCGACGTCGAGCTGGTAGAACTCGCCCGGCGAGCGGTCGGCGCGGGCGTCCTCGTCGCGGAAGCAGGGCGCGATCTGGAAGTAGCGGTCGAAGCCGGAGATCATCAGCAGCTGCTTGAACTGCTGCGGGGCCTGCGGCAGGGCGTAGAACTTGCCCGGGTTCAGCCGGGAGGGCACGACGAAGTCGCGGGCGCCCTCGGGGGAGGTGGCGGACAGGATCGGCGTCGCCATCTCGTTGAAGCCCATGGCCACCATCTTGTGGCGGATGGCCGAGATCACGGCCGTGCGCAGCATGATGTTGCGGTGCATGCGCTCGCGGCGCAGGTCGAGGAAGCGGTACTCCAGGCGCCGCTCCTCGTTGACCCCGTCCTCGGCGTTGATCGTGAAGGGGAGCGGGGCGGCCGCGCCCAGCAGCTCCACCTCGCCGACCTCGACCTCGATCTCACCGGTGGGCAGCTCCGGGTTCACGTTGTCGGCGCCACGCGAGACGACCTTGCCGTCGACGCGGACCGTCGACTCCTTGGTCACCTTGTCCAGCGCGTCGTAAGCCGGGGTGCCCGGGCGGGCGACGAGCTGCGTGATGCCGTAGTGGTCGCGCAGATCGATGAAGAGGATGCCGCCCAGGTCGCGCCGATTGTGCAGCCAGCCGCTCAGCCGGACGTCGCTGCCGACGTCAGAGGCGCGGAGCTCGCCGCAGGTGTGGGACCTGTACCGATGCATCGTCGTTCATCCAGTCTTCACAGATCGGGGTCTTTCCGGGGTCGCTCACCCCGGCGCCTCCGGGCGGACACGGCCCGGACCTACCCAGCGTACCGGCCGCCTCAAGATCGGCTCCTCCTCATTGACGCCTCCATCGACGGACGTCGCCTTCGGTGCCGCCTCGGTGACGTGCCCCCTGCCGGGAAGCGAGGCTGCTCACCCGATTAATCGAACGATTGATCGCATGTGCGCGGCAACGCGTTCCCGATGAGACCGAAATCACTTGAAACACGCCTAAGATCGCCCATTTCTTACCTTCGGTGGCACCTGACGATCACCTCTTCTTACAGTGGGTCAATGCGTACTGCCGAGCCCCTGCCCGCCGTGGAGGACGTCCTGGCCGTTCTCGCGACCGGCCTGTGGCGCTACGACACCGCTGCGGGGCTCGTCACTCTCGACGCCGAGGCCGCGCGGCTGGTCGGTCTGCCCGCGGAGCCGACGTCTCTCACCGAGGCCGGAATCCGCTCCCGTTTCCACCCCGTCGACTGGAACGAGGTCGACGGCATCGTCCAGCTCGCCCTCACCGAGGGCACCATCGCCGAGGCCCGGATGCGGATCATGGACGCGCAGGGGCGCGTGGTCCGTGTCGTACGCAGCCGTTCCAAGCCGTCGCTCCATCCGCAGACCCGGAAGTACGAGCTGGTCGGCACCCTCCAGGAGGTCACCGACCCCGCCCCGGGCGCCACCACGCGCTCCGCCGTCATCGGCGACTGGCGCCGCTCGCGCGAGGCGTTCCTGCTGGACGCGGGGCGCGCGCTGGCCGAGGCACGGTCCACTCAGGAGGTACTCCGGGTCGCGGCCGGGCTGTCCATGCCCGGGTTCTCACCGGACGGGCTCGCGGTCTTCGGCACCGAGGGCGAACGGCTGACCGTGCTCGGCCACCACGGGCACAGGCCGGGCGACGACGGCCCCTTCACCCACATGTCGCTGGACGCGGACTACCCGGCCGCCGAGGTCGTCCGCACCGGCCGCGCCGTCTATCTGTCCTCACCGGGGGATTACAAGGACCGCTATCCGGCTTCCTGGCCGCTCGCCGCGCGGTTCGGTCGTCACTCGTGGGCGTTCCTGCCGCTCACCGTGGCCGGGCGCACGATGGGCGCGTGGATGGCGGCGTTCAAGTACCCCGTCGCCTTCTCGCCCGACGAGCGCTCGGTGCTCACCACGGTCGCCCGCATGCTCGCCCAGGCGCTCTCCCGCGCGGGCGCCGCCGAGACGGAACGCGAGCTGACGGACGGGCTCCAGCGCTCGATGCTCCCCACTCTGGGCCCGCAGATACCCGGCATGACCGTGGCCGCGCGCTACGTCCCCACCGGCGGCGGGCTCCAGGTGGGCGGCGACTGGTACGACATGATCCAGCTCCCCGGGGGCACGAAGTCCGGGCAGGGCCGCTTCGCGCTCGCCATCGGCGACGTCCAGGGCCACGACGTACGCGCCGCAGGTCTGATGGGCCAGCTCCGGATAGCCCTGCGCGCGTACGCCTCCGAGGGTCACCGCCCGGACGCGGTCCTCAGCCGCGCCTCGCGTTTCCTGCACGGGATGACATACGGCGAGGACGGCGCCGACCTGCGATTCGCGACCTGTCTCTACATCGAGGTGGACCCGGCGACCGGCACACTGGAGATCGCCCGGGCCGGCCACCCCGACCCCGCGATCCGCATGGCCGACGGGACGGTGCTGACGCGTCCGACCGCGGGCGGGCTGCCGCTCGGTATCGACCCGGACTCCGACTACCCGACCACGCGCCTCGTCCTGGAACCCGGCGAGACCATGCTGCTCTGCACGGACGGCCTGATCGAGACCGGCGGACACGACCTGGACACCGGCTGGCGACGGCTGCGGCAGATCCTGGAGGGGCACGAAGGCGACCTGGAGAAGCTGGCCGACGCGCTGGTCCAGGCCGTCCACGGACCCTCCTCGCACCACGCCACCGGCCCGCTGACCGACCGGCGCGAGGACGACATAGCGCTCCTGCTGCTGTGCCGGGTCGGCGAGGGCTGCTACGAGGCCACGGGCACCGGGGTGCGGCCGGCCGTGCGCCGCTCGGCACTGACGGTCGCGCAGGCCGAGCCCGAGCGGATCGCGGGCGCCCGGCAGCAACTGCGCGAGCTGCTGCACGACTGGCGCAGCACGGACCAGGTCGACTCGGCCGTGCTCCTGGCCTCGGAGATGCTCACGAACGTCCTGGTGCACACCGACACCGACGCGCTCCTCGTCGCCGAGGTCTGTGACGACCAGAACAGCTCCGGCGGACGCCGACTGCGTGTGGAGGTGACGGACGCCAGCGACCACCTGCCGCACCGGCGCCACCCCGGCGAGCTGGCCTCCTCCGGGCGCGGACTGGTCCTGGTGGAACTGCTCGCGGACGCCTGGGGAGTCGACCCGCGCGGCGAGGGCAAGAGCATCTGGTTCGAGCTGTACGAGGATCCCGCGCAGAGGTAAGGGCTGTCCCGGCGCCGTTTCCGGTGTCCGGCCGCTCACGCGAAGGGCGGGCCGTCCTGTACGGACGGCCCGCCCGAGTGCGCCGCGTCGGACCTCGACGGCCGGGGAAACCCTCGGTCAGTCGCCCTGCGGGCCGCTCTCGGTCATCCCGTGCACGGCCGGGATGGTGCCGAAGCGCCCCTTCTGGAAGTCCTCGAAGGCCTCCTGAAGCTCCTCACGGGTGTTCATCACGAACGGACCGTAGTGGGCCATCGGCTCACGGATCGGCTGTCCGCCCAGCAGGATGATCTCCATGTCCGGCGTGTGGGAGTCCTGCTTCTCGTCCGCGCGGACGGTCAGCGAGGAGCCGGCGCCGAACACTGCGGTCTGGCCCATGTGGATCGGCCGCCGGTCCGTGCCGACGCTGCCGCGGCCGGCCAGGACGTACCCGAGGGCGTTGAAGTCCTCGCGCCAGGGCAGGGTGAGCTCCGCGCCCGGCGCCACGGTCGCGTGGATCAGGGTGATCGGCGTGTGCGTGACACCGGGACCCTGGTGGCCGTCCAGCTCACCGGCGATGACCCGCAGCAGCGAGCCGCCGTCGGGGGTCGTCAGCAACTGGACCTGACCGCCGCGGATGTCCTGGTAGCGCGGGGCCATCATCTTGTCCTTGGCAGGCAGGTTGACCCACAGCTGAATGCCGTGGAACAGGCCGCCGGACACGACGAGCGACTCCGGCGGGGCCTCGATGTGCAGAAGCCCCGAGCCGGCGGTCATCCACTGGGTGTCCCCGTTGGTGATGGTGCCGCCACCGCCGTGGGAGTCCTGGTGGTCGAAGACGCCGTCGATGATGTAGGTGACGGTTTCGAAGCCGCGGTGCGGGTGCCAGGGGGTCCCCTTCGGCTCGCCGGGCGCGTACTCCACCTCGCCCATCTGGTCCATCATGATGAACGGATCGAGGTGGCGGTAGTTGATCCCGGCGAACGCGCGGCGCACCGGGAAGCCCTCGCCCTCGAAACCGCTGGGCGCCGTCGTGACACCAAGTACGGGACGGGCCACCGCCTCGGCGGGCGCGGCCACACGGGGCAGGGTCAGCGGGTTCTCGACGGTCACTGCAGGCATGTCGGTACCTCCTTGTGCTCCGAGTTTAGTTGACGATTGAACTTTCTGCCACCCGGAACGCGAAGAGCCCGGAGGGTATTCCCTCCGGGCTCTTGTCGACGCCCGAGCGCGTCGGTCGCCTCACTTGCTGAAGTACAGGTACTTCCAGGCCCCGTACGTCGTGGAGTTCACGGTGTCGCCGGACGAGCCGTTGATGTACGCCGACCGCATCCTCACCTTGATCCCGGACTGGCCGGGCGCCTCGAGGCTCACCGCCGACTTGCCGTTCGTGCCGACCGGGAAGTACTCGGAGCCCAGGGAGTGCCAGCCACCGTCGTAGTAGGCCTGCAGGTCGAAGCGCTGCTTACGTCCCTTGTAGTAGGTCATGGTCGTGGTGAGCAACGGGTCGGTGTTCTTGTGGAACCAGTAGTACGACGTCGAGCCGATCTTGGCGGTCTTGTAGTGCTTGGAGACGGCCGTGGAGACCTTGACCCTCGCGTACGCAGTGACCTTGACCGTCTTCGGCTGGTACCGGGAGTCGCCCGCAAAGACCGCGGTGACGGCCGTGTCACGGGCCATGTCCAGGGTCACGGACAGGTTGCCGCTGCTGTTGACCGTGCCGGACTTCACCAGCTTCTTCGGCTTGTCCGGGCCGAAGGGGTCCGCGTAGATCTCGACCTTGCGGTTCTTGTACGTCGTACCGAGGTGCGCGGTGAACTTCACGTCGGCGCCGTAGTTGTACAGCTTGCCGTTGTTGTTCAAGGTCAGCACCGGTGTGGCGCGGGAGACCGCGACCTTGTCGGAGGCGGTCGCCGCCGTGTGCTCCGCGTCGCCCGCATAGGAGACCTTGTACGTGACCGTGTCGCCGGCCGGCGGGGTGTCCGTGAAGGAGTATGTGCCGTCCGCCTTCACCGTGGCGGCCGGGAGCGCCTTCCCGCCAGTGCTCTCGAGGTCGGTGCGGGTGACCGCGAGCCTGACGCCCGCCGGGAACGGCACGCTCGCCGTGATCCTGCCCTTGACCGTGAGCTGCTTGGCGCGGGGCGCAGTGGCGGGCGCGTCGACCGTGAGGGTCGGCACGCTCAGCGCGGGGTCGGTGAACACCTTGAGGGTGTAGCCGCCCGGAGACGAGACGAGCGCGAAGATCCGGGAGGAGTCCGGGGCCCAGGCGAGGGCGGATGCGTCGGCCGCGTATGTGCGGATCGGCCGGGTCGCGCCGGGCTTGTGGACCGCCACCTGGTTTTCGCCGGTGACCTGGGCGACCAGTCCGTTCGGGGCGATGTCCGCGCTGCGCCCGGCCGGGTAGGCTCCGGCGGCGGTGAACTTCCCGTCGGCGTAGGCGTGCCGGTCCGTGCCGTCGATCAGCACCTGCGGGGCGCCGGGCACGAGGTCGATGTCGCTGACGTAGTTCAGCGCGTAGTCGCCGTGGTGCCAGGCGGTCATCTGCGGCGTGGCGCCGGAGACGTCGACGACCGCCATCAGGTCCTTGGTCATGTCATGGAAGTCGGTCGTGCCGACCGCCAGCAGACCGGGCGCGGACGGATCGGTGTCGAGAAGCGCCGCGCCGCCCACCACGGGGTACCCCTGCGGGAACTGACCGAGCGTCACCGGGTCGGTGCCGCTCGCCGGTTCCACCGCCGGATCGATCGAGCCCAGGTTCCCCTCCGCCCGGTCGCCGTAGGTGAACCAGGCCTTGCCGGCGGTGGACTCGACAGCGCCGCGCGGCACCCGGACGTGACCGCGTGAGGGTGGTGGCGTGCGGGGCGCGGCTGCCGGGAGGAACTCTATGGCATGCCTGTGACAAGCAAGGAGGTAATTACCGGAGGCGACGGGCCACCAAGGGCTGTCACGGTCAGCCGTCTGCGAAGCGATGGCGTCTAGCCATACATCCGCCGCATCGCGAACTCCACCATCTGCTCCACGGCCTTCGCGTCGAACACCATCCGGTGCTCCCCCTCCATGTCGAGCACGAACCCGTACCCCGTCGGGAGCAGGTCGATCACCTCGGCACCGGTGATCACGAAGTACTTGGACTCCTTGCCCGCGTACCGGCGCAACTCCTTGAGCGAGGTGAACATGGGGATCACCGGCTGCTGGGTGTTGTGCAGGGCGAGGAAGCCCGGATTGTCACCGCGCGGGCAGTAGACCTTGGAGGTCGCGAAGACCTGCTGGAAGTCCTCGGCGGACAGCTGCCCGGTGGTGAAGGCGCGCACCGCGTCCGCGAGCGACGGCGGTGACGGCTCGGGATAGAGCGGCGGCTGCTGGCCGTATCCGCCGGGCATCTGCCCGCCCGGCATCGGCCCGGGCATCTGCTGCGACGAGGCGTACTGCTGCGCACCCGCGTTCTGGTAGCCGTACATGCCCCAAAGAGTAGTGGGCCACATATGGGCTACAAGGGTTGCTTCTTATTACCGACGGGTAGCATCATCGGTGTTACTAGTTGGTATGTGAACCAGATGCGAGGAGACAGTGCCTCGCCGATCCCGTTACGGAGCCGTCACATGGGGCACTACAAGTCGAATCTCCGCGACATCGAGTTCAACCTCTTCGAAGTACTCGGCCGCGACAAGCTGTACGGCACCGGCCCGTTCGCGGAAATGGACCCGGACACCGCCAAGAGCATCCTCGAAGAGCTGACCCGCCTCGCGGAGAACGAGCTGGCGGAGTCCTTCGCGGACGCCGACCGTAACCCGCCGGTCTTCGACCCCGAGACGAACACCGCCCCGATCCCGGAGTCCTTCAAGAAGAGCTACAAGGCCTTCATGGACTCCGAGTACTGGCGCCTCGGCCTGCCGGAGGAGATCGGCGGCACCACCGCCCCGCCGTCCCTGATCTGGGCGTACGCGGAGCTGATCCTCGGCTCGAACCCGGCGCTGTGGATGTACGCCTCCGGTCCGGCGTTCGCCCGCATCCTCTTCGACGAGGGCACCGAGGTCCAGAAGAAGATCGCCGAGATCGCGGTCGAGAAGACCTGGGGCTCCACCATGGTGCTCACCGAGCCGGACGCCGGCTCGGACGTGGGCGCCGGTCGCACCAAGGCGATCCAGCAGGAGGACGGCTCCTGGCACATCGAGGGCGTGAAGCGCTTCATCACCTCCGGTGAGCACGACATGGAGGAGAACATCCTCCACTACGTCCTGGCGCGTCCCGAGGGCGCCGGCCCCGGCACCAAGGGCCTGTCCCTCTTCCTCGTCCCGAAGTACCTCTTCGACTTCGAGACCGGCGAGCTGGGCGAGCGCAACGGCGTCTACGCCACGAACGTCGAGCACAAGATGGGCCTGAAGGCCTCCAACACCTGCGAGATGACCTTCGGCGACCGTCACCCGGCCAAGGGCTGGCTGATCGGTGACAAGCACGACGGCATCCGCCAGATGTTCCGCATCATCGAGTTCGCCCGCATGATGGTCGGCACGAAGGCGATCTCCACGCTGTCCACCGGCTACCTGAACGCGCTGGAGTACGCCAAGGAGCGCGTCCAGGGTCCGGACCTGGCGAACTTCATGGACAAGTCCGCGCCCAAGGTCACCATCACCCACCACCCCGACGTGCGCCGCTCGCTGATGACGCAGAAGGCGTACGCCGAGGGCATGCGCGCCCTCGTCCTCCACACCGCCTCCGTCCAGGACGCGATCGCGGTCAAGGAGGCGAACGGCGAGGACGCGAAGGCGGAGCACGCGCTGAACGACCTGCTCCTGCCGATCGTGAAGGGCTACGGCTCCGAGAAGGGCTACGAGCAGCTCGCCCAGTCGCTGCAGACCTTCGGTGGCTCCGGCTTCCTGCAGGAGTACCCGATCGAGCAGTACATCCGCGACGCCAAGATCGACACCCTGTACGAGGGCACGACCGCGATCCAGGGCCAGGACTTCTTCTTCCGGAAGATCGTCCGCAACCAGGGCGCCGCGCTGAACTCGGTCGCCGAGGACATCAAGAAGTTCCTGGAGCTCGGGACGGGCGGCGAGCAGCTGGCGGGCGCCCGCGAGCACCTGGCCAAGGCGACCGCGGAGCTGGAGGCGATCGTCGGCGTGATGCTGACCGACCTCGCGGCCACCGAGCAGGACGTCAAGAACATCTACAAGGTGGGCCTGAACACCACCCGCCTGCTGCTGGCCTCCGGTGACGTGATCGTCGGATACCTGCTGCTCAAGGGTGCCGCGATCGCCGCCGAGAAGCTCGAGACCGCCTCGGCCAAGGACCAGGCCTTCTACACGGGCAAGATCGCGGCGGCGAAGTTCTTCGCGGCCAACGTCCTGCCGGGCGTGACCCTGGCCCGCAAGGTGTCCCAGGGCGTGGACCTGGACCTCATGGAGCTGGACGAGGCCGCGTTCTAGGACCTGGCGCGGCGGTGGGCGCCGGTGTCCCGGCGCCCAGGGCATCCACGGCCGGCTGACCGGAATCCTTGCGTCCGGCCAGTCCTGCAAGCCTCCACATCCTCCTTACGAGGGCCCGCTCCCACCACGAGGAGCGGGCCCTCGTACGTCGTTAAGGTGAATCCATGAGTAAAAGCCCCCGCTTCGACCGCGGTCACACCGACGACCTCATGTCCTTCCTGGCGGCGAGCCCGTCGCCGTATCACGCGGCGGCGAACGCCGCCGAGCGGCTGGAGAAGGCCGGCTTCCGACAGGTCGCGGAGACGGACGCGTGGGACGGGACGAGCGGCGGCAAGTACGTGCTGCGCGGGGGCGCGATCGTGGCGTGGTACGTCCCCGAAGGCGCCGACCCGCACACGCCGTTCCGGATCGTGGGCGCGCACACCGACTCCCCGAACCTGCGGGTGAAGCCGCGGCCGGACAGCGGCGCGCACGGCTGGCGGCAGGTCGCGGTGGAGATCTACGGCGGTCCGCTGCTCAACTCCTGGCTGGACCGCGACCTGGGCCTGTCCGGCCGACTGTCCCTGCGCGACGGCTCGTCGTGCCTGGTGAACGTCGACAGGGCGCTGCTCCGCGTGCCCCAGCTGGCCATCCACCTGGACCGCTCGGTCTCGAGCGAGGGCCTGAAGCTGGACACGCAGCGCCATCTGCAGCCGATCTGGGGCCTTGGCGACGACGTCCGGGACGGCGACCTGATCGCGTTCCTGGAGGAGGAGGCGGGCCTTGCGGCCGGTGAGGTCGCGGGCTGGGACCTGATGACCCACTCCATCGAGGCGCCGTCCTACCTGGGCCGGGACAAGGAACTGGTGGCGGGCCCGCGCATGGACAACCTGCTGTCGGTGCACGCGGCCACCGCGGCGCTCGCGGCCGTGGCCGCCGCCGACGCCGCCCTCTCCTACATCCCCGTGCTCGCGGCCTTCGACCACGAGGAGAACGGCTCCCAGTCGGACACCGGTGCCGACGGTCCGCTGCTCGGCTCGGTGCTGGAACGCTCGGTGTTCGCCCGGGGCGGCTCCTACGACGACCGGGCGCGCGCCTTGGCCGGCACGGTCTGCCTGTCTTCCGACACCGGTCACGCCGTCCACCCCAACTACGCGGAGCGGCACGACCCGACACACCACCCGCGCGTCAACGGCGGCCCGATCCTCAAGGTCAACGTCAACAACCGCTACGCCACGGACGGTTCGGGCCGCGCGATCTTCGCGGCGGCCTGCGAGAAGGCGAACGTGCCTTTCCAGTCCTTCGTCTCGAACAACGCGATGCCCTGCGGCACCACCATCGGCCCCATCACGGCGGCCCGCCACGGCATCAAGACGGTCGACATCGGCACGGCGATCCTGTCGATGCACAGCGCCCGCGAACTGTGCGGCGCGCAGGACCCGTATCTGCTGACGAACACGTTGGTGGCCTTCCTCGAGGGCTGACGGCCCCTCTCGCTTCCTGAGGCGGTCCGTGCGCGAGTCCCCTGCCGAACGGCGGGGGGACTCGCCCGCGACCGAAGCCCGCACCCCCACCGGAGTCAGTCCGTCGGCCTACCGGCGGCGTTTCGGACCCGGGACGGGGGAAAGTCCTGACCCTATGAGATTCCTGGTACGCGACCGGCTCCTCGGCTTCGGTGACGACTACTGGATCGAGGACCAGCACGGCAACAAGGTGTTCCTCGTCGACGGTAAGGCGATGCGGCTGCGGGACACGTTCGAGATCAAGGACAGGCAGGGCCACGTCCTGATCGACATCCACCAGAAGATGTTCGCGCTGCGCGACACGATGATCATCGAGCGCGTCGGCGACCGGCTGGCCACGATCAAACGCAAGCGCCTGTCCCTGCTGCGCAACCACTACCGCGTGGTGCTGGCGGACGGTACGGAACTCGACGTCAGCGGCAAGATCCTCGACCGTGAGTTCGCCGTCGACCACGACGGGGAACTGCTCGCGCAGATCTCCCGCCGTTGGCTGCACGTCCGTGAGACATACGGTGTCGACATCGTGCGCGACGACGCGGACCCGGCGCTGGTGATCGCGGTGGCGGTGTGTGTGATCCACCTGGCGGAGAAGGAACGGGAGGAGGACTGAGCGGGGTGCTCGGCCTCTACCGAACGGGGTCGGGGGCGCGCGGGCCTGCCGCTGCCCCCGTCAACGCCCGTGGGCTGCCACGGCGGCGCTAGTGCCGCAACAGGCAATGTTTGCCCGTCGCGGCACTAGTTCGTCACCGCGAACAGCCGCAGCAGTGCCGCCGTCAGTTCCGAGTCGCCCTCCGCCTTGATGCGGTCCGCCACGGCGTCCGCGGTGACACGGCCGCAGGCCAGGCGCACATAGGTCTCCCAGTCGAGCGTGAGCGTCACCGCCGGGCCCAGCGAAGGCGCGCTGTCGATCGAACCGCGGCCCTCCGAGTCGACCCGGACCGTGCGCAGGAACTCGACGGGGCCGTGGATGTCGAGGACGATCGCCGAACCGGGGGGCGCCCCGGCGTCCTCGGCGACGACCTTCGGCAGCGCGGCCAGCAGCTCGTCCCGGGCGATGTGCGCGCCCGGCGAGTCCAGGTTCCCCGGGACGCCCAGCGCAGCGCGCAGGTCCTGTTCGTGCACCCACACGTCGAACGCGCGGTAGCGCATGGCCTCTTCGAGGGTCGGCTCGGTGCCGAGCGGGCCGCGCACCTTGGTGCCCGGGTCCCGCGACTCGTTCCGCAACTGGCGGTTGCGGCGGATGATCGTGTACTCCAGCTCGGACGTCATCTCCGGCGCCGTGTGGTGACGGCGGACATCGACCTGCATCTCCATGTACCGCTGGTGTTCGTTCGTGACGTGGAACAGGTCGCGCGGGAGCGTGTGGATGGGGCGCGGGTCGCCGAGCATCTCGCAGTCCAGGCCGATGACGTGGGAGACCACGTCACGCACCGACCAGCCGGGGCAGGGCGTACGCCGGTTCCACTCGCTCTCCACGAGCGGCTGCACCAGCTCGGATATCGCTTCGACGGAGTGGGTCCAGGCGTCGGCGTAGGGCTGAAGAGTGGGATGCAGACTCACGGGAACGGGACCCCTCAAGCGGTCGGTGCACGGGCGATGGTGACGGCAGTGTCGACGGGAGGCGACTGTCGGCGGGTGTCTTGGAGCGTTAAGTTACGCTGCTGCCAGGCACCCCGGCAGTGCTTTCGTATGACGATCGTAGGCCCGTAGTGAAGGGCCCGAATGCCAGGACGGTGGTAGCGTGCGCGCCTCCCTCATTCAGATCCGGGTAGACGAACAGGAATCGGTCGATTCACGCCGACGGCGAGCCGCCTCGCTCGTACGCGAACAGGTCGGAGCGGATCTGGTGGTGCTGCCCGAGCTGTGGACGACCGGGGCTTTCGCCTACGACCGGTTCGCGGCCGAGGCCGAATCGCTCGAAGGGCCGACGTACGAGGCGATGGCGAAGGCGGCGAGCGACGCGGGCGTATGGCTGCACGCTGGCTCGATCCCCGAACGCTCCGTGCCCGACGGTGGCTCCGCCGTGGGTGAGGGCACCCTCTACAACACGTCGCTCATCTTCTCCCCCTCCGGTGAACTGGCCGCCGCCTACCGCAAGATCCACCGCTTCGGCTTCGACCAGGGCGAGGCCGTGCTGATGGGCGCGGGAGACGAGCTGGTGACGGTACGTCTGCCGGAGACCACCGTCGGCGTGGCCACCTGCTACGACCTCCGCTTCCCCGAACTGTTCCGCTCACTCGTGGACGCGGGGGCCGAAATGCTCGTGATCCCGGCGGGCTGGCCGGAGCGCCGCCGGTCCCACTGGACGCTGCTGGCCCAGGCACGGGCGGTCGAGAACCAGGCGTACGTCCTTGCCTGCGGAACGGCCGGTACCCACGCGGGAGTTCCGCAGGCGGGTCACTCGATCGTGGTGGATCCCTGGGGCGAGGTCCTCGCCGAAGCGGGACCCGACGAGGAGGTCCTCACGGTGGAGTTCGACCCGGTGAAGGTCGCGACGACCCGGGAGCAGTTCCCGGCCCTGAAGGACCGGGTACTGGGGCTGGAGCGGCCGCGCCGCTGACGCGGACGCTCCGCACGGGCCGCGGGCGGCGCCACCGCACCGCCCGTACGCCCGTGCGCACCGCCCGTACGCCCGTGCGCACCGCCCGTACGCCCGTGCGCACCGGCCCTACGGTTCCTAGTGCCCCGGCAGCCAACGTTTGCCCGTAAAGGAGCGGCGTCCGGTGCGTCCTCTTGGCGTGCCGGCCGGAAGCCCTCGTACTGGATGTACTTGGGGTTTCGGCCGGTGCGGCGAGAGGGCGTGCCGGGCGTCGCGACGGGGCAAACGTTGCCTGTTGGGGCACTAGATGTACTGACCCGTGAGGTTGTGGACGCGGCTGGCGGGTGGTTGGCCCTTGAGCGCGGTGTGTCCGCGGTGGTGATTGTAGGTGTGCAGCCAGGCC
>NZ_JBSFLQ010000046.1:0-49499 GCF_053599115.1 Streptomyces sp. NPDC001020 | reverse complement strand
CCTGCCCGTCGCTGAACGTGGTCGACTTGATGGTGTTCTGCCTGCGCTTGCCGGACACGAAGGCCCGGCGTCCGGGGCGTGACGCCTGCGGGCGCCGTACTTGGGTCTCGGCGCCGTCGAGCCTCAGCTCGACGCCCTCGGCTTCGGCGTAGGCGAACACGTCCTCCAGTGTCTTCAGCCGCACCCCGGGCCGGTCGGGCACGGCGAAGCCACGGGCTGCAAGCAATGGCCGTACTTGCCGAACGGCCTGGGAGACAGTGGAGCGGTCCACCTCGAACAACTCGGCGAGGACCTCGTGCGGCAGTTGGTGGCGCAGGATCACCAGGGTGATCAGCAGCCGGTCGAGGAAGACCAGCTTCGGCTTGCGTCCGGCCCCGGCCGCCCGTCGGCGTTGGCCACCGCGTGCCGTCCACAGTGCGGACTGCCGTGCGGCCTCCCACGGGCCGGCGAGCTCGGCAAACAACTCGCCGAAGTGTGCGCGGCAGACCCCGGACAGGGCAGGATGGGAGCAGGCCGTGCGGGCCCAGGTCAGCTTCACAACTCACCTAACCCGCACGGCCCTTCCCATGTCACGGCCGACCACCCCAGCCCGTATTTCCCCCGAGCTCGTTAGCGAGCGCGGCCTGGAAGGCGAACGCCGTCTCGTCATCGGCGGCAGCCACCTCCACCACGACCAGCCCCGGCTCTGCCACATGCGCGTCATTGATCGGCTCCATGCCAGGCAGTACGTACCAGCGCCCGCAGGGTTCTGCGATCGCGGGCGGGTTCACCCGACCGAGTTGACAGACCCGGGCCAAGTGAGGTGGGGGTGAGGCGACGGGCGCTCCACCGCTGTGCGCAGCTGACCCCGGCTGGCCCGGCCACCGCAACCCCGGTGCAGGAGCAGCCGGCTGCCGCGCAGGAGGGCTGGACGATGCGCCTGGCGGCCGAATGGGAGTGCGCGGTGCTGCTACCGGACCGCGACGGCGACTGGACCGCCGCGGTCGAGCACAGCCAGGCCGGGTCCGTCACCACGGGGGGAGTGACAGACCCGGCCTGCAACTACGCTGCCACACCTCTGGAATGCCACGCAGTGTCTTCTTGAAGGAGCCCTGGACGGCAGCAGTTTCGCCCTGGGCTGGTCAGGCAGGACCAGACCCCAACAGCTTGCCGACCAGTGCTCGCTCGCGGCAGTCGGCCCGGGTCAGGAGCAGACAGTGCGCTCTTCTCCGTGCCGGTGGTGTTCAAGCGAAGGTGTACTTCACGTGGGTGTAGTCCTTGGCGTAGGTGCGCCAGAACGCGGTATTCGAGGGCTTCCAGGCGTCGGGGCCGGAGTCGCCTTTGCTGCTGTTGGAGGACGAGGAGGCGATGACGAGCTGAGGGTCTTTGAGGTCGTTACCGAAGGCTTTGCGCCGGGTGGCAGTCCAGGTGTCGGCTCCGGAACGCCAGGCGTTGGCCAGAGGGACGACGTGGTCGATCGTCGCCTGGGAGACGACGGTGACGTTGGTGTTGTGTAGGCCGAGTACCAGCGGCCCGAGGTGGGCTGGCAGCCGAAGTCTCGTCCTACGTCGGGTTCGTGACGAGCTTGAGGAGGAGGGCAGTGTCGGTCAGGTCGTCGAGGACGACATCGGCGCCCGCCTCACGCAACTCGGCTGCGGAGGTCCGGCCAGTCGCGACAGCGATGACGCGTACGCCGTTCTCGCGCCCGCCTTCGACGTCCGCAGCAGTGTCACCGATCAGCACCGTCTGAGCCGCCACATGTGATGAGCGGGTGAGGGCGAGGTCGACGAGGGCGGGGCGGAGGTCCGCCTCCTCTCCGTATGCACCGGCGTTCCAGTCGATGTGCGTGTCGAGGCCGAAGACGTTGAGTTTGATCTCAGCGACCTTGCGGACGTTGCCCGTCACTACGGTCTGTCGCACGCCTGCTGTGGCGAGGGCGTCTAGGGCCACTGCCGCGCCGGGGAGCGCGGACCCGCGTTCCCTCAGCTCCCGAGCGTGTTGGACGTGCTGCTCGGCGAGGGCCTGGGCGAATCGCCCGAAGTCGGCTCGGCTCGTCGTGAGGCCGTGGAGCTTCGCGGTCTCCCGGAAGATGACGGCCTCTGTGATGCCATCGATCTTCGCTTGATCCCGCATGCGCTGACCAGTCACCTGCTCGAAGGCCGCCGCGGATAGTTCGCGCCCGACGCCGCGCGACTCGATGAGTGTGTGGTCGATGTCCCACAGAACCAGACGAGGCATACGTGCCGTCCCTCCCCGGGGTTTGATCACAACGTGTCCCCCGATAGTGGCGGAAGGTCCCGGCGGCGGGGCGGTTTCCCCTACGCTCGCGATACAGGAGGGCGCATGGTGGAACCGAAGCTGCCCATCGGGGCACGAATCAGGCACTACCGGAAGAAGCACGGTAACCGATCTCTGGCGGCCGTCGCGGGCTTGTGTGAGGTTTCCGAGCGGTACTTCTCGATGATCGAGAACGGGAAGCGCACGCCCTCACCCAAGCTCCTGACACGGATCGCCGCCGAGCTTGACGTCCCAGTTGGGGCGCTTTTATCCGACGAACCGCCCAGGAAGGCTCCGCCCTCGCTGACAACCGCACCGAAGGTCACTCGGGCGCTCATGGGGTACGGCTCGACTCGCAAAGACGCGGCTGCGGGCCCGACGGAGCTCCGGGAGCGCGTTGAAGCGGCGTGGCGAACCTGGCAGACCAGCGAGGAGCGGTTCACCGAAATCGAGACCGTGCTCCCGGCCCTCATCGAGGACGTAGAGCACTCCATCCGAGCGCACCGCACATCGAGCGACGCAACGGCACGGCGCGATGTCCTCCGTGCAGCGGCCGACCTGTACGGCCTGCTGCGCTCCTACTGCCGCCGATCGGGCCGCCTCGACCTCTCCCTCATGGTCGCCGACCGGGCCCGCCGCGCGGCGGAGGAGGCGGACGATCCGATCCGGCTCGCTGCGGCGCACTGGAACATAGGGCACTGCCTCCTCTCTCAGGACGACGGCGCGCAGGAAGCAGCGGAGGTCGCCCGCACCGCGATCGACGAACTCGGCACCGTGCCGGCGAGTACAGACACTGCGGCAATGCAAGGGGCGCTGGAACTCGTCCGCGTCGTAGCGGAAGCGCAGAACAAGAAGTGGTGGGAGGCCCGCGAGCGCCTCCTCCAGAAGGCAACTCCGCTCGGCAAGCGAGCTGGCGACTCCAACGTCATGTGGACCGTCTTCGGCCCGGTCAACATCCACCTGCACGCCCTCAGCATCGAAATGCTCGCCGGTCAGAGCGCAGAAGGGCTACGCCTGGCCGACGAGGTCGATATCTCCCGACTCCCCAGCCGTGAACGGCAGTTCACATTCACGCTCAACCTCGCACGCTGCTACGACCTCCGGCGAGACGACGCGGCTCTCCTCGTGCACCTCCTGGACCTGGAGAAGCTGAGTCTCGAGGACATGACACGCAGTTCCCTCGCGCTCGACATGGTGACGGGTCTCCTCCACCGTGTACGCCCGACCTACCGGCGGCAGGCGTCCAACCTCGCTGAACGCCTCGGCATCACGTGAACCCGAACTAGGAGTTCCCCCGAACTCTCAGTTCGGGTCGTTGGTCTGAATGCGGCATAGCTTCCTGCTCACCGCAGTCACCGACGAGATGAGACTCAGGTGTTGACAGAGCCGCTGCCCGTCTTCGCACGCTCGAAAGACGCCATAGCGCGCCAGGGGGGGGAGGCAATCAGGGTCGGCAGGTACTACGGCCTCCAGGCGCTCACTCAGCTGAATCCGCCTGGAACCGTCGCCGTGGATCCGGAAGGGCCCACACGCGCCGTCTACTTCTTTGTCGAGACGGGTGCGACCGCCGGCTGGCCCCCGATCCCGGCCGATGGACCGCTGGTTGTCACGAGGGACCTCAACCTTCCGCCCGCGAACCGTCGCAGGCCGCCTGGCGCGTACTGGCTTGTGCCTCCGCGGCGGGGAACGATCCAGCTCACGGACGCAGACACACTGCACCAGGCGCTGGCTGCCCTCCTCCCCGAGTGGACAAGAGGGCTGGAATGACCAAGACGCCCCTGCCAAGGACAGTGCACGGGTCCGCGGTGACGACCAGGCTCGAACGGCAGATGGCCTCCGGGCACTGGCTGTTGTCGTCGGCGCCATCGCTCCCGCAGGCGAAGACAGAGTGGGAAGAGAGAGGGGCGGCCTGGCTGCGGCCCGGCGTCCTGTTCTCCGCCGCAGCGATCCCGGCCGGCATCCTCCACGCGGCCGTGGGCCTCGACACTCCCCAGGAGTGCGCCGGCCCGCTCGCCGAAGCGCTGGAGTTCGGGCCACTGTTCTACAGCCCCTACGGCTTCAAGCACCAGGGCTCGTACACCGCGCTGCTCCCGGCCCGCGTTGCCCGACTGAGCAAGCCTCTGCCGTGGGTCGCGACGCTCCATCGGCGCGCCCTGTTCCTGGTCCCTTCGCCGGACATCACCGCACCCGTCGATGACGGCGGGCCATGGTGGGTGTCGCCACTCGACGGCCCCGGCCTCCTGTGCCCGCCGGAGCGTGTCGTCGCTCTGGCGGCCCTCGGCCGAGATGTCCTCGCCCGCTCGAAGGGTCGCCAGGATGCGTGAGACCACCGTCCGTATCCCGGCCGCCGCCCCGGTGCCGGCTCCCTCGGGGGCGGCTGAACGAAGCCCGATTGGTTCGCTCTTCATGGTCGAGACCGGAACGGGCACGCTGCCCGCTTACACCGAGACGCTGCCGAGAGTCCCGGAGTCCGCGCGCCATGCCCGGCGCCTGGTGGGCCTGGCGTTGGACGTCTGGGGCATGAGTGGTGTCCGGGACGTCGCCGAGGTCCTCGTCAGCGAGCTGCTGACGAATGCGGTGAAGCACGCGCGGCGCGACTCGGTCCGGGTGACCGTGACGCGACTGAGCCGCGAGCGGGTCCGGGTCGCCGTGGTGGACCTGTCGCGGAGACACCCGCGGCCCCGGGCCGCCAGCGCAAACGAGGAGTCCGGGCGGGGCCTGGAGATCGTGAAGGCGCTTAGCCGCGGGTGGTGGGGAGTCGACACTCTTTCGTTCGGGAAGCGCGTGTGGGCCGACGTGGCTCCCGAGGAGGAGACGGCCGGTGACTGAGCGCACCCGCCAAATCCTCTACGTGGTGACCCTCGCCGCGCTGCTCTGCGTCCTGGTCCTCGGCATCAGCAACGGATAGGGCGACGCCCCCGTTCTACTGCAGCCAGCCGTGCATCTGGCGTCTCAAAGCGCTGGTGAAAGCACACAACCGCCGTGGCGTCACCTCGGCCTGACGAACCCCGCTACACCCCTTCCCTTGATCCGGAAAGGATCGCCATGGACGCCCCCCAGCAGAGCAGCCCGCCCGTCCAGTACGTGTCCGTATCCCTGCGTGCCTTCGGGCTGCGCGCGCAGGCCGACGGACGTACCGGGCTGGCCGCCTGGCGGATCATCCGCAAGCGGCACCCGCTGCTCACGTGGCTGGCCGGGGCGTACGACGTGCTCCTCGTGGGCCTGGCCGTCGCCCTGGTGGTCCACCTCGTGCCCTGATCTATCCAGGTCCCTGTCTCCGGCCGGTCGTGGCACGACTGGCTCCCCGCTCACCGCCCGACGCTGCAACCTGGCGCAGCGTCCCGGCCGGAGGCAGGTAACACTTCCCGGGCAGTCCGTCGTGGGGGCCGATGGCCGCCCGGGACTCGAGGGCCCCGGCCCACCCCATGCTGCCGCCTGCCGGGGCCCTCGCCCCTCTCCCCGCTCGCAACGCCCCCACCGGGAGACTCCCTTGACTTCTCGACTGCTCAGCGTGGCCGTACGGCGACGCGTCAGTGTGCCCGTGGAAGTACGCCCGGCCGACTGGCGCGACGAGTGGGAAGCGTCCTGGCACCGGGCGCGGCTGGCCGCTCCAACGCTCATCACCGCCGGGCCCGTGGTCGTCGTGGACAGCATCGGCTACCTGGCCGTGCCGGTCGGCGGCCAGCGGCGCGGCGGGTACATCAGCGCCGACAACCGGACCACCACGCACCTCGTGCGTAACGCGCTCGCCGGACACCCCGGCTTCCCACGGGTCCGGGTGCACTGGTCGACACACCGCAGCGCGTGCCACGTCATCGAGTGGGGCGAGGACGTCCCGCCCGGTGACGACGACACGGTCCGGGGCCAGTTCTACGGCTACACCGCAGAGGCGATCGCCCGCTTCGCGGAGGAGATGGCCGCCCGGTGCCACCGGACGGCCCAAGACCCCTTCCAGCTCACATCACGCGCCGCCCTGGGCCGTACTGACGGCCGACACGCGGCGCTCCGACACAGTGGAGGAACGTTGACCGCCCGCACCCTCATCACGTCCGACCAGGCCACCTCGTGTTACTTCCGCACCTCCGTCGACCACCCGCACCGCAAGGCCCTCGTGCAGATCTGTGAACCCTGCAACGAGAGCTGCAAGCACTGCTTCGTCTCCGCGACGAAGCGCGGGGACTACATGCCCCTCGACCAGGTGCGGGAGCGGCTGGTGCCCCAGATGGCGGAAGCCCGCGTCAACCGCGTCACGCTCACCGGCGGCGAGCCGTTCATGCACGAGGACCTGGTCGAGGTAGCCGCCGCCTTCCATGACGCCGGCATGGGCGTCGGCATCTGCACGAACGCCACGATGGTCACGGACGAGCAGATCGCCGCCTTCGCCGCGATGGGCGCCCACATGAACGGGCGGCCGGCGGCGCCGCTCACCGTGACCGCCCCCGACCGGGCCGCCGATCTGGCGCCGGCACTGTTTTGACGATCGAGGAGGACCCTCATGGGAGACCGCACCTGGGAGCAGGTTGGCCGCCTGCGGAAGTGGCTGGACGACGAGGCCGAGCAGGCGGGGTCGGCCGATGTGCGGCTGCTTCGCGTGCTGAAGATTGGGGAGGAGTTCGGGGAGGTTGCCGAGGCCGTACATGGGGCGATGGGAGCCAACCCGAGGAAAGGTCACTCGCACGACTGGGCAGACGTACAGAAGGAGCTGTGCGACGTCATCGTGACCGCCATGGTCGCCCTGGACACCATCGCGCCGGACGCCCGTCGCGCCCTGGAAGAACGCCTCGATGCCCTGGTCGTTCGCGTGCTTCCCGAGCCGCAGGGGACCTGATCACGTCACGGACGGTGGTGGAGCATCGCGGCCACGCCCTCGCCGCTCGCCGTGTAGGCGATGCCGCGTAGGACGGCGACCGGAGCGCCACGGCCGCGCTGCCCGAGGATGATCCCGGCCGCCGCGGCGATCAGGTCGGTGAAGGTCTCCTCCTGCCGCTTGCCGCCGTGCTCGGTGGTCCGCAGCGGGGAGATTCCGGCGGCTCCCATAGAGATGACGGTGGCTCCGCGCCGGTCGGCGCGGCCGTCGGAATCTGCAATGACCACGGCCACGGTTGCGCCGGTGCAGGCGATCAGCGCGTCACGCAGCGCGCGGGCGGAGGCATCCGGGTCCTCCGGGAGGAGCCACGCACCCTCGCTGCCAGCGCGGTCGATCCCGGCGGAGGTGAACTGGTAGCCCAGGGTGTGCCGGGCGATGATCGGGCCGCGCTCCGTCGCCAGGAAGTGCGAGGTGGAATTGTCCAAGATGAGCTGCACGATCTCGGCGGGCTTGCCCGTCTTGGCGGACAGCTCCACGGCCTCGGGGCCAGGGGCGACGCTGGTCAGATCGACGTGCCGCTTCTCCGCATTGGAAACCACATCGAGGCGGCCACCACGACGTCGCCGTCCTTCAGCTCGAGGCCGGTACGAGTGAGGACGCTGGCGATGGTGCCTGCCAGGTCGTCGCCCATCTTCAGCTCAGGGAATGGTTCCAGAGCGAAAGCGGAGAAGCCGGAGGTCGGGGCAGCGGTCATTAGCGGGCTCCTGTGGAGGTGAGGACGGCGGTGTGCGCGGCGGCGAGCTGATCGGCTCGCTGTCCGCTGGGGAGCCAGGCTCGTTCTGGTAGCGGCCTCTGGGCGGATGAGAGGGAACGGGCATGCTGGAAGACGGTGTCGAGTCGTTGTACGGTCCCTGGAACGCTACGCTCGCCCCGGAGTCGACGCCGTCGCCCGACACGTTGCTGAGCACGACCCCGCCGCCCGCCGTCGGGGTTGATCACAGCGGCCTACGGCACGTTTCCGGCGTATTCCGGCTGTCCTCCTAGAAATCGTCAGATGTGGGGTCGAGCTAGCCTCTACCCTGATGCAGTGAGCGAGTATTCGATGTCAGCCAAGGATGTAGTCGTGCTTGTGGAGCGGCTCGACGCCCACGGCGTAGATGCGTGTGTTGGCGGCGGGTGGGGCGTGGATGCGCTGCTCGGGGAGCAGACGCGACCACATTCCGACCTCGATGTATGGGCGCCGGCCGCACATCTTGAGCGGTTGTTCCGCGCGTTCGCAGAGGTTGGTGTCGACCGGATCTTCCCGTGGCCGAACGACAGGCCGTGGAATTTCGTCCTGCACGACGGCAATCGGTTGCGAGTGGACTTGCACCTATATGAGCCCCTCGCCGACGGATCACTGCACTACGGATCCGTAGTGGATGGTGGCCCTTTCCCGGCTGAAGCACTTGCCGGACATGGATCGATCGCCGGCACGGCGGTGCGGTGCGAGTCGGCTGAGTGGGCTGTGCGTTGGCACACAGGATACGAGGCTCGTGATGTCGATCGCCACGATGTGCCCCGTCTGTGCCAGCGGTTCGGGATCCCGCTGCCTGAGGGCTTCGAGCCGCTCGAAGAGCCTCTACCGAGCGGTCCAAAGGCGTAGCTACGAGGCGACCTGTCGGTGTCTCCTCATATTCGACGCGGGATGCTCAGCCTCCTGAGCATCCCGCAGCAGCGGGTGGCATCACACCTCGTGCAGCGCGTCGAGGAAGGGCAGCCAGGTACAGGTCGCGCACCGTTGCCGGACCAGCGCAGGGGCTGCCCATCCAGCAGGCCCGCACTCCGAGTCCGGGGGTGGTTCCACCGGCGGACCGGCGTGTTCAGTCCGCGCGGTGAACATCAGCGCGTACGACACCGGGAACGGGTAGGGGTAGCTGGCAGGTGGCCTTTCGCGCAGCGTGAAGCGCTGCCACCCGAGCAGCATCAGTGCCTCGGCCGGTACGAGGAACCCGGTCTCTTCTGCGATCTCCCTCGCCGCGGCCTGCCGGGCGTCCTCGCCCGGGTCGGTGTGTCCACCAGGCACGTCCCAGCAGCGTCCGGGCAGGTTGACGTGCGTCAGCAACAGGTGGCCTCGGGCATCGGACACGAGGCCGAACGCCGCGGTGGTCAGGTACTCCGGCGGGTAGGAGTCCGCGCGAACCAGCTCCATCAGATGCGGCACCGGGATCCACGGGGCGCTGCCGGTGGCGATAACGGTCTCGGTCATTGGGACGCTCGCAGGGCGTCGACCAGTCCGGTCGTGGAGTACGACGTGATCCGGTCGATCGCGTGCACGTGTGCCGCGACCTCTTCGGAGGCCGCCACTTCGCTCGGGTACGCGGAGAGGCTTGCGCGCGCGGTGGCGAAGACCTGCGGACGCAGGAAGCGGATCTGACGGTCGGCGGTGGGCTCGTCGTAGAGGAACACCCGGTCGACGCACTTCAGAGCGCCCACGAGGGCGGCACGTTCGCGTTCGCCGACGAAGGGCCTGCTCGGGCCCTTGAGGCCCCGTACCGACAGGTCGCTGTTCACGCCGACGACCAGGAGGTCACCCAGTCGTCTCGCCTGCTCCAGGAAGGACAGGTGCCCCGCGTGCAGGAGGTCGAAGCAGCCGGTGGCGAGCACGGATCGGGCGGTGGGCCTGCAGCTGAGCCAGTCCCGGATTTCCTCGAGTGTCGCCGGGGCGGCGCTGTCGCCGGTCGGTGTCGTCATCGTCCGGCGCCCATGAGCAGGTCCCGTGCCGGCGTCAGGTCGACCCACCGGCCGTCGTCGGCCGCGGAGGCGTAGGCCGCATCGATCACCAGGGAGGTGGTCAGTGTCTCGGCCAGCAGCGCAGCCGCCTGCTCCGGATGCCGTGTCTTGATCAGGAAGTCGGCGAACATCGCGGCGAACCAATCGCTGTGCCGCGGGTCGTCGAAGTTGGACGGCAGGGCCGTACGGTGCGGCTTGCCGTTCAGGCTGTACTGGACGTCATCGTTCTCCACGGTGGCCCAGCCGCCGCTGCCGATGATCGAGTAGTAGCTGTTGCGGTAGCCGGCCGACCATGTCACATCCAGTTCGATCTGGACGTCGCCGTCGCACCGGATCATCAGCTTCGCGGTGTCCTCCGTGCCGGTGTGCCCGTCGTGGCGCATGGAACCGATCAGGCAGGACACGGCCAGCGGCGTGCGTCCGGTCAGGTGGGTCGCCAGGTACACGCTGTGCGGGCCGTGGTCGCGGAGAATCCCGCCGCCGGCGATGACCGGATCGCGCCGCCAGTGCGGGTTCCACTCGGGGACGCCGATGGCGTGGCCGCGGCGCAGGGTGCGGAAGCGGGCGCTCAGGACGTCGCCGAAGCCGGGGCTCTGCACGACCCGTTCCATCTCCGTCAAGATGGGCGCGAACTTGTAGTTGTGGCAGGGGTAGAAGACCTTGTCCGAGGCCGCGATCTGGTCGAGCACGCGGTCGTAGCGACCCTCGTGCGGCATCAGCACCGGCTTTTCGCACAGCACGTGCAGACCGTCGCGCAGCCCGAGTTCGATGTACTGGGCGTGGCTGGCGGGCGGTGTGCAGATGTCGACGAAGTCGACAGTCTCGTGGTCGATCATCTCCGCGTAGGTGGCGTATGCGCGCAGTCCGGCGCTGCGGGCGGCCTCTGCGCGGGCCGGGGTGGGGTCGACGACGGCGATCACGTCGATGCCCGCGGTGTTGCGGTATCCGATGGCGTGGCCGGTCGCGATGGTGCCGTAGCCGATGAGGGCGCCCCTCATGATGTACCTCCGTCAGAGAGCAGGTGCAGAAGCTGGTCGCGGTGTGCGGTGAGCTGGACGTCCGAGCGCACGCGGTAGGTGGGGCAGGTGTTGACGGCCGTGTGTAGCTGCGCGCGCATCCGTCCGTACTGCGCGGCGAAGGCGCGGTAGTCGCCGCCGCACAGGTCCAGCAGGTCCTCTTCGAGCCGGTAGACGTTGAGCCCGAAGGCGAACTGTTCGGCGACGCTGACCGCCTCGTCGGGGGTCAGCTGTTGCACGTCATGTTCGCCAGGGGCGCGGAAGTCGGCGATCCACACGGCGCGCAGCGGCACCGCGGCGCCCGCGTGGCGGGGGAAGGCGTCGTACGGGTCGACGAGGCGCTCGCTCGGGTCGAGGGCCGCAGCACTCGCCGTGCCGACCTGGTCCAGCCAGGGGCCGGGCCGCATCCGCATGGTGCTCGCGACTCCCTGGACGGCGCCGCCTGCGAGGATCACGTGTGAGTTGGTGATGAACGTCGCGTCGCCGTTTTGGCACAGCCCGGAGACCAGGACGGACTTGCCGGCGCCACCGCGGCCGACGATCAGCGTCGCCCCGTCGCCGACGGCGAGGGCGGCTGCTTTGAGGAAGAGTCCACCGGCGGTGACGGTGTGCCGCAGGAGCAGGTACTTCACGACGTACGGCCAGACCAGCCGCTCCAGGTGGTCGCCCACGAGCACGATCCGGTTGCCTGAGCTGGACATGTGCACCGGTGGACCGAAATGGTCGGTCACGTAGTAGCAGGAGGCGAAGTTGCGTGCGCGTGCCGTGGTATCGGCGGGCAGCCCGGGAACGGCGTCCGACAGGCACCACAGTTCCACGTCCGGCGCGGTGCCGTCGGGCATCCGGGCGGCTCGGCTGAAGTAGTGCAACGCAGGGAAGTCCGGCCGGTCACTGGCGATCCGCAGGGTGAGCGGGCCGATGCGGACGACCTGATCCGTGCAGACGGACACGGATGCAGGCAAGAGAGGTTGCGTCATCGGCCTGCCTTTCGCAGAGTCGTGCAGGTTGATCGGAAGCGGCCGGGATCCTGCCGGGCGGTGTCGAGGACGTCGATGCGATCCACCAGCGCGCGGATCGCCGCGTGCGGCGCGGTCACGGGCCCGGTGTCGTTGCCTGCGAGGAGCTCGGCGACCTCGGCGACGACGAATTGCCGTTCCGCCTCGTCCACCGCGTCGGCGAGGGCCTGGACCGCATCGTCGAAGCAGCCGTACCGGCGCCCTGAGATCAGGATCTCGGTGGTCTTGCGGTCGTAGTCGTCCGCGTCGCTGCGACCGGCACAGCTCAGGTAGTGCTCGACGCGGAAGTTGACCAGGCCCGGATAGCGGGGCTGCCCGGTGGTGGGGTCAAGGTCTGGCGATCGGACCTCCCAGATCTGCTGGTCGGCTCGGTTGTAGGTACCGAGGTCCGGGGCGGTGATGCCACGTCCGGCGAGAACCGCCGTCACCTCCGGGCGCGGCGGGAACGGCACCGGGCCGGGCGCGTCGACGTCCCATGTGTCGGGGTCCAGGTAGCCGTGCAGGCACGCGCGGACCTGCGCTTCCTCGCACAGGACCCCGAGTTCCTCGACTCCGACCTGACCGCGGCAGTAGGCGCCCCGATCCGCGTGCGGAACGGGGATGTCCTCGTTGGGGAGCTGTGTCTTCTCGAAGTCGACGAGATGGTGCACCCGGCCGTGCACGAGGACGTTGCGGGGACTCAGGTCGCCCCAGAGGATGCCGCGGTCGAGCAGGGCGTCCATCAAATCCCGGTAGTCGCGCAGCAGCGACGTGTGCTCGCCCGGCGCCAGCAGCATCGACTCGGCGGTCTCACCCGGAACCCACTGCCAGACGGCGTAGATATGCCCGGATGCGCCGTCCCGGACGGTCGCGAGCAGGGGCGCGAGCCGAAGGCGCCGGGCCCGGCCAAAGGTGATTGGGCCGGCGAGCCGGGAAGCGATGGCGCGGTAGGCGAACTGTTCCTGGGCGAACCGGCCAGGCTTGGCCGGGTTGGCACGTTTACTGACCACACGGGTGCCGTCGGGCAGACACCACGACTTGACGATGCCCTGACGCAGGCGCGCGTTCGGTCCGGGCACCTCGTGCTGGCTCTCCACGAAATCCGAGAAACCCGCGCCGAAGTCGTCCAGCAGGGCACCGACCATGCCCCGACGCTCGGGATCAGGTACGTAGGCCCGGGTGCGGTGGTCGGCCGCCGTCAGCACCTGCTCCAGGTCGCCCGTCAGGCTGACCTCCGCCGTGCCGGGGCGGGCGAACCGGCACCGCCCGATCTCGTGTTGCAGCCGGCCGCGCTCCTGACCGTTCTCAGTGGACGCCAGGCGTTCACACAGCCGGACGACGGCATCGGGCGAGTCCGGCCGCAGGTAGACCGCGACGAGGCGGCAGTCCCCAGTGACCTCGCGCAGCCGCGCTGCCACCGTGGCGGCGCCCGGCGGCAGCGCCGCCAGCCGCTCACCGATCAGGGCTTGGACGCCGGCCTCCACCCGGCCGGTCGGGTCCCAGGAGTATCCGGGAAGCTGAGTCGCGCTGATCATCGGCCACCCACCGGATCCGCCGACCGCCAGGTAGCGGGACGCAGCACGGCCGACAGCAGCGCTCCAGAGGCGTCCTGCTCGGCCACGCCGACCAGCACCTTGCCCCCCGCACGGGCGACGCGGTAGCGCAGCCGGACGCGCCGCCCGGAGAGCAGCTCACACGTGTCATGGCCGCCGACAGCGCTCAACTGCCCGTCGGACAGGACCCACTCCGTCCCGCTCGCTCCGAAGTCGACCCGCCCGCGCTCGGCCGCCGCACCGGTGCGCTCCGGCAGGCCGACCGTGACCGTCACCCGGTCGCCGTCGCAGCGGACCTCGACCGTCCAGGGCGGCGCCGGGCGGCCGGTGTCCAGCTCGATCCGGCTCCCGAGCACGGGGGCCACGGCGGCAAGGTCGAACCAGCCGGGCAGGAGCAGCGCCTCCTCATCGACCGGAAGCCGCGCCCAGAAGTCCCACCACAGGCAGCGGGGAAACGGGCCGGTGCCAGCCGGCACCGGCAGCGGATTCCTCCCGAGGAGCACGGTCGACGCCCAGCCCGCCCAGCGCACCGCGTCCCACGCGTCCAGGTCTGCGACCAGCGCGAGGAACCGCTGCGTATCGAAGGCCTCGTGCCGGACCAGGGCGCGAAGGTCGGCCAGCTCGGCCAGCTTCACGTAGGGCTTGGCGCGATGCGACAGCGACCACATGTTGGTGAAGTTCAAGAACGCGTGGGCGCACAGCACGATCGCCAGCAGGCAGGGGTCGGGCACCGCCACCCGACCCACCGTGACGGTGCCGCCCTCCACCAGCCGGCGGTGCCGGATCGCGTGCATCGAGGGAACACGGCGCGGCCGGTACCAGGGCGTCGCGTGCTCTGGGGGCGTGAGGTCCGCGTCGCGCACCGCGCCGTACCCAGGTACCGGCAGGTAGGCGTGCACGTCGATCTCGACGCCCTCACGGGTGAACTCGCCGAGTTCGTGGAGGAATGGTGCCCGGGTCCGCTCGTAGCCGAGCCGGGTCAACGTCTCGATCAGCGGCCCGCCGTCGGCACAGACCAGGTCGATGTCCCCGCAGCGCAGCAGATGCTTGTCACCGGTGAGCAGCCCGGTCGCGATCCCCTTCACCACAACCGGCGGCGGCTGCTCGCCGAGCGCTGCCACGATGCGGGCGACCGCACGCATGTGAGCCTCGGCAAGCGCCACGGTGTCGGCATGCATCACCACGACGGGCCCACCGAGTCGACGGCGTAGCCATTCCGGCCCCGTGGAAAGGCGACGCTCCAGACGGCCGCTGAGCGCGTGCTGCCCGACCAGATCGAGCAGCACACGATCGTCGAAGTCCTCGTCCTCCGGGATGGTGTCCGCACCGGCAGCCCACCGCAGGACCTGCGTGACGGCGCCCATCACAGCACCACGAACGCGGGGTACGGCGACTGAGGAAACCGCTGGACGCGGTGGCCGGCGAGGTCGACGGCGCCCTTCAGCGCGACGGTCTCACCGGGGAAGTCCGGGTGCGTCAGCTCGTCGAAGGCCAGGACACTGCCCGCAGGCATGTGCGGGCGCAGCAGCTCCAGGCACGCGCGCGTCGGATCGTGCAGGTCCATGTCGAAGTAGGCGAGCGCCACGATCGTCTGCGGGTTGCGCTCCAGGTAGGCGGCCAGTTGCTCCGGAGCGTCGCCCTTGCACAACTCGAACCGCTGGATGTGCGCCATCGGCGCCTCGGCCTCGTGCAGGCGCAAGACCTGCTCCAGGTAACTCTCGTAGCCGGGCGTCACGGCCATGCTCCCCGGGAAGACCCGGTCCGAGTCGCCGTCCTGGGGGGCCGGGTCGAGGAAACCGGTGAAGGTGTCGAACCCGACGATCTTCCTGAACATGTTGGTCGGCTCGTGGCGGGCCCGCAGCGCGCTGAACACGGACAGGTGGCGGCCCCAGCGGACACTGAACTCGACGATGATCCCGTGGACGCCGAGGATGTGCTGATAGAGCTGTTCGAGGGTGAGGATCTCGTTGATCCGCTGCGGCCGCATGAAGACTTCGAGGTGGTCGAGCAGCGCGTCATCGGGGATCGGTCGCTCGGCGAACAGCTCCATGAGCCGCTTTCTGGTCGCCTGCTCCGTGTCCGAGGGCGCGATCAGTCGGGGTGTCGTCACTCGTGGTCTCCTCAATGCTTCGGCCGATCTCGTCGGCGAGCTGGGAAGGGATCTGAGCCGCCGCCGACGGGCAACCGCCGGTGGGCAGGCGCGCGCCACGACGATGGCGCCGTGGCGCGAGCCCCAAGGGGAGGGGCCTGGCGTGTGGATCAGGCGGCTTGCGTCGCGAGCACGGCCAGCGCCTGGTCGCAGCCGTGCAGTGCGAACTCGATGTCCTCGCGGGTGTGTGCGGCGGACAGGAACCACTGGTGGCCCGGATGCAGCAGCACCCCGTGCTGCGCCGCCTCGGCGGCGAACGCCGTGCTCATCCCCTCGCGAACGACCGGATCGGGGTGGGTGAACTGCAAGAACGGCATCGGCGCGTACCCGACCACCCGAGCCGGCACACCATGCCGGTCGACGAGCGCCGACAGACCGGCCTGGAAGGCGGAACCGGCCTCCCAGATCCGCTCGGACGCGGAGGTCTCCCGCAGGATCCGGATCGTGGCGAGCGCCGCGGCCATCGGTGCCGGGTCCGCGTAGAACGTCGACGAGATCCGGGTCCGCGCCAGGCAGGACAGCACGTCGGCCCGCCCGACGACGGCGGAGATCGGATGCCCGTTCGCCATGGCCTTGCTGAACGTGCTGACGTCCGCCTGGACACCCAGGAGCCCCTGAGCACCGGACAGACCCAGCCGGAACCCTGAGCGCATCTCGTCGAGGACGAACAGCGCCCCGTGCTCGTGCGCGATGTCGCGGATCGTCTGCAAGTGGCCCTCGGGAGCCGTCTCGTCGCCGAACGGCATCATCAGCACACACGCCACCTGCCCGGGGTTACGGGCGAACGTCTCACGCAGCGAACTGAGATCGCTGTAGTCGAACATCAGCGTGTCGGCGCGGGTCGCCTCCGGAATGCCCGCCGGGATACCCGCCGCCCAGTCGTGCCAGCCGTTGTATCCCCAGCGGATCACCTTGTCGCGCCCGGTGAAGATCCGGGACAGCCGCACCGCCGTACTCGTCGCGTCGGACCCGGTCTTGAGCAGGTACGCCATCTCCGCGCCGGGCACCACCGAGGTCAGCAGGTCAGTGAGCTCGCCCTGGCGGCGGCTCCACAGCGGAGCGATGCAGTGGCCATTGCGCAGTTCAGCGAGCACCGCCTCGGTCACCCGCTCATCGGCGTGCCCGAGGACGACGGGCCCGTACCCGAGGTTGAAGTCGACGTACCGCCGCCCGTCCAGATCCCACAGGTAAGGCCCGGCAGCGCGACTGAAGTAGCGCGGGTAACGGGTCCGTCCGCTCGCGCACGGTCCGACCACGTCACCTCTGGTGGCCGCCCGCGCATCCGTACGAACACTCAGCGCGTGCCACCGAGCGTCGAGCACCAAGCCCCCGCCCGTGGCGGTCAACCTCCGCCCAGATCCGGGAGGGGAACCGTCCATCGGCGGGGTCTGCGCCGGGGGTGAAGAGGCCACGGCCTCGTAGGCGGCAGTCATCTCGTTTCCTCTCGGGGTGAAGCGCCGGGTCAGCGATGCCGCTGACCCGGCCAGATCGGCGGTACAGAACAGGGCGCGGGCAGGCTCATGGCGTGAGCGCCGGTGCCGGTATGGCGGGGGCTCCAGGAAGAGGTCGAGCGCAGCAGCGCACGCTGTCAGAGCACTCGGCGAGGTCTGAACGAACAACGTGATGTCGCGGGACGACGTGAGGAGTAGCTCGCTCTAAGTGCAGAGCGAGGCGCCGGATTTGCAGCCCGGCGGCGAGCGCCTCCCAGGACGCGTACAAGGGCGGGCCGGGTGGGGAGAGAGACACGCAAGTTGACCCCTTTCAAGCGCGTCACGGCTGCGGGCCGCGCAGAACGACGCACGTCACACTCCCGTCGTGGCAAAGCCGGTAGCGGTTCACGGCGCGGAAGCCGTCACCGAGGCGGTCCACGACGCCTTCGGGTAGCCCGCGAAACCTGGTGGACGGGGGCGTCTTCTCCCGCACTCGGGTCGTGATGTGCAGGACGCCTTCGGGCTTGAGCCAGCGGCGCACATCGACGAGGAAGAGTTCGCGGTCGAGGAACTCCAGCGTCAGCCTGCATGCCACCAGGTCCACGGAGCCGGGCTGAAGCGCCGGGTGAGTCGCAGAGTTGAAGTCGTGCTCGACGAACGCCAGGTGCTCCAGCCCACCGTGGAAGCGCCTGGCGTCCGCGATCGCGACGGGGGAAAGGTCGAAGCCGGTGACGTCCAGGCCCCAGACCGACATGTAGGCGGCCAGAGTGCCTCGGCCGCATCCATCGACCGCCCGCCAGCCGCACTTGGGGCTGACGAATGCGCGGAACATCTGTCGTTCGAACGGCGTCACCTCATCGAAGGCGCGTTTGTGCCGGTGCTCCGCGTCCCAGAACTCCGGGGTGCTGGTCTCGTACAGTGCCCTGGTCACCTGCGTTCCTTTCAGGGGGCTGATCCGTAGATCAGGAGCGAGACGACGAAGGCGCTCACGCACACGACGTAGAGGATCTGGGCGGTGATCTGCCGCCAGCCGATCTGCCGTTCGTCGAGCCATCGCAGTGGTGTTCTCACGTGGTGGCTTCGTGTCGGGCGAGGAGCAGCAGCGCGGGACGATGGCCGATCCAGTGGACCTGGTCCTCGTACTCGCTGTCGCAGGCGCTGATCGCGTCGCGGCTGATCACGGCGATGCCGTCGGCGAAGCCGGCCTGTAGCAGGCGCCGCGCTTCACGCCAGCCAAGCCGGTCCTTGAGAGCGTGCGGGCCCTGGCTGTCGCGCAGTTCGTGCCCGACGCAATGGCCGTGCCGTTTGACCATGCGGCTCACGAGGTCCAGTTCCTCGTCTACGTCGATGCCGGGCCGGGCCGACGCGTACGCGATGATGCGCCGCTGCCGCTCGTCTTTCGTCGGCGTGGCCAGAACGGCACGGTTGTACTCGTCGCGTAGCCGCTTCAGCCACTGCCCGGGATGGGGTTGCCGGCGCACCGTGTCCGGATCCAGCCGGAAGGACCGCGCATTGTCGGCGTCCATCCACGCTGTTCTGCGGTCCCAGTCGTTCACCGGGCTTCACCGCCCTGCGCGAGCGGGCCCGCAGTGAAGCAGACCCGTACACCGCGGTTCTTGAGCCACTGGAGCTCGTGGCGCCGCAACTCGGGGACGGTGTCCGGCGAGAGGTCTTCCGGCCCTCGCATGATCACCGTGCAGGCCAGTTCCTCCAGCACCAGTTGGCGGACCTGGCGCCAGCATCCACGGACGAGCGGCTCCGGATGCGAGGACGAGTCGACGATGGTCTCCAGGAGCAGCAGGCCCCACGTTTCCGCGAAGGCCCGCCCCTCCTTCTCTGCGTCCTGAGGAGGCTCTTGCGGCTGTGGCCGCACGTAGAGAATCGCGGCGGTGGCCGACTGTGCGGGCTTGATGCGCCGCCGGAGGGCCATCCACCCCTCGCCCCCACCCTCGGGGGAGAGTTCGTACATGGCGGTGCCCGTGTCCTCCGGTAACGCGATCACAACCCCGGGGAGTTGGCGACCGACGTCGAAGGCGAGATCACCGCGCCTGGGCGACCACGTGCGCACTTCCGTCATGTCACAGACGGTAGGGAGGCGACTACCGTCGAATATGAATCAGGCGAATAGCTCCTGGTCATCGAGGTGAAAACGACCGGACATGGCGCGCAACTTCTCCCGCACTGCCGCCCGTTCGGCATACACGATCTGGCGGAGCGTGGAGCGGCCGATGGGGTGGTTGCGTACCAGCTGGGGCGCCAGCTTCTCTGCTTCCCGGAGTTCGTTGAGTGCCTTGTCCCGATTGCCGTCCCACAGGTAGGCGCGCGCGAGGTCCATGCGGTGGTGTCCCTGACGGGAGTTGGGCAGGGAGGTGATCTGCTCCCGGTTGACCTGCTCGTTCAGCTGGAGCGCCTTCGTCTGGAGGCTCATCTCCAGGGCGACGCTGATGCCGTGGATGGTGACGTTGCCGGGGGAGAACGTCAGGGAGTGCCGGTCCTCGACCGGCTCGCCGTCCTCTGTCTCGGTGCGGTCGGATGCCTGGCGGGCGAGCGCGATCCGGTGCTCGGTCTCGGCCTCGTTGCCCGCGCGGGCGGCAGAGACAGCGGCGCGCAGCTGCAGGCTGCCCCACGCGCGCACGGCGAGGGGATCGCCGCTCTCGTACAGCGCCTCGATGCTGTGAAGTGCCTTGTCAGACAGGGCGATCGCATCGTCCCAGCCGGCGGTCGCCCACATGTCCCACACGCGCATCCAGTCCGCAACCGCGGGCAGGACCGGGTCTCCGGACAGGCAGGCCGCCCACGACGCCCGCTCGCAGGCAGTAGCGATCAGCTCGGGGTGTCCGAGGGTGTGAGCGGCGGTGTGGGCGAACTTGCAGCACACCGCGTAGAGCCCGAACGCCTCCTCCTGCTCGTGGCCCGTCGAACGGTCCGCGAGAGCGTGAACCTCGCGCAGTAGGTCGGGCAGGCTGCGCACGATCGCCGTGTTCGCCGCCGCGTCTCGCAGCCGGTGCAGCCGCTTCATGTCCTCCCACAGCTCTGTCGAGGACCGCGGTGTGCCATCGAATACGGGCGTGAGGTCGTAGCGGCGCAGCTCCCGCAGGATCGACGCGGCAGCCGCCTGCCACTGATTGTCCGGGGCAGCACCCACGTAGGGGCGGCCGATCAGGTCGTTGGGGTGGCAGTGCAGCGCGCCAGCGATGCTGTTGATCAGTGCGGCGCGGTCTAGCTCGATGCGGCCTTTCTCGACCCTCGACACCCAGCCCTGGGTTTTGTGGACAGCGGCTGCCAGATCCGCCTGTGTCATTCCGAGGCTGAGGCGACGTCGCTTGATCCGGCGTCCGATGGCCTCTTGTTCATCCAGCTCGTGCGGCATACTCGGTACGTCCTGTTCCGTGGAATTGAGCCTCCATCGGAACGGTACCCACGGCGTCCGTGCCGCGAGAGTGCAACGGCCTGCAAATGCACAGGCGCAGGCCGTTGCACTCTCGGCGTGAAGGGGGCGTCAGGTAGCGGCGAGGCATGCTGGCTGGCCCGCCTGATCCAGACGCTCGTGCCGTTCGGACGGCCCTGACGGGTGGGAGGGGCCCCTGCCGTGCCCGCCCGGCATAGGGGAGCCGGAGGAGGGGCAGCTTTCCGCCAACATGGCGGCTGATACGAGATCCTGGACTCTGGGGGCGGGTTTCCGCAGGCAGGAGCGGCAATGCGGTGGCGTTCCCTCGCGGTGTTCCCACGGGAACACGGAGGCGGGCCGAGAAGGCTTGAGGCGGGCTGAACCGGGCTGAGACGGTCCGAACCGGCGGGAGTCCGTGCAGGTCGGAGAGAAACCGCAGGTCGGAGCGCTGCGTGAAACGGTGTCGCGACCATATCCCGGCTATGCCGTGTGCATGCATGATGACCTGGGGAAGTCTTCAATCTGTGGCTGATTCACGCGAGTTAGTACTGCAACGAAACTCCGTGACTCGATGTGGTCGCCGTCGTTGATCGTTTCGTGGTGGACGAGATAGCTGATGGTTGGTCAGGTCTGTTCGGTGACTTCGTGGCGCGGTTCGCGGGACGGTTCGGGCGGGTGGAGCCGAGGCGGCGGATGGTGTCCTACCTGCGGGGACTACTCAGCGAGGCGGAACGGAAGAACGGCTGGACCCTGGCCGAGGCCGCTGGCGACGACGGCCCCCAGGGGATGCAGCGGCTGCTGAACCACTACCGGTGGGACGCCGATGCCCTGCGGGACGATGTCCGCGACGCGGTCGTGGAGCAGATTGGCGATCCCGACCGGGGAATTCTGATCCTCGACGAGACGGGTTTCCTGAAGAAGGGCATCAAGTCGGCGGGGGTGGCCCGGCAGTACTCAGGGACGGCCGGCCGGGTCGAGAATTCTCAGATCGGAGTGTTCCTGGCCTACGGATCCGACCGGGGGCGGGCGCTGATCGACCGTGAGCTGTATCTCCCGAAGGGCTGGGTGTCGGACCGCGAACGGTGCCGGGCTGCCGGCATCGGCGACGATATCGAGTTCGCCACCAAGCCGGACATGGGCCTGCGCATGCTGAAACGCGCCGTGGAATCGGGGATCCCGTTTGGGTGGGTGACCGCCGATGAGGTCTACAGCCAGACGAGCCGGATCCGGCTGTGGCTGGAAGAACACGACATCCCCCATGTCCTCGCGGTCCCGAAATCGCAGGTGTCGTTGCAGTACTAAGTGGCCGTCGCTGCCAGGAACGCGTGGGCGGGTATGGTGAGGGCGATGTGTGTGTATAGCGGCGGACCTTGTACTGGTCCAAGTCGCACTCATTCTTCGCTCTGGCTCCGGCTGTTACAGCGTGGGCAGTGGACTGGGCTGGTCGTTGATGCCGAGGAGGAGTACGTGGTGGCCGACGGTCTCTGTGGTGCCGTCGGTGACTTTCTCGATGTCGAGGCGTAGCCGGATGCGTCCGATGCCTTCGCCGTTGGCCGCGAGGTCGTGTTCCAGCTGGTCGTCGATTGCGTCGAGGGCGGCTTCGGCCGCGGCGTAGTCGGGCAGGTCGGCCGTGAGGAGCTGGCGGGTGGTGGTGTCGCGGACCTGGTAGCTGGGCATCGGGTTGGTCCTTCGGCTGGTGGGGTGGTCAGCTGGTGGGGTCGGTGAGCCGGGTGCGTGCTGCGTTGACCGCGCGGGACCAGACGTCGGGGCTGCCTGCGTGTTCGCGGGCGAGCATGGCGGCGAGGCCGCGGATGTCGCCGTGCTCGCGCAGGGCGGCTAGTGCGATGTCTGTGCGCTGTTGGGCGGCTTGTGAGCGGGGCGGTGTGGGTGCGGGGTGGTTGTTGCGGGCGTTGCGTACGGCGTACTCCCAGGACCTTTGCGGCCCGCCGTACTGGATGCTGAGCTGTGCGGCCAGGCCCGGGTGGTAGCCGTCGCGGTCGATCGCCTTGGCGGCGTACTGCTCGGCGAGCTGCGTGGCCGTGAGCGGCTCATCGCCGGCGTGGGCGCTCAGCTCGGCCGCGAGGGCCTCCTCGAGGGCGGAGGGCCGGCCGACGGCCGCGTCGGCCTGGGGCCCAGGACGGCGGCCGGCCTTGCCGAGCTTGTCCCCGGTGCGCTTGCGGTCGAAGTCCTGCAGGTCGCCGACGCGGAAACCAGGGATCATGCGGCCGGTCGGGCCCTCGACCGGCTCAGCGAGAGGCTTCGGGAAGTAGTCGGGGTTGTCCTTCAGGTACTTGCGGATGGCCGAGGACCCGTTGAAACCCAGCCACTTGGCGGCCGTGTTGATGGAGACGACGTTCTCCGGGTCGGTCTGGTACAGCTCGGGGTCGGCCTTGAGGACCTTGCTCGCCTTGTCCTGCTGGAACCAGGTGTAGAAGTCGCGGAACTGCTGCTCGTCGTAGAAGTCGGTCCCGTCGATGCGCTCCTTCTCTGGATGACGGTGCTCCTCCGGCTGCTCGAGGCGCACCTTGTACCAGCGGGCCGCGGTGCCGACGCTGGCGCCGGTGAACTCGCGGATCCAGTCGCGGTTGACCACGGCGCGGTCGCCGACGACGCGACGCTGCGGGTTCAGGGCCTTGGACATTGCACTCTCCGGTTCGGATCGCGGCCCTATACTGAGGGCCTGCTCCTCTTTGTTCCTCCGGCGCTCACGCGCTGGCGGGCGAGTCGAGTTGGTGAAGGTGGTCGGCGGGACGTTCGGTCGGGGTTGCCGCCCTGGGTCGACACCCTCGTGAGAGGGTGCCTTCCGCCGCCCACCGCTTTTGCCGCTAGGTTCGCGTAATCAATATGACGCTCTTGGTGGGTGGCTGTCAATCTCGCCGGCACCCAGAGCACGTCAGGGCCGGCTGCAGCGATGCGCGGCCCACTCCCGTTCGAAGTGCGGCACCTTCTTGTCCCGGACCTGGAACGGGGCGGTGACCATCAGCTCTTCCACGGTCGGAAGGGCCGGCCCGCGCTGTTGGACCCACGCCCGCACCCGCCCGTAGCGCTCGTCGACGTCGACTGGGACGCTGTGCCGCTCCGAGACGCTCTGCAGCCTCCGGCCGAGAGCGGATGCCCGACCCACGTCGACCCGCTCCACCGAGCGCATCGCCCGCCCGCGCCGAGTCGGGTCCGCCTTCGCGACGGGCAGGATCCGCCGCACGTGGTACAGCGCCCATGGGCAGGCGAGCTCCTCCTCGAACGCGGCGAGCACGGGCCGGTCGACGGCCCGGCCAGGGTCGAACTGCTCCAGCAGACTGCGCCGGCCGAACAGCCTCGCCTGCGGGTTGAGGCTGACCGAGGTGTACTCCAGGCGCAGCACCCGTCCCGCGATGTCCGGATGGGCGCGCATCCGGTCCAGGTTCGCGTCCATGGCCCCCATCGACACCGGGAAACAACAGAAGCTGCAGTAACTCTTCTCCCACCGCACCCCGAACCGCTCGTACAGGAACGCTTCGCACCGCTCGCGCCCCCACCCCCAGACGATCAATGGATACACGCCCTGACGCAGCGGGTTCTTGCTTGCGGCCGCGTCCCGGCGACTGCGGCTGACCTCGTCGGCGTTGAACCCCATCACCTGCCTAAGCGGCCGGTCGCCGATCTCCTGGGCGATCAGCGCGTCACCGACCTCGCCTTTGGCATGCAAGCTGCAGAGCCGAATACCGCCCTGCTGGGGAACGGTGCCGTTGGACTCGTACTCGTCCGACAGCGCCCAGGGCCCGCGCTCGATGATCCGCTCGGGCTGGCGGGAGTCGTCCATGACCGCGATCTCCAACGAGCGGCTGGCCCGGGCGACTTGAACGATCCGGACCCGGTGCTCGCGCAGGAGCGGCAGCACGTAATGAGAGGCGTGGGCGCGGGTGGCCGGCCACTCGTCCCCGGTGAGCTCGTGCAGCACCATGGTGCGGGCCAGATCGACTCCGTGGGCGGACAGGTCCTCCAGCACCTTCACCAAGTACGCGGTCGAGTCGACGCCCAGGCCTCTGTCACCTATTCGGCACTGTTGCATCGACACCGTCCGCTGCCCCGGGCAGGGTGCCAAGACGTCAGAGTCGACGTGATGGTCCGCCCTCGGGGTTGTCAGCATGCTGGCAGGATGGAGCTTGGTCGCGTATGACGTGGATGAGGGGCGTGGATGGCAGCGGAGAGCATCACCGAGACCGTCCTGGCGATCATGGGCGACAAGCCGCGCGAGCGGACTGCATTCTCGGCGCTCATCACGGCCTTGCGCGATGAGGGACACCAAGCCGACCTGCTGGGCAGTCCCGAGCGTCAAAGCGATCTCTACCCGTTCGTTCCACCGATTCCGGTCGATGCGGAGATAGCCATCGCCGGTGTCGCTGGCTTTGTTGATCACACAGTGCTCCCGGCACCACAGGAGAACAAGCAGCGGGTGGCGACGCAGGATGCGGTGGCGCATGGCCTCATTGAGCGGTTGACGGGTCTCGCGGCCAGAGCGCCCGGCGGCGGTCTCATCGTGTCTGTCGGCGCTGGCCCATGGATGGGCGCGAAGCCGAAAGAGCGCGACCGGCTGTATGCCCGAGTAGTGGCCATGGCCACCAAGGCAGTAGAGCGGGGGAAGCCGTTCGTCGATATGCGACAGCTGCCGCGTGGGCCGTTCCCCGTTCCCACGATCGGCTTCTGGGACTGTCCCGACGAGCGCCGCGTGATCGTTTCCTTTGACGACATCACCGTTGGTTGGTCCGGACACTGGGCACCAGATGGCCGGTGGCGTGTGACGCTCCGTGAGATGCGAGGCAGTGTGGGACGCGCGATCGAGGGGAAACTTACGAAGCAGCTCGCGGGTGTGCGTGCAGTGGCGCAGAGCAAGCCGATTGGGTTGCTCATCGACAGCAGGCCGATGCTCAGTCCTGGGAAAGGGAAACCGGAGCCTGTAATGGACTTCCCACCAGACGTCGTCCGCGCACTGGTGAGTGAGATCGCGGCGGACTGGCCAGGGGTGCTGACGAAGGCGTGGCTCCTTTCGCCAACCTATGGTGTGGTCGCTGTTTATGGTGATGGGGTCGGCTGCGGCTGGTGAGCTGCTAGGGCAGTCTTCGGACGTTCGAGGGCAGCGACCGCGAGCCGCGAAGGTCGGCGAGCTCGGTCGTGAGAGCGTGGATGACTTGGGCATAGATCTCATTTCGCTTTGGTGAGTTCGTTGACTTGCTGGCGTAGCCGTTGGTTGGCGGATTCGAGTTCGTCGGCTCTGGCCTGGGTGCTTTGGAATGCAGCGGGAATTCCGTTCACGGCTTCCCGTGCGTCTTCGAATTCCTTGCGGAGGTCAGGGTGTTTGTGGGTGAGGACCCAGCGTTTGACTCCGGCCTCGGCGGCGAGCTGGACGACGGTGAGGGCTCCGGTGGAGCGGGTTGGTGTGCCGGCGAGGAGACGCCGTGCTGCTGTTCGGATGGCGTCGCGTTCGGCTGTGCGGTCGGTGCTCACGGTCGGTGCTCCTGGTGGTTGGCGATGATCCGCTGGAGTCGGGTGAGTTCGTGTTGTTCGCGTGCGTGGCGCATGGGCGGGGCGAGCGGGTCGTCGACGAGGGCCTGCAGGTCATTGGCGTGCGTGCGGAGGAACTCGATGTCGCGGTCGGTGCGCGCGATGTTCACGCACGAGGGTTTGCAGTCGTCGAGGTCGGGGGTGCGGCGGTTGCTGCGTTCGTCGGTGCCCAGCCGGCAGGCAGCGCGGGCTGGGTCGAGGACACAGGTCATGCCCTTGGCGGGGAAGATCTGCAGGTCGGGGTTGGTGAGCAGGGTGTGGGCCTCGCGGGTGGTGCGCAGGATGCGGCCGGCGAACTTGGCGGAGGCGGCGACGCGGTGACGGTAGGTGTCGGCGGCGGGGCCGCTGACGTGTTCGCCGTCCTGGAGGCGTTCGTGGGCGTCGGCGAGGTCTTCGAGGCGGGCGAGCCATTCCTCGAAGGCCAGGTCGTCGGGGAAACCGGAGGCGTAGTTGCCTAATGGTGGAGTCGGGTATTGGAACCCTCGGAATGCCCCGGTCACGATCTTCCTCTCCGGCTGACTGCTCTGCACTTCACCCGGAAGAGTTGTGCGAGCCGGTGTGAAGGCCGGTGCTGGGCGAAAAGAAGGTGCACTGGACAAGGCGGTGTCGGCAGGATGCCTGGCGTGACTGAGCTGCCGAGCAACGCCGTTCCCGCCCCAGCCGTCCTCGATGCCTTCGGTGTGAAGGGCACTCCTGTCCCACTGGTTGGCGGGCAAGGACGAAGCGTTCTCGTCGGTGGGTTTGTGTTCAAGCCTGCGGAGGGACCTGCGGATGAGGTCGAGTGGGCTGCTTCCCTGTTCGAGACGCTGGCGCCGAGCAGTGGCTTCCGCGTTCCGCTGCCGCTCCGGGCTGCCGATGGACGGAGCGTCGTGGACGGCTGGACGGCCAGCGAGTTCCTGACCGGTGAGCCTGGTCCGCAAGGGCACTGGACTGGTGTGCTCGGTGCTGGCCGTGCCTTCCATGCTGCCCTGCGACAGCTCCCCCGGCCTGACTTCCTTGATCAGCGTACCCATCCCTGGGCTGTGGGCGACCGGGTCGCGTGGGGCGAAGAGGACATCGACGTGGTCCAGGACCTCGCCGCGCCGTTCTCGGCTCTGCTGGAGCTGAGGCGCCCGGTGAAGCAGGACGGGGCTCAGCTCATTCACGGCGATCTCACCGGCAATGTGCTCTTTGCTGCGGACGAAGCACCTGCTGTGATCGACTTTTCGCCGTTTTGGCGGCCTCCGGTGTTCGCCGAGGCCATCGTGGTCGCAGATGGTCTGCTGTGGTTCGATCTTCCGTCCGACCTGCTGACGAGTGGCAGCGATCATCCTGACTGGCAGCAGATGCTGATTCGTGCACTGATCTTCAGGCTCGTCGCACACAGCGAGAGCGCAGGACCGTTGGGGCGGGCTCAGTCTGGTGAGCCAGAGCGGTATGTAAGGGCAACCGACGTTGTGGTAAAGAAGTTGACATCGCTTCAGAGTTAGTCCTCTCGGGGTGGTTTCCAGCTGAACGAGCTCGGAGGATCGGAACCCTCGGAAGGCCTCGGTCATGGTCTTCGTCTCTGGCTGACGTCGGCGGCGTAGGCGGCCCAGTCGCCGCCGGATGCCTTCTGCCATTGGACGGCGACTTGGATGTGGACGCCGAGCATCCGGGCGAGGATGGCGGCGGGCAGTTCGGCGGCGAGGGTGAACAGGGCGGTGGATCGGTCTTGTTGGGGTCGAATGCCGATCTTGTGCAGCCGTAGACCGACCTGGCTGTCGCTAAGTGGACGCCCTGGTTGTCCTCCGGGGAAGAGCCACGGGACGTCGTTCGGAGTACCGATCTTGGCTTTGCCGCGTCGGGTCGCGATGAGCTCTCGGACCAGGGCGCCCAGCGGCATCGGGAGGATGACAGGTGAGGTTCCGAAGGTGATCGCGACGGTCTCGCCGGTGATGTCGACTTCCTCGACGGTGAGTTGGCTGATGGTGGAGATCTTCTGCGCATAGAGGATCAACAGCAGTCCAGCGACTCGGTCCGCGGTGGGTAGCGTTTCGTCGTTGAGAAGGCGGCGTGCGTCGGCCCAGCGTTTCTCGCTGTCGATGGTGCCCTGCGGGCCCGTCCAGCGGACGGCGCCGCAGGTGAGGCCGTGCGCATGGCGATGCTGTACGGACCAGCGGACGAAGTGGCCTGTCTCGTCGCGGTAGCGGAAGGCGCGATCGGTCATCCAGCGTTCCAGGTCGGCTTGTGTGCAGGCGCCCAGGGTGAGACCTTCGCCGGCGAGCCAGGTGAGGAAGTTGTACGCCGCGGTGACGTGGCAGCGCACGTTCATGTCCTGCAGTTGAGTGGTGTGCTGTTCGCCGACTCGGCGGCGGAGTCGGCGCAGGTGGTGCCAGACTGCGTAACCGTGCAGGATCCGGCGCTCGGCGAGGTCCGTGCGCGCCTGGACGGTGGTGTTGATCCATTTCTCCAGAGCGACGAGCCGTTCGTCGCGCGGCGGCAGGGCGCCCGTCGCGACGAGGACGCTGCGAAGGTGGGCCAGCACTTTGCCTGGCGGAAGTTCGTCGAGGAGGTCGTGGGTGACGGGACGCTCGTCGCGGCCTATGCGTTTCAGCAGGTCCCGGGCCTTTGCTCGGGAGATCCAGGCCAGTGCGACGTCCGGGCGCTCGGCGTCCGTCAATGCCGAGTGGAAGGCAGCAAGTTCGGGTGCGACAGCCCCGGCGTTGTCACCGATGAGGTCGCGGATCTTCTGGTCCAGGACGCATCGCTGGCAGGGGCGAGGGCTTAGTACTCCAGTGCGGTTTCGAGCGGTTGCGTCGGATGAGCAGGTGCTGATGGCTGCCGGTGCCGATGTGGATCCAGGCCCAGTCGTAATACCGCGGGCCTTTCGCGCCGTTGCCGGCACTCTGATGGTGCCAGGCCGTGGCGGGCAGGCGGCCTGCGACGGTATTGGCGCGGACGGGAGTACGGCCGTGGTTGATCCTCACCCGGATCGAGCAGGCGACGGCCAGGACGTAGCCGATGCCGCGTGCCTCGAGGGCGGCGCGGAGGGGGTCCTGGTCGTATGGCCCGCTCCGCTGTGTGTCCAAGAACCGATCGGTTGCCGAACGCCGCCCGCACGACTCTCGAGGTGCTGCTGCGGGTGTCCAGGAAGGGTGTCCAGTGGGTGGCGGACTGGTCAGGCCGGTCCGTGAGGGCCAAGTGACCGGGCCCACTGTGATGGCCGGCAGCGGATCGACGGTCGTCGTCCGCAGCGAGGGCGTGACCAACATGGCCGTTGATCACGCCCTGCCCGGTGTGCGGGATCTCCTACGGAGTGGGCAGTCCCGACTGAGAGGGCGGCACCGGTGTCGGCGTGGGTGCCGACGGGACCACTGTCTGCGGCATGGCGGCGGACGGGTCCCTGTCCATGAGGAGGAAGAAGACAGTGACCACGGTGAGGCCGACCACTATGGCCGCCCCCAGCTTTTGGTCTCGGTAGGCCGCGTAGACCGCGGCTCCGCCGAGCGCAAGGCCGATGATGAGCATCTGCATCATCGGGCACCGCCGAAGGGCGGCTTGGCAAAGGGCATCGTGCAGGGGAAAGGGCGAAATGGGGTCCCCCAGTGTGACTTCAGGGCGCACAGCCCCTTAGTCTCGGTTCCAGCGCTGATGGCTTCGATCCAATCTTGATGTCGGCTTCTGGCAGGAGCACGAGTCGGGTGGCGGACTGTCGGACTACGTGAGCGGCCCCCCGTTGGCGCGGGGGGTCGTTTTTTTGCCTCCAGATGTCGAGTGCGGGCATCGGACTACGTAGTGACCCACAACGTCCCGTTGGCGCGGGGGGCGACTCAAACAACCAGGGCCCATGTCGATCTCCGCCCGGATGTCCTTGTTTCACCGTGCTGTTGGTCAGAGCAGAAGGGTACGCAGTGGGGACTTGACGGTTGTAACGCCACCCGCGCTGGATGCACCCGCCGACAGACGGCTGGGGGGTGCACAATGCTCGGTTGAGGGGCGTCACTCGGTCGGGTCTCCTCACAGCAGGACGGGTCGCTCGACACAACGAGAGGGACATCCACTCGGCCGGCGCGCGAATGGGGCCCCTTCGTCATGCCGAAGGGATTTCGGTGAGGAAAACCCTACTCAGCACGCTGACAACCAGCGGGCACCCGGAAGTGCGTTCGAGTGCCTGACGGTTCGTCAGGCACTGAGCGGAGGGAACGTCTTTCCGGTGGTTGTGTAGCGTGGTTGTTGTGCTCCGTCCTGAGCGCCGCTGGTGGGTATTCGTGCAGCTCAGAGCTATGCCGGTCGTTCGTCGAGATGACATCTGGGGCGACGTCGCACCTTCCGGGGCGTGACGGAAGTCACCACACGAAGTAGGTCTTGTCCGTGTCGGCCTTGAGCGGAGAACTGCTCTTCTGCGCCGACCACGTTCGCGCCCCTGCTGACTGACGAACCGTCTTCTTCACAGGCGAGAGCCCTTCTCGGCGACCTCTGTCGAGCCTCTTAACCTTGTCCTTGGGCTCCAGGAGGAAGACCTTCTAGAAGGTGTTGCCCTCGGACAACAAGCGCTTCATCTGCCTGATGAACCCGACGACCTTCTCCACGGAGTCGTTGATGAACGAGGTCATCGAGACGGTACTGAACACGTGCCTTTCGGCACAGCGGACGACGGTGCGCTCCATCGAGTCGCCGAACTTGGCGTCGGCGTGGAGGATGGTCGCCCTTCGCCGCACGAGTGTCAGGAACTTCGGCACGTACATGGACGCCACCGGATGTCCTTGCCGGGCGGCTACCGCTTCCCCAACACGCCGCCCCAGAGCATCACGCCGACTCCGTCTCGTGCCCCCTTGGCGAAGACGGCGTCGACCTCGACCTTGTCGTCGAACTCGTTGTCCACGTTCTCCACTACCGCTTGCGCAGCGTGGGGGGCCTGTTGCCGGGGTTGGCGAGCATCCGCCGCACGGTCTCTGGATGCCATCGATCACCCCGCTTCGGTCGGATGCCTTCGGCATTGAGAGCGGCGGCGATCTCGCGGTACGACAGCTCGTCCTCATCGCCGAGCTGGCGTGCGCGAGCGCGGCCGGCCTGCTCCATCTCCTCCTCGGTCAGCTCGTTCTTGTGGGCCTGCCATCCGTACGGCGGGGCGCCGTAGGCGTACTGGCCCTTTTCTCCCTTGATGCGGCGGCCGCGGCGCAGCTTGGCCACGGTCATCCCCCGATCCAACTGGGCGAAGACGCCCATCATCTGGCGCATGGCGGTGCGCATCGGGTCTTCGGGGTCGTCGGGCAGGATCTCGCCCTGGTCTGCCATGAACGCCCGGCCGCCGTGCTTCCACGTCTGAGCGAGAGCGGCCTCCTGCACGACGAGCTCGCGCGCGAGCCGGTCAAGGTTCGGCGCCACGATCCCATCGACCTTCCTGTCCTCGATCCACGAGAGGGCGGCGCCCAACTCCGGCCGCTCGTCGCCGGCGACGGTGCCCGGCACGGCCTTCTCGACAAACAGCTTCACGAGGCGGTGTCCGTGCTGGCGGATCCACCAGCGGACGATCTGCTCCTGGTCCTCCAGCCCGAACCCGTCGAGCTGTCCGCCGGTGGACACCCTGATGTAGCCCGCCAACCGCACCCTGATCGCCTCCAACGCGCTGACCTGCACTGTCACAAAATGCTGTGACACCGCAGCGCTCTATCGAGCCCTCAGCGGCTCGTACTGAGGACGTGTCAGGTGGGGGCGGTGGGGCGGTTCCTCGTCGGCGCGGCCGCCGGCTCCGAGGGTCCGCCGCGGGGAGGGGGATGTCGCCGGGAGGGAGCCGAGCACGCCCCGGTCTCGTAGCTCGTCAACGTCGGGGAGGCGGACTCCGGGGAGCGCGTCGAGTAGGTCGGCCTGGGCGGCGCGGATGCCGTGCGCGGCCTGGGGGCCCGGGTGTGAGTAGTTGGCGTACAGGAAATCCTGGTGAGAACGATCTTGCTGGGCTTTGCCTACCTCGTACGAGCTTCGAGCTGCCGGGGGACGGCGCCGGCGCGCAGGTCGCGCAGGTCGGGGATGTGGTTGTAGAGGGTGCCTGGGGAGACGCCGAGGAGCTTCGCGATCGAGGTGATGGAGCGGTCAGGGTCGGGCAGCAGGTCGCGGGCGGCCTTGATGACTTCCTCCGTGGCGACGGTGGGGCGTCCGCCGACCCGGCCGCGGGCGCGGGCGGCGGCCAGGCCCTCCCGGGTGCCTTGCACGATGAGTTCGCGGATGAACTCGGCGAGGGCGGCGAAGACGTGGAAGACGAGCCGTCCGCCGGGGGTGGTGGTGTCGAGGTTCTCGTGCAGCGAGGTGAAGCCGATGCCGCGGTCGCGGAGTTCGGCGACCATGTTGATGAGGTTTTGGAGGCTGCGGCCGTAGCGGTCGAGCGAGGGGACAACGAGGGTGTCGCCGGCGTCGAGGAAGGCGTGGCACGCCTTAAGCTCCGGGCGGAGCGCACTCTTGCCGGACTTCTTGTCCGCGAAGATCTTCCGGCATCCGGCAGTGGTGAGGGCATCGATCTGCCGGTCGAGCTTTTGCCCGTCGCTCGACACCCGCGCGTACCCGATCTTGATCTCGGTGCGGACGAGCGGCTCGGCGACGAGGAGTTCGGGATAACCGGACGGCTCCGGGAGGTCACTCATGGCCCCGGATCATGTCAGAAAAGGGTGGTCTGAGGTTGTTGAACAGCCCAGGTTTTTGAAGGGGTTCTTGAAGTCTCTGCGGGGTCCGGGCGACCCCTCAGGGCGATCTTCAGAAAACATGGTTTTTTGAAGGAGCGAGGGGCGGTCAGGCGGCGGCCGGACGCGTGTGAACTCGCGCGGCGAAGGTTCAGTGGCTGGTGGGTGTGGGGGCCCGCCCGGCGGATCATGTGACTACTAAGCTGCGACGATGAAGTCCGCGGATCGGAACCAGGCCAACGACTACGACAGCTTCGCAGAGATGTTCTCCGCGGAGTCCGACAACAGCCTCGTGAACGCGTACTACGAGAGGCCAGCGATGCTGGCCCTCGCAGGGGACGTGACCGGCCGTCGGATCCTGGACGCCGGCTGCGGCTCGGGCCCGCTGGCCGCCGCGCTGCGCGAGCGCGGCGCCGTCGTCACCGGCATCGACTCCAGCGCCGGGATGCTGGCGCTAGCGAGGCGGCGACTCGGCGACGACGTGGCCCTGCATGTGGTCGACCTGTGCGACCCGCTGCCGTTCGATGACGGTGTGTTCGACGACGTGGTCGCGTCACTGGTCCTGCACTACCTGGAGGACTGGGGGCCGACGCTCGCCGAGTTCCGGCGGGTGCTGCGGCCCGGCGGCCGGCTGATCGCGTCGGTGGGCCACCCCTTCGCGGCCTACGCGCACCGGGATCCCCGGCCCGACTACCACGCGACCACCAGCTACACCTTCGACTGGACACTCAACGGGCAGTCCGTCCCGATGGAGTTCTGGCGCAGGCCGTTGCACGCGATGACCGATGCCCTCACCACCGCCGGCTTCCGTCTTTGCATCCTCAGTGAGCCGCAGCCCGACCCGGCCGCCCGTGAGCTGTTCCCAGACAGCTTCCAGGGCCTTTCGACCAGTCCCAACCTCCTGTTCTTCGTCGTCGAGGTGCCTCCGTCGGCCACCGGTTCGGGCGGCTGACCGGTCGCGGATCACCAGCGGATCCTGCACCGGCGCACCGGTACTGTGGCGACGCATGAGCGACGTCGAGATCGAGATCACCGCGGACCTGGTCCGTGACCTGCTGCGGGAGCAGCATCCTGACCTCGCGGGACTGGCCATCCGCGAGGTGGTTGGTGGGTGGGGCAACCAAATGTGGCTCCTTGGCGACGGGTTGGCCGTGCGCATGCCGCGTACAGAAGGTGCCCCGGACCTCCTGCGCAAGGAGTGCCGGTGGCTGCCCGTCCTGGCCCCGCGCCTGCCGCTCCCGGTCCCCAACCCCGTACGGATCGGCGAACCGTCCGCGCGCTTCCCGAAGCCCTGGACCATCATGACGTGGGTTCCCGGCGAGCCACTGGACTGCACCTCCATCAGCCGCGGCGACCACGCGGCCGACACATTGGCGGCCTTCCTCACCGCGCTCCACGTGGAGGCGCCTGAAGACGCGCCAATCAGTGAGGACCGCGGCGATCACCCAAAGAAGTGCACGGACGGTTTCGACCACTTCTTCCATGCCGTCGTCCCCGACGACCTCGCCGCCGAGGTCCGGGCCGTCTGGGACGACGCCGTCGTGGCGCCCGAGTGGGAGGGCCCGCCGCTGTGGGTGCACGGCGACCTGCATCCTGCGAACGTCGTCGTCTCGGACGGGACGCTCTCGGGCGTGATCGACTTCGATGCCATGTTCGCCGGTGATCCGGCGTGGGACCTCGCCGCCGCATGGGTCATCCTTCCCGCGGGCGCCACCTCACGCTTCTTCGACGCATACGCGCAGGCAGACGAGGGGACGATCCGGCGGGCCCGCGGGCTGGCCGCCCTGAAGAGCCTGTTCCTCATGCTGATGGGCCAGAACGGAGACCAGGGCCTTCCTGGCGGCAAGCCGGCATGGGGACCTGTAGGCCGGGCAGCACTCGATCGTGTTCTGAGAGGCGGTCTGATGTAGGCAGGCAGCGATGATCCTCATCGATACTCGCTGCCGGAACTGCCGCGACGTCGCTCTCGCGTCGCTCGCGATGCCTTCCTCGTGGAGGCGAACAGACGAACCTCCTAACGTGGCCTGGTACTCCCGCAGCTTCGGGAGTACCAGGCCACGGTGGGCTGTTGCCAGGCTTATGTGTGGGCGAGTTCCTGCAGCAGCGCGTCAAGGAACTCCGGGTCGCCGTCCTCGTGGAGACCAATCCGTGCGCAGGTCATGCCGGCGGCGTGCAGGCGGTCGCGGGTGGTGGCGTGTCCGGGGTGAAGGCGTTGGAGGTGTTGTGCGTGCGGGATGGCTTCCTCGGTGCGGTCGAGGAGCGCGGCGAGCTGACGGGTGGTGAGGTGGGTGTGACCGGTGGTGGCGAGGGCGCGTTGCACGGCTCGGTCGTAGGCGTTCATGGGCGTCTACCGTAGCTGCGAGCGGCCCGATCCGGGTGACAAAGGGAGCGGTACCTAGAGCCTCACTCCCAGCTACTTGTCACTTCGCCGCAGCTTCGGGAGTACAGGGCCAACGGGTCGGGTGCGCGGGATCAATCCTCGTCCTCGTCGTCCTTGATAGCGTCCGGGTCCCGAAAGGGACGCAGGCCCTGGCCGGGGCCGCTTGCCTTGATGTTGAACAGGTAGCGGCCCAGGAAGTTGATATGCCGGTCCTTGAGCGGGGAGAGCCGGGCGACGTCCTCGTCCTTGATGTCGTGGCCTTCGGCGCGGAGCTGGGCGACGGCGGCGTCGAGGTAGCGGGTGTTCCACAGGACCACGGCGTTGAGGACGAGTCCCAGACTGGCCAACTGGTCCTCCTGCCCGTCGCGGTACGCCTGGCGGATCTGGCCCCGGCTTCCGTGGCAGATCGCGCGGGCGAGGCGGTGGCGGGACTCCTGCACGGTCAGCTGCCGGTTCATCAGCCGCCGGTAGGTGTCGTCGACCGGGTCGACCAGGGCGAGCAGGTGCATGGTCTTGTCGATCCGGCTGTACTCGGCGAACGCCTGGCCCAGCGAGGCGGGGTGGCCCTCACGGCCGAACATCCGCAGCAGGTCGTAAGCGCGGACCTGGTTGGTGATCAGCGATCCGGCGACCCGGAGCATGTCCGGCCAGTGCGTCTCGATGCGCTTCAGGTTGACCTTGTTGCGGGCGATGGCCTCCAGCGGCCCGTATCCGGCGGCCGGCGCCTCCTCGTCGGCAGGTCGGCCCGCCAGAACCGCTGGTCGGCAAGGTCGCGGAAACGCGAGGCGAAGCGGAAGCCGAGCATCTTGTAGAGGCCGAACGCCATGTCGGAATACGAGGCGTTGTCGGTCGCCACCATCTCCGGCTTCACCCCGCCGTCGAGGTTGAGGAGGGTGTCCAGCGTGTACAGGCTGTCGCGTGGGGTGCCGCGCACGACCATCGCGCCGATCCCCGCGACCTGGTCATTGACTGCGTTTAGCCAGGTCAGGCCCCGTTTATAGCCGTAATATTTTGGCGAGGGAGCGGTGTTGATGCTCTTCACGGGGACGACGAAGCGCAGACCGTCGACGGAGGCGAGCAGCCCGCCGCCCCACATCTGGGCCAGCTCGATGCTTGCCTGGGCCGTGATGAGCGCCGCGTTCGCCGCAGCGATAGTGTCCGCGCGCAGGTAGTTCTGGTCGACGTGGGACAGCCGTGAGCGGGTCAGCGCCTTGTTCTCCGGGTCGATGACCGGGGTCAGGCCGATGTTGCAGCTCTCCGAGACCAGCAGCGCCACCAGGGAGACGAGCAGCCCCTCCATACGGGTGAGCCGGTCGGAGACGTGCTTGAAAGCATCGAGGAACCCGGTCCAGGAGTGGACCTCGAACAGCAGGTCCGGCAGGTCGATCCTGGGGAGCATCGCCTCCGTGGTGGTCCTCAGCCAGGTCAGCGACTCCGGCTCGCCCACCGCACCCAACTTGTCCACCGACAACTTGGCCCGGCCGCCACCCTCCGGGACGACGATCTCCACCTTCGCCTCGTCCCCGGCCTCGGCGAGCCGGTCCGCCATCTGCCGCCACGCGGCATCCAGCCCCCGGGTGAGCTGGGCCAGGTGCTCGCCGACGTCGTCGGACAGGCTCAGGCCCGCGAGCACGTCCGCCTTCATGGCCTCCCACCGCGGCCCGTCCAGCAGCCGGGCCCGCGGGTCCGCCCACCGGTTGGACGGGGCGGCGAACACGTCGCGCCGGTTCAGGGCGCGGTGCAACTGCTCCAGCACGCACACCACGTACGCGTCGCGGTCGACCGCGCCCTGCGGCAACTTCGAGTTGGAGAACACCGCCCCCTTCCACATCGCCGGCACTAGCTCGGCATCGACCTCGCGGGGCAGCAATGACCTGTCCTTCACCCGGCGGCGCGAGAGCGCGGGCAGACGGCGTACCGCCTTGAGGATGCGCCGCCCGGCTGGGGCTAGCGTCTAGCGCGTCCGACTCGCCCAGCAGGGAGAGGAACGGGCGCACGGTGTTGTAGCGCAGGGCCAGCTTCTCCCGCATCGCCGCCTCCGCGGACCCGTCGTCCTGCGGCACCAGGGCCTCGACGGTCGCCACCGCCCCGGCCACCGCCGTACGCGGCACGGCATCCTCCACCGCCGCCCACAGCGCGGCGACGTCCAGGTCCGTGCCCGCCTCGGCGACCAGGTCCAGCTCCTCCGTCAGGATCTTCGACGCCTTCGCCAGGACGCGGGCCGCCTTCTCCAGCTGAGGCAGCATCGCGAGGCGATCCCGGTCCGACGCCCGGCGGGCGGGGCTGATCAGCCGGGTCGCCATCAGCAGCGCGAACAGGTCCAACGCGTCGTCGACCGCATGCGCCTCCAGCTGACGCACCACCGCCGTCAGCAGGGCGGTCCGGCGCGGCTCCGGTGCCCGCATGATCGTCTGCGCCTTGCTCAGCTGCCCGTACCGGGCCAGCGTCGACAGCCGGTTCACCGGCACCCGGGAGAGGTTTACCCGCCCCAGGCCGAAGGCGGAGATCTCCTCCACCCGCTCCATGGCCCGCACCATCGCCGTGCCCGTCGTCTTCACCGGCGGGGTGCGCAGCCGCTCCAGCTCCGAGACCCGCTTGCCCTCCGGCACATCCAGCAGCACTGCCAGCGCCGGCGCGAGCGCGGGATCGGCCCGGTCCGCGGCCCGCGCCACCGCCTCGTACAGGCGCCGCTCCGCCGCCGTACGGGCCTCCGACACCTGCCGGGCCAGCACCGAGACACCCGGCAGCAGCACCCGGTGCCGGCGCAGGTACGTCACCGCGTGGTTGAACAGCGCCACCGGCCCCTTCCGCGAACCCCAGCGGCACCCGGCTCGGTGTGCTAGCCGCTCATGATCAATCTCACCGGGATTTCCTGTACCTCAACTACTCGCACCCGGTGAACGGCCTCCAACGTCTCCACCGGCCGTGCGGACGCGCACGCCTCCCGGCCATGCTGCACCAGTCCGACCGCGGCTTCGCGGCCCAACAGAATTCCGCAGTCGAAGCCCTCCGCTCCATGGAATGAGGGCAAGGGGACCACCGCCGCGTTCTCCGAGGCCACGAAGTACCGTTCCATCGCCTGCAGCGGCTCGACGACCCGGATGTGCAGGGTCTTGACCCCGTTGCGGCGCTCGGCCGGATCCCGAAGTTCCAGAAGCCGCACCAGGTCCTCGGACAGCGCCAGATGGCGCGGCGGCCCGTACAGAATCCGGTAGTGCACGAGATCCGGGCGTTGGGCCACTGCCGTCTCGATCGCGCCGAGGTAGGCCTTCTCTCTACTGCGTGAGCCGGTGACGACCAGCTGTTCCTGTGCTCCGGCGACCACCTCGACCATGGCCTCGACGAGGTCCGTGTACCGGGTGAGCACCCGCACGACCACGTCGGTGCCGACGGCCTCCAGGTCGCTCGCACTGTCGGTCCCGTCCTGATGGGCGAAGAGGATCTCGGCGCGCTCGCGGTAGACCTGGCTCAGGCCCCGGCGGTTCCGTGCGCCCGTGCGCTTGCGCCCCGCCTCCCAGGTGCTGATCGCACTGCCGTCCGTTGATCCGCCGGTGATCGCATTGAGTTCATCGGCAGCTTCATCCTGCGTCAGGTTCCGTGCCAGGCGGGCGCGTTTGAGTGGCGAGTCCCCGCTCGTGGATCCGGTCACCGCTACCCCCAGGAAGGTGTTGGGGCCATCAGCGCCTCGCGACCGCGCCGATCCGCAATCTGGTTGTTCCCCTGACACACCAGTTTCAGCGGCGCGATCCGCAGAGTCGACGAGTTGTTGAGACATGTGCCTTACATGACAGCCTGGGCTACGAGCCCGTGACCTGCTGAGCTACTTGACAGGTGTAGATAAGGCCACACGAGCCGACAGGCCCGTCTTGGCGATCATGTCGGGCTCGCACATCCAGTCCTGCGGACCCACATCAGCCCCGCGCACGCCATGTCCGGGTAGCGGTTGCCCAGACGAGCCAACCGATCCCGTCGCGGAACTGGCGCAGCTCGCGGACGTAGGCGTACGGACTGACCGTCCAGCTGCCGTGGTTGTCGAGTTCGGAGAAGGCGCCCGAGTCGTACAGCCATGCCTCGGCGGCACGCGGCAGGGTTGCGCGGCGGGTCAGCGTGGAACGCGAGACGCACATCGGCACGCCCCACGTGGAGAGCCGCTTGGCGTGGTGCCCGCCGATCCAGAACATCGGCCGTCGGCCGGCGATTCGCTCGGGTGGAAGCCGAGACCGTATTCGCAGCGGCAGACGCAACTGCCGATGGTGCAGAACCCGCAGTCCAGGCACTGGTCGTGGTAGCAGTGGCCGCAGGCGTAGCGGACGGCGGGCGTGCAGGTGCACGCTTCGGGACTCGGGGTGTCCGCCGGCGGCGTCCGGCACCGGGTGGGCTGGGGTGGTGAGTACGGCGTTCACGGGGGAGTCTCTTTGGTGGCTGTACTCGGGCGGGTTGGTGGGAGGCCGGTCCGGGGTTGCCGCCCCGGACCGGCGGTGGGGCAAAACGGCGAGTGGGTGTGGCTGTCGCGGTCGGTGAACTGCGTCAGGTGTCCGCGCTGGGCGGGTCGCCGCGGTTCCAGGGAGCGAGGACGGCCCGCGGCTCGCTCGCCCCTCGTCGGCGTTCGCGTCGTGCGGCCAGCAGCAGATCGAGGATCCGCCGGCCTTTGACCTCCGCCTGGTGACGCAGGGCTGTGGGCATCTGGGCGGGGAGTATCACCCGCTTCGCCCGTAGGTCGATCTCCAGCGTGACGGTGCGCACCAGGGTGGAGCCCCGCTCCTGGCCGACGTACAGGTGCAGCCGCGCCTCGACCCGGTGGTCGACAGGGGTGAGCTGTACGTACTCGTTGGCCCAGGAGAAGTTCTCGACGTCGGGGGAGAGTTGCACCCGTGCGGGAACGGTGCGCCCGGTGGGCACGTCGCGGTCATGGAGCGGGGCGGTGGGGTCCTTCTCCCGGCGCGTCACGTGCTCGTGGAAGGGGTACCAGCCGGGCCCGTAGAAGACGGCTCGGGGTTCCAAGGCGTACGCCCAGTCGCCGAGTTCCAGCTTCACGCCGAACGAGTGGCGCTCGTTCTTCGGGGCGACGTGGAGGTCCAGGGACGGGACTTCGTGTGGAGGTGGGGCCGGAGCGAAGTCGGGAGGCGCGGGCAGGTCGGCAGGGGTGAACGTCGTGCGGGTGTTGCCCACCTCGTCCGGGACGAAGCCATCGAGCATCACCACCTTGCGGACCATGCGGGGGACGGCGCGCTCGCGCAGGGTGACGCGCAGGGCCACGGCCGAGCCCTCGGCGGCGATCAGGTCCTGGAAGTCCCAGTCCGGCTGTGCCGAGCGCAGGTCGTGTTGCACCGTGCGCAGTGCCCGGGAGATGCGGCGGCCGAGCGGGTCTTCTGGGTCCGGGCGGCGGGTTGCGGGCAGGATGAGGGCGGCGTCGGGGTGCCACTGGTCGGACAGGACCTGCCACGGTCCGGGCTTCAGCAGCGCGGCGACGTGGCCGGCGAGCTGTGCGGCCTCTGTCAGCTCGCGCAGGACGGCGGCGGTGAGGCGGGCGGTGGACGGCGCGTCCCACGGGCCGCCCAGGACCAGGCTGAGTCCGCTGCCGGGGCTGCCCAGGGTGACGCTGAGCCGCCTGCCTTCCAGCCAGGCTTCCGCATGCCCGAACTGGACGAACAGCCCGGGCTCGTCGGGCCGTTGGAACGGGGCGCCGGTGGTGAGCAGGTGGGCAACGGCCTGCAGGGGCGGGCGGGCGTCGCGGGCGGCGGGCAGGGCCGGGGCGTAGCGGGTGACCGCGTCGAGAATGCGCGATGTGACAGGCGTCGGGGTGTGTGCGCTGATGCGCGCGGTGCAGATCCGGGCGGGGCCGGTGGGCGACGGCGCGGCCAGAGTGGCCTCAAGCTGGCCGTGGCGCTCGCGGGTGCGCAGGGTCAGCCGGTAGCCGCCGGGCAGGTCGGCGTGGGTGCGGTCACGTCCGCGCAGGTGGTGTTCGACGATGGTGTCGGAGATGGCATAGGTCGGAGAGGCGGGCTCGAACTCGTACTTGGCGCAGGCCTCCACAGGCGGCAGTAGCGCAGGTGTGCGGGGCGGTCAGCGGGTGATGCGGGCCCGGGCGCGGTCGGCCTGGACGTGGACGGCATCGGCGTGCGCGGCGGCGCGGACCTTGTCGGCCCACTCGGCGGCGCGCTGGGCCAGTCCGGCGAGGCGCACGAAGTAGGCGTCCTGGTGCTGGCGGGCGCGGTCCATCAGCGCCGCGTGCTCGGCGGTCAGCTCCTGGGCGGTGTACGCGGCGATCGCTTCCACGCCGTGGCGGCGGGTGACGCGTCCGAAGGGGCAGGCTCCTTCCTCCTGCTCGATGACGGCGACGTCGGCGGCAGGCCAGCCGGTGGCCTCGTCGCGCGGGCCGAGCTGGATGTCGAGCACGCACACCGCGTCCGCATCGTGCAGGCCGTCAGCCTGATAGCGGATGTGCGGCCGGGGCACCGGGCCCGTCTGGCGCTCGGTGTGCGCGCGCCACAGTTCGGGGGAGGGGTCCTCCTCGTCCTGGTGGAGGCGGTGAAGGTAGGAGAGAAGGGCGGGCAGCTGCCAGGCGGGGGAGCCGAACGGCGCGGCCGGCATGGCGAGCCCGGCCCGGGCGATCAGGCCCGTGTGGTTGCTGACGGCGGCCTGGGCGACGAACAGCGAGGCGTTCAGGCGGAGTTCGGAGCGGAGCATGGCGAGGCCTTCCGGGCGGGCGGCGCGCAGAGAGGGAAGGGGGAGGGGGCCCGGGCCGGACTGTCAGGTCCGACCCGGGCAGCAGGTCAGGACGCGTCCTCGGAGTCCTCGACGCTCACGGCGTCCGGGTTGTCCGGGGTGTCCTCGTCGGCCTGTCCGTCGGCGTCGGCCGCGTCCGACTGGCCCTCCTGGTAGGGCTCGTCGTCGACGATGGCCTGTTCGACGCTGGAAAGCGGGTGGCCGATCTCGGCGAGGAACTTAAGCCACGTGCGGGCGTCCTCGCGGATCTCCCGCAGCTCGTACACGGCCGAGCGGGCGGTGCTGTCGGTGCGCCAGGTGCGGACCTCACCCATCCGCTTCTCGAACGTCGCGGCCAGCACCGCGAAGTTCAGCAGGGTGAGCTTGGCTGGGGTCGCCGACTTGGCGCGCTCGGCCGGGTTGTCGTAGCCGGTCAGCTCCTTGACCAGGTCGCGGCGGCCCGCGTCGCCCACCCACTGAGCCACCGGCTTGGGGCAGGCAAGGAGCAGCTCGGTGATGAACGCCGCGAGCGGCTTCGGCGCGGTCTTGCGGCCGATGAGATCCTTTAGCCACGCCTGCCGAGCCTTCTCGGCGGCGCGGTAGGCCTTGTTGCCCGCCTTGACGTACTCGCGGGACGGCTCCGACGGCTTGGCCGCACCCTTCGCCTGCGGCTGCTCCTCGTCCTGGCCGCCGTCCGTCTCGGGGGCGTCCTCCTGGGGCGGGTAGTGGCCGAAGCGCTCCGGATCGGTGCAGAAGTACTCCACCTCGCCGGGCTCGCGGGGGTTCTCGGCCCAGGTCGCCACGTGTCCGGGGCACTCGGCGTGCGCCTCGACGCTCATGGGCTCGCCGTCCGGGCCGTCCAGCTCGCTGAGCGGCTCGACGGTGGCCGGAAGCGTGTCGCCGTCCTCGGCCAGTCGCACCCCCGCCGCCGTCAGCTGCGGGCGGACCTCGGCGCGGGCGCGCTGCTCCTCGCGGTCGTCGCGCTCCCACTGCACCTGGAACTCGAAGCGGCCCTTGGCGTAGGCCTCCAGGAGCCGGTTGACGGCATCGGCGTCGTCATCGAACTCGCCCAGCACACCGAGGACTTCGAGGTCGAGGTCGTACGTACCGGCTTCGGCGAGTGCCGAACGGGTCCGCGCGCCGACCGACTTGGCGGTCTTCACCGCCTGGGACACGTCCCTGCGGGAGCGGCCGGTGAGCTCAGCGACCCTGGCCTGCTTCATGCCCGCGCCGACCGCGCCGAACAGGGCGTCGGCCTGCTCCAGCTCGGTCAGGCCCCGGCGGTAGTCGTCGTCGTTCTCGATGAGCTGGTCGATGAAGTCCTCGCCCGCCTCGCGCAGGGAGGGGTCGAGCACGTACGCGGGGATCTCGATCGCGTCCTGCTCCGCCTCGGTCTCCTTGGTGGCCCGCGCGGCGAAGTAGCGCCGGTGGCCCATCTTTAGCTCGTAGGTGTCCTCGCCGAGCGGGAGGACCACGACGGGGACCTTCACGCCGTTGGCCGCGACGGACTTGAGGAACTTCTCGTCCAGGTTGAGGTCCTGGCGGACGTTGTTCTCGTTGACGCGGATCTGGCCGAGTTGCAGCGTGACCCGCTGCATCGGTGTGGTCGTTGCGGTGTCGCTCACGGATTGCTCCTCGTGCGGCCGGTTGGTGTTGAGCAAGTTGCCGCTTGCTCGTAAAATCAATTATACGCCATTCGGTGAGGGGCAACACCCTAGATGTCCGCCGCATCGGCCCCCTCCTCCGCTTCCACGATGTCCCCGGGCAGGGTGAGCGCGCGCAGCGCCGCCGGAGAGTGCCCCATGACCCGTGCGGCGCACTCGGCGCAGCGCGGAGCACAGCCGGGCACGTCCCACAGCAGCACCCCGAACCCGCCACACGTGTTTGCCGCCGCGCAGTCACCGAGCCCGGCAGGCTTCGCCCAGTCGATCGGCATAACCGCCACAGCCGCCGCGACGGGGCCGGGGTGTCGACGCCCGGCACCGTGCCGCCCTCTGCATCCCACACGTCCGCCCCGGACGGGTCGGACACCACGTCAGCCTCCCGCGCGGACGCCTCGTCACGGGTTGCCGGCGGGGGGAGCTCTCTGCCATCATCCCGCGCGAGCGCTCCGCCCTCGCCCTCCCATCCGTCCATGCCGCCGGGGTCGCTCACACCCTCGGGGGCAGGCGCTGAGCTGCTCAGCGAGACCCGTGCGAGCGTGCCCGGCTCCGCCGCATGCTGCACCGTCGACAACATCGACGGTTCTTGGTGCTTGCCCGACCGGCCCACCCGGACCGGCGCCGACCACAACGGTGTGCGCTTGCGCGTCACCCGCCGACCGGTAACCCACACCGCCGACCGGTCCTCACGGAACATCCCGCCGTCCCACACCGCGAGCAACTCATAGGCGAGCGGTTCACCGTTTTTGACCGCGACACCGGCGACGCGCACCGCGACCATGCCCCCGTCAGTGCTGCGCTGCATGGCCACCGTCCAGCCGTTGGCCATGGCCGTTTCCGCAAACGACACGGCGGCCATGGGCAGCCACACCCCGGGGGCCGCCTCAGTCTCCGCCACGACGTCCCCCACTGTGTCCCACGTGGCGAGCGTCTCGATATCCAGCGGCGAGCCCCCCGACGGAACCCTCGGAGCCTTCCAGGGCTTGACGTCCAGGCCCTTGACGGAGGCGGACGCCTGGCCCTTCTCGACACCGGCCGTACGTCCGTGCGTCTTCTTCGACGGGAGGTCACGGCCGATCAGCGCGCGGCCTTCATCCCGCGCGGCCACGGCATCGGCCAACAGGTCAACGAATGCCCGACGCTGCTCGTTCGCTTCCCCGTGCCTCACGTCCGGGTTCACGTCGATGTCTGCGGGAAGCTCGAACATCACCGCCGTACCGCCGTCGGCGGACACCCACGCCCCGCGGCCGGCCGGAACATCCCCAGACACGGCACGCGCCAGGAACGCACGCGCGGACTTTGACCGGCGCCCCGGTTCCGCCGCCTCCGCCTCCAGGCCGGACAGCTCACGTTCACACCGCCGGACCGCATCCCGCGCATGCATCCGCCGCATGTCCGCCGCCAACGAGGCCTCACGGGGACGCTCCCACCACCCGCCGGACGTCTCGTAATGCACCACCACCCGCTCACCCAGCACACCAGCCGACTGGCGTACTTCCTGGTGAAGGTCGTACGCATCCCGCCGCCACGCCGCGCACGTCTCCGCGTCCTCCGCCGCCGCCGTCAGCCGCTTACGCGCCACGGTCAGCTCACGGCGCGCACGCTCCGTCAGCCACGCCCGCGACACCCGCACCGTGCCCTCATACGGGCCACGGAACGCCACCGGGAACACCCCACCCCCGTTGCCGTGGCAGATCACCGGCAGCACCTCAACCGCGCCCCCGTCGGTCTCCCACCCGTCCACCCCGCCGGGGTCCGACACGACGTCGGGCAACACCGCCGGAACGTCCGGTGTCACGCCGCTACCGGCCGGAGCGTCGCCGGCCGGAACCTCGATCTTCTCGGCCGGCCCCTCCCACCCCGGGCGGATGATGCGCAGCAGGAACGCCGACGCGTGGGGCCGCACCCGCCCAGCAACCGCGCGCGGTTCCGGCGCACGCTCCGCGCACTCCTGAGCCGACGGCATGTCAAGCCCGAACCAGCGCACGACGGCGAGAGCGTCACGCGCTTCCCAACGGGCCGTCTCGACGTCGCCCCGCCCGTACGCGGACTCTGCCCCCTCTGCGCACTCTTCGGCCTCACGGACCGCACTCCGGGCGCTGTCGTACTGCTCGTCCGTCAACCCGTCCCAATCGATGCGCTGAGCGAACGCACGGACCGTGTCCAGGGCAGCGTGCGCCATGCCGACCGACACGGCCGTCTGCGCGTTCTCCTGCGCCCGCTCCGCCGCCTTCTCCGCATGGATGCCGTACACGCGCGCCGTCTCGGCCGTCGCGCGCAGCACCGCCGCCGGACGCTCCGCGATCACGTACGCGATAGCGGCCCCCGTGACCTCACCCCATGTACCGCGCACGTCCCCCGTCGGAAGGGTCACGGTGTGTCCGCCGCCCGACTTGAAACGGAAGCGGAACGGGAACCGCTCACCGCACACGGACAGTTCCGACAGCAGGTCGGAGCGCCGGAACTTCCCCTCGTAACGGTCGCCCAGCGACCGCGCTTCCATCGCTTCCGGCCACTCCTCCGCCGCCCTACGCGCGCGCTCCACTTCCGCCACGGACGGCGCCTTACGGGCACGCTTCCGGGGGGCCGAAGTCTCCGCCGCGGTCTCGGCCGGACCGGGCGCCGGAGCGTCCGCCCGGTCCGGCACGGTCGGCTGTGTGCGGGCGGTGGGCGCCTCGGCGGCCACCAGGTCCGCGACGGCGCGCCATGCGATGCCCTGGGCGGCCGTCTGGCCGTAGCGGGTGAGGGTGGCGCCGTCCCAGCGGTGTCCCCGGGCGGTGAGTCGCCACACGCAGCGCAGGACGGTTTCCCCGACCTCCTGGCGGGCGGTGAGCAGCAGCGCGCAGCGTCCGGGCTGCGTCTGGACGGTGGCCGTCCATCCGGCCTCCTCGGCCTGGGCGGTGAGGCGGGCCAGGTTGCGAGGGAGGGCCAGCCCTCGGGCGTCCGCCGTGTGGGGCTGCTCGGCGGGCGGGGCGGTGGGCGCCGGCACTTCGGCAGGGGCCGGCGCCTGGGCGGGGGCGCTCGTGCTGCTGGCGGGGCGCGTGGTCGCGGTCATGTCGGCTCACTCCTGGTCGGGTTGGTGCCGGGTGAGTTGCCGCTCACACCGGGAGGCAGGGCAGGGCGAGGCAGGGGCGTTCCCGCCGGGGCCGGTCGGGTGACCGACCCCGGCGGGTGGTGCTCAGTGGCGGCGGTTCGGGGGCCGGTTGTCCCGGGGCGCGGTGTGGCTGGCGCTCGCGCCGTGCGTCGGGGCCTGGTCCGGGCGGGGCACCCGCTCGGCCTGCCGGTACTCCACGCCCGGTTCCGGGGCCACCGGCTCGCCGGTCTCCGGGATGACGGTGTACGCCTCCCGGATCTCGTGCGCGGTGAGCGGCCGAAGCCAGAAGTTCCGGACCTTCCAGCCGCGTACGAACTCCGACCCGTTGGGGCCGAAGGTGCGCACGACCAGTCCGCCGGTTCCGCACCCGACCATGCCTGCCGCGATCACGGCGCAGACGCGCATGGATGCGGCCTCGTTGATGATCAGGGCGTCACCGATGACGGTGAGTTCCTGGCCTTCGGTGAGGTCGCCGTGCGGCGTGCTGGCGCTTGCCACCATGTGGTGCGTCCCGTCGCCGAGAACGGCGTTCAGGAGGGATAGGTACGCGTCGGCGGCGCGGTCGAGCAACGCGTGCGCCGTGTCGGCGGCGGTCTGCGTCGCCTCGTCCTCGCTGACGGGGTCGGGCGTCCACCGCATCGCGTCAATGCCGAGATCCTCGCCCGGGTCGACGTTCTGCCCTTCGAGGCTCTGCCGTACGTGGTCCTGGTACTCGCTCATCGTTCCCCTGCCTTGGGTGGTTGAGTTGGCGGCGGGTGAGTTGCCGCTCATCCGCAGAATCAATAATACACTCTCGCTGGGGGTGATCGTCAACCCTCAATCGCCCCCCGGACCTGGTGAGTTACGGCGACTCCACCGGCGTCACGCTCGTACGAAAGAACGGGTTGCGGCTGAGGCTGAACGTGACGCGCTTCGTCTCGCCGGTGCTCTCGCGCTTGCCGTAGATCTCGACGCCGGTCAACTCGTCTTCGTCGTACGCCACTTGCAACACGGTGCCTTCCCATACCTCGGGCCACGGGGCGGGCCGGGTCGCGGTCCTCGGGCGGGCGTGGGCGACCAGACTCCGTGTCGGGTTGCGCTCGATGCGTACCCGCTGCCCCCGGCTGATCGGTCCTGTGGCGGTCATGCTGTCCCCTCTCTGGTGGCTGTGGCTGTGGCTGCGGGAGGGGGGCGACCAGTGGTCGCCCCCCTGGGCGGTTCACTTCGTCCGGGCTGCCCGCTGGTCCTCAGCGGCCGTCAACAGCTCGTTGGCCCCGTGGCGGGCGTGGTCGGCCCGTACGCGCGCGGCCACGTCGTCGGCGGACGGCAGTCCGAACCCTCCGTCGCTGGCGAACATGTCGTACGCCTCGCGCCACCCGCGCACCTGGCACTCGACAGCCGCGCGGGACGCGCACGCGATCGTCAGGCCTCCGACGGTGACGGACAGTGCGCCGATTCCGTCGGGGCTCACTGCCGCGCTGCGGGCCCGGATCTTGGCGCGTCGGGGCGCGTTGTCCAGAATTACAAACGAATTGATGCTCAATTCGGGTTCGAGCAATTCTCCTGCGTCGACCTGCTCGGGAAAGATCCTGTCGAGCATTGCGGCGGCCTCGCACCAGCCTTCCCACCAAACGCGCGCGCCGGTAGGGTGCCGGAATTCGATGATGGCCGTGGGAATCTTCAGAAGGGGGATGAGCGTCAGACCAATAGATGCGTCGGTCTCGTGCTCCCCAGCAATGTGGATCGTGAGTCGGCTTACCGCGTCAACGGTTTCCGCTTCCGTGTTCAAAGGTGCTCCTTGTGTTGGTGATTGAGACTGAGCCAGGTTGCCGCCCGACTTCAAAATCAATAATACACTCCTTGCCCTCGGAAGGCACCCGAAACGCCGAACCTTGCGACATCTCTTGCACCTTCTCTTGCGGCTACTCCTGCGACATCTCTTGCGACATCTCTTGCGCGAGCCCCTCCGGGAGGGTCGGCGTATCCGCAGGTCAACCAAAGTTCCCGCACATGGTCGGGCGTCTGACATCCCCTCTGCTGCCACTTTTCCCGCGCCGGTTGAAGGATGAGTGAGGAATGGGGGGTGGGGTGGCTGGCTTCGGGGATCGGGGCGGCCTGCTGGTGTCTGCTGCGCGTCGGCCGCGCCGCCGCGCCATCGCGTGGGTGTGGGGGCGTTGTCCGGACGGAGGGCAGGGGGGAGGGACAGGACCCCGGGGCCCGCCCCTCGCCTCTCCAGCTCCCTGCCCTCCCCGTCCGTCTCTCCTCCACCCCCCGGCACCCGCTCTCCCGGAGGGAGCCCAACCCCCTCACCCCCGAACGGGCATACGGGCCCCTCCGGGGCCCGTATGCCCACCCCCGTATTCCGTGGAGAGAGTAACTACGGAATACAATTCAAGTCCCGTCGTTTTCAAGAGAATCAGACATTCCTCAAGACCCGCCCATACAACAAGGCTTGAAGGAATCGGCGACTCCCTCGGAACCCCACTCTCCACAACGAATATGACAAACCCTCAACTAATAAAAATCCTGCAAAAAAACCAGCCGTATTTCGTGCCGGAGGCGGGCAATTCGCGCGAGGACGCGCGAAGCGAGCGCAGCGATCATTCGGTACGTGGCACCTCCGAAACGCCGGGATTCAGGATTCGACATATTTTCAAAAGGTTCATCGGTCAAGGTGGCGGGGGGTGTCCTGTGTTTTCGCCAACGGTACATGCTGCATCAGGTTGATGCAGCCGCTACGCTGGAACCCGGCACGAACGAGCACCCCCCTCCCCACGTAGCCAGCTTGAGTCCGCGTCAGCGGACTCTTGTCCTGGAGGCGAAGCCGGAAGGACTCTCGGGCGGGGGAAGTGCAGCGGACCCCGCCCGAGAGGGCTGGATTGAAACGGAATCCCGGGAGCGGGGACGCAGCCCCCGCCGCTCCGGGAGCGCAGCGGACGGAGCGTCAATCCCGGTGCGCAGCACCGGGATTGCGCGGGAAGCGCAGCGTCCCGCTGGCGCTCACGCGGAGCGGGAGCGCAACACCCGTGCGCAGCACGGGTGTTCGCTTGCACGCGAACGGCGGCCATCTGCTGGTCGACGGAGTCTCCGACCCCGACTGGCACGCCGGGGTGCTGACCCGGCTCGCCGACGAGTGCGCGGCGCTGG
>NZ_JBSFLQ010000045.1:0-54840 GCF_053599115.1 Streptomyces sp. NPDC001020 | reverse complement strand
CGGCTTGGCGTAGACGACCTCGACGGGCGGCGAGGAGGCGTACGGCTTCGCCGACCCTCGCGGTGGCGGCGCCTGGGCGTGCCGTATGCGGTTGTCCCGGCCCGAGCCGTCTCCCCGAGTGGACGGCGCCGGGCGGCTTGAGGATCTCGAACTAATTCTCGGCCAGGATGTGAGAGAGCTCCGTGTCGAGATCGAAATGGCGGTGTTCCGTACCGGGCGGCACGGCCGCGTCCGTCCGCTTCAGAAACGACTCAAGGGCCCGCGCCGGGGCCTCGAGCAGAGCCTCACCCTCTGGGGAGCTCAGGGCGATGCAGACGACGCCCTGACCGTGGCTGCGCGACGGCCAGACGCGGACGTCGCCGGTTCCCGTGGGCCGGTGCAGGCCCTCCGCGAGGAGGTCGCGGGCGAACACCCACTCGACGGTCTCCTCGGCTCCGGTATGGAAGGTGGCGTGCACGGCGTAGGGATCGGCCGTGTCATACCGCAGTCCCGCGGGAACAGGCAGTGAGGACTCGCTCGACACAACGAGGCGCAGGTGCAGCTCGCAGCTGACCGTGGTGTTCATAAGCGCCAAGGCCTTTCGCTCAGTGTGCGCTCGGGGATTCGCACGTCGGCGAAATCGACATGCCACCTACGGTGCCGTTGTAAACCCCTCTGCGTGTTTTGGCTGGCTTTACGTAGCTCATCCGGCCGAGATGTCGTTCGCGTCATACGTCCATTCCGGTGACGGGTTTCTCGCCGGTAGGATTTGCTCGCACGAATACGGAGAGTGACAGACTGGCGGGCCTGGTCGCCGCAGTGGCGGAGGGGTCGAAGATCCAACGGACGTTCGAATCCACGCACTGGCGTCAACGGAGTGCGACGGGTGATGCGTCTCTGCCGGCAGGTGGCTGTCCGCATCGGTGTTGCGCTGGACGAAGCGCAGGGGTGCTGAGGTGGCCCTGCTCCCGCGGGGCCGCGGGACAAGTAAGGCCCACTGGCTGCGAGGGTCACGGCCGGCCCTCGTCGACGTCGGTCTTTGGTGGTTCGGCCTCGCGACGCCCTGGAACATCAGAGGGCGTTGATCGCGGGCGTTGATCGGACAGATGGTCGGAGCCACCCCTGACATGGGGTAATGTTCTCCCTGCGCCCGGGCGATTAGCTCAGCGGGAGAGCGCTTCGTTCACACCGAAGAGGTCACTGGTTCGATCCCAGTATCGCCCACAAGATCAAGGGTGGCGTGTGCTCGGGAACAGTCGGGCCACGCCGCCCTCGTCGCGTTTCTGGCGGCGCCATGCCTGCCGGGGAGACCGACTCGCGCCGACGGCGAGACGGTGGCGAGCGTCCGCACGACCGCCCCGTTCAGTCGGTCCTCGATGCCGTGGTCGGCCGTCCCCTGCGTCGGCATTCGACCTGTGCGCCAACGGTTCCCCACCCCGTCCCCGGCCGGTCAGGGCTCTGTTGTCCGCGCCTCGCCATCACCCCGCATCAAGCGCTCCGAGTGCCTCCCCGTTTCCGTATCGACGCCCGAAGTACCTGAAGGTCAAGGTGAGGCGGACTTCCGGGATTACGTGGCCCGGCGGGAAAGCTTCAGCCCCGGGCAGCCGGTGGAAAACCTCCGTCGCGTAATCCGGAACGCCGTCGGAATTCTTCTGAAGTGCAACACGAGAGTGGTTTTGCTCGATCTCAAGTTCCGTGTGGAAAACCGGAATTCGATCGTGGCGAGCCGGTGTTCCCCTCGGCTCCGGCAGTATGACGTTGGTCATCGACACGAAGGTCTCGGCCAAATGCCGTAGCCGTCCCTCAGTGCATCCGTCCCAGTACCTCCCGTACCCGCCGGGCGTCCCGGATCCGCCGTTCGTACGTCGCGCCCAGCGCGAGCAGGAGCAGCCCGGCGAGCGCGGGAGGCAGCCAACGGGGGAGCGTACCCGCCAACTGCACCAGGTAGGGGGCCAGTTCGTGCAGCGCGTCCAGCACGAGCACGCTCCCGCCGAGGATGAGCGGCGCCTGGAGACGGTGGCGGGCGCCCAGCAGGGTGAGGACGAGGGCCGCCGTGCCGAGTAGCAAGGGGCGCGGCCAGTCCACGTCGGCCGACGCCGCAAGCAGGCTCGGCACGAGCGTCGCCGAGAGACCGGGGCCGTAGGCCGTCCACGACGAGGCCTCGGGGTTCCGGTGGCGCCGGACGAAGCCCACGACCAGTGCCGGGACGGTCACCGGCAGGGCGTAGGCCTCCGGAGCGTCCACGGCCCACGATCCGAGTCGCACCCAGGTGGCCAGGACGAACAGCGCGGCGGCCACGTACCCGGCCTGACGGCGGTCCGCGCGCACGGCGGTGCCCGCGGCGATCACCCCGCACAGGGCCAGTACGAGGGACAGCACGGGTGCGTCGGTGACGGCCAGCCCGATGGCCAGCAGCCCCGCGACGGCACCCGTGGCCTCGACCGGAACCGCGGTCCGCGGGACCCGCGCCGCGAGCACGGCAGCGGCGGCCGGGACGACCAGGACCAGCAGCGCCGTGTGCGCGGCAGGCCGGCCCGCGGCGGCGCCCACCGCACAGGCCAGGCCCGCCGCACAGGTCAGGGACGCGCTCGCGCAGACGGCGGTCAGACGCGGGTGCGCGGCGGCCACCGCGAAGACCCCCGTCAGTGCGGCGAGCACGGCCAGGGTCGCGCCCTGGGAGGCGAGCGAGAGGAGCGTGAGGCCGGCCGCGGTGAGCAGGGAGAGGAGGACGGCGGTGAGGGACGTCGGCGTCCGACGCGCGTACGCCGCCACGGCCAGCGCCGCCACGACCGCCAGGCCCTGCGCGAACAGCCCTGCCGTATAAGGGAGTCGCAGTGCGGCCGGGAAGATGAGCGCGGTCGCCCAGACAAGGACCACGGCACCGGTCGTGGCCGGGTCGCGCCACGCCGTGGTGGCGCGGGCCGTGACGACCGCAACCGCCGCGACGACCGCGAGTACCAGCGGTGCGGCCTCCGCGTCCGCCGGCCAGGGCACCCAGGCCGTCACCGCGGCACGCAGCTCCGACGGGGCCCCGGACCAGACCCGCTCCGTCCATCCGACCGGGCCCAACAGCGCCACGACGACCAGGGGCAGGGCCCACGCCACCGCCAGGGTCTGTACGGAGGCCGATGCCCAGGCGACTCCGCGCCGCACCGGTTCCGGGAGCGGACCGCGGAGGGCCGACAGCAGCCCGACCCCGCAGGCCAGATAGCCGGGCACCGTCCACACTCCGGGCAGTGACGCGCGCGGGATGCCGCCGAGCGCCGCCACCAGGAGCAGGCCGCCGGTCACCGCGGCGCCGGTGGCAAGACCCTGCTGCGGGGCGCGCCACGCGGCGTACAGTGCGATCGCCGCCGCGAGGGCGAGGAGCGCCGCCGCCCGGGCGGCGACGCCCGGGCCGTCGGCCTCCCACGAGAGCACGCCGGCCGCCGACACGCCCCAGCCGCCCATCCCGTACGCGCCGATGACGGCGGCGACGCGCAGGGACCTCGAAGACGTCCGGAGTGTGACGACAGTGTCGAACGCGGCCGTCAGCAACAGCGCGGCCGTGATCGGGTACGAGCCCACGCCGGCCGCCACCGCCCACAGCGGCAGGGGGAGCTGGGCGGCGGCCAGCGCGGCGGGGAAGGGCATGCGCAGGGAAGCGAATTTCCTGCCGTACCCCCACCACACCCCGGCCAGGAACGCCGCCGCGCCGGCTGCGTAACCCGTGCCGTCGGCCGCGGGCAACGCGACTTCGTGCAGCGCGTACGCGTCGAGCACTGTCAGCGCGAGACCGAGGCCCGCCAGCACCTCGGCCGTCGAGCGCAGCCCGCGCTTCAGCAGGGGCACGGGAGCGCCGAGCGCCGCCGCGGTCACCGTGGCGAGCACCAGAGACCGCCCGGCGATCCCCAGATGTCCCCAACTGACCAGGGTGAACGCGATCGCGGCGACGGTCAGCAGGACACCGCCGAGAACGAGGAGCACGTTCTGTACGCGGGGCGCGGTGGTCTCGGGCTGCCGCGGCACCGGGGGAGCGGGCGGGAAAGCCGATTGGAGGAGACCGATCAGCTGGGCACGACGGGCCAGCAACTGGGCTCGCCGAGCGTCGAGTTGCCACAGCTCTGCGTCAAGGAGCCGCAACTCCTCGGCCGGTGGCGGTAGGTGGGTCATACTGTGGAGAGTGGCGCGCGTCACTCCGTGGAGCATGAGTGCGCGTACTCAGGTTCCGTACTCAGATCCCGCGCGGCCCAGGCCTCGACGGGCAGACTCGGAGCATGGACTGGAACCACTACCGCTTCCACTGCGCGTGGGCGCTGCCCGTCCCGGCCGACCGCGTGTACGCCGCGCTGGAGCGGGCCGAGGACTATCCCCGCTGGTGGCCACAAGTCCGCACGGTGACCCGGGTCGACGACATGAGCGCCGTGATCGCCATTCGTTCGCTGCTGCCCTACGGCATCACCGTCACCGCACGTCGGACGCGGTACGACCCGGCCGCCGGGGTGCTGGAGGCCGAGCTGTCCGGCGACCTCGTGGGCTGGGCCCGCTGGAAGGTCACGGCGGCGGGTGCCGGCGCTCTCCTTCACTACGACCAGGCCGTCGACGTGAACAAACCCCTGCTCAGGCGGTTCGCCGTGCTGGGGCGGCCGGTCTTCCGCGCCAATCACCGGCTGATGATGCGGGCCGGTCGGCGGGGACTCGTGGCCTACCTCGAAGCGGTGTGAGGGCGACTGCCCCGAAGCGGTTTGAACGGAGCCCGCCGGGACCTGTATTGTTCAGTGCGTTCCCGGGCGATTAGCTCAGCGGGAGAGCGCTTCGTTCACACCGAAGAGGTCACTGGTTCGATCCCAGTATCGCCCACAAGACCGAGGGTGGCGTCGGCTCGCAGAAAAAGCGAGCGGCGTCACCCTCATCGTCGTTGCGCGACCTTCTCGCGCGTGGCGGGGGCTCAGGCCGCCGTCGGCAGCTCCGGACGCAGTGGCCATGCCGTGTTCACCTGCTCCTCCGTGCCGCTGCGCGCGAACCACGCCTGCAGACCGCGTGCCTGCGCCGCGTGCCATACCGTCTGCCGGGTGTGCAGCTCGGTCGGCGTCAGCCGCTCCAGGCGGGTCGCGAAACGGTGCCCCACCGCCCGTACGACCTCCATCGCGGCCAGCGCGTCCGCCGCCGCGTCGTGCGCGCCCTCCAGTACGACCTCGTAGTGCGCGCACAGATCGGTGAGCGTGCGACGGCCCTTGCGGTAGCGGTCCAGGTGCTTGTCCAGGACCCGCGGATCGAGCACACACAGGGGTGCCGACGTGAACCAGCGGTCCAGCGATGAGGCGCGATGCCGACGCAACTCCCGGTCCAGCAGCGTCAGATCGAACGGAGCGTTCATCACCACCAGCGGTCGGCCCGTCGCGGCCAGCTCGCCCAACTGCCGGGCTATCTCCTCCATCACCGGCGACGGCCAGCGGCCGTTGCGCCGCAGATGCTCCTCCGTCAGCCCGTGCACCGCCGTCGCCGCCGCGGGCACCGGCACCCCCGGATTCACCAGCCAGCGGCTCACCAGCGGCCGACTGCCCGGTGCGTCCTGGACGACGACGGCGGCCGAAACGATCCGGTCGGTCTCGACGTCCACGCCCGTGGTCTCCGTGTCGAACGCGGCCAGGGGGCCCTCGTACCAGCACGTCATGCGCACACAACTCCTCCCGCGCCCCAGGCAGTTGACATAGCGTCGGCTGTCCCGTTCCGGTGATACCCGGGCTGTTTGCGCAGTACGCCGGAAGGAGACAACAGGAGTACGGGTCTTTGCAGTTCACGGGCCCGCAGCGGGGATCCACCTGACGTGGAAGGCTGTTCGTCATGGCGATAGCGCAGCCCGAGCGGGGCGGGCTGCTGCCCGAGCGGACGGCGCCCCATCGCGGCACACTCGCCACCACCGCCTGCATGGAGACTCTGCAGGTGGGCTATCTGCACGCGGTCGCCGCGGCGGCCGGCTGCTCGCTGTCACAGCCTTTCCCGGACAACGGCATCGACTGGCACATCAGCCACACCGCCCCCGGCCACACGGTCGACGACGAGGTCACCATCAAGGTGCAGCTCAAGTGCACCTACCAGATACCGCCCCGCCCCCCGGGCCGGTTCTTCTCGTTCACGCTCGACAACGAGCACCTGGCGAAGCTCGCCCGCACCCCGGTATCGGTGCACAAGATCCTCGTCGTGATGCTCGTGCCCCGGTCGCAGGACGACTGGCTGCGCGCCAGTCACGACCGCCTGGACCTGCGGCACTGCTGCTACTGGAGCAATCTCGCCGGACACCCCGTCACGGGGCGGCGCCGCACCACCGTGCGCATCTCGACCGCGCGCATCTTCGACGACCGCGCGCTGTGCGAGATCATGACCCGGGTCGGAACGGGAGGCAGACCGTGACCCACCGCCCCATCGACCAGTCGGCCCGCGCCGACCGATCGCACCCGTCCGAGCCGCTCTGGAGCCGACCGCCCGCGCCCGAACAGGTCGACCCGGCCGTGCTCAGTGCCCTCCTGCACCGGCACGGCTGGCAGCGTCGAGGCGGCGCCGCAGGGCGCTACGGCCGCTGGACCCCGCCCGGCCCCGGCGGCGGTACCAGCCTGCTGGTGCCGGAGAGCCGGGTCTACCCCGACAGCGACGACCTGATCGGCGAGGCCCTCGTCGCCCTGTCCCGCAGCACCTCGCCCTCCGCGCGGGACGTGCTGGTCGGGCTCGCCGTGCCCAGCGACGAGATCCACTGGTGGCGCGACGTGCCGACCGGCCCTGTCGGTGCGGCGCCCTGGGCCGTCGAGGACCGACTGCGCACCGCCGCCCGCAGGCTGCTCCTGGCGGGCGCGCTCGCCACCCGCGCACGTGCCGGGTACTTCGGCGCCCGGCACCGTGGGGCCGCCGCCGCGGCCCTGGAGAACGTACTGATCGGCGCCGCCTCCCAAGGTCGCGGGCTCACCGCCCTCGTACCCGTCTCGACGGGCCGTCCGCTCGCCGTACGCCTGCACCAGGCGCTGTACGCGGCCCGGGAGGCCACCGACTACCAGCGGGCCACCGGCGGCATGGACGCCTTCGACGCCGCCGTCGAGGCAGGCGTGAGCCACGAGCTGACCGAGGCGCTGATCGCCCTGGTCCGCGGGTCCGAGGGCGCCCGGATCGCTGTCGCATGGGCGCCCGCCGCCGGAGTACCCGAGGGCTGCGCGACGCCCGCCGAGCCGGTCGAGTTCTCGCCGGGCGACCTGCCCGCGCTGCGCGAGGCCGGGGCTCGCTTTCTGCGTCAGGAACCGTCCGTGCCGGTGCGGCTCACCGGGGCCGTCGTACGTCTGCGCAGGTCAGGGCCGCGTGGCGAGGGCAGCGTACGCCTGCGGGTCATTGCCGGGGCCGAGGTCCCGCACGTACGGATGACGCTGGAGGAGGAGTCGTACCGGATCGCGGGCCACGCGCACCTCATGGGGCTGCCGGTGCGCGTGCACGGGCGTCTGGAGAGCCGGGGCGGCTTCCGGCGCCTCGTGAACGCGTCCGCGGTGGCACCGGTGCAGGTCGACGACGCCGAACGGGACCGGCTGATGAAGTCGCTCCAGGAGACGGCTGAGATCACGGCCTTCTTCGAGGGGGCGTGCGGCGGGGACTGACAGTGACCGTTTCGCGGTCGGTGGCCACGGGTCGGTACGATCCCAGTCATGCGCGCGCTCCAGGTATGGCGCCGCATCCGCCAGTAGTCAGGAGAGACCGGTGTCAGACGTCCGTGTGATCATCCAACGCGATTCCGAGCGGGAAGAACGCGTGGTGACGACGGGCACTACGGCGGCCGACCTCTTCGCCGGCGAGCGCTCGATCATCGCCGCGCGGGTGGCCGGCGAGCTGAAGGACCTCGCGTACGAGATCAAGGACGGCGAGACCGTCGAGGCTGTCGAGATCTCGTCCGAGGACGGCCTGAACATCCTGCGCCACTCCACCGCGCACGTGATGGCGCAGGCCGTGCAGGAGCTCTTCCCCGAGGCCAAGCTGGGCATCGGCCCGCCGGTCAGGGACGGCTTCTACTACGACTTCGACGTCGAGAAGCCGTTCACGCCCGAGGATCTCAAGGCCATCGAGAAGAAGATGCAGGAGATCCAGAAGCGCGGCCAGCGCTTCGCGCGCCGCGTCGTCACCGACGAGGCCGCCCGCGAGGAACTGGCCGAGGAGCCGTACAAGCTGGAGCTGATCGGCCTCAAGGGCGCGGCCTCCAGCGACGACGGCGCGGACGTGGAGGTCGGCGCAGGCGAGCTGACGATCTACGACAACCTGGACGCCAAGACCGGCGAGCTGTGCTGGAAGGACCTCTGCCGCGGTCCCCACCTGCCCACCACCCGGAACATCCCGGCGTTCAAGCTGATGCGCAACGCGGCCGCCTACTGGCGCGGCAGCGAGAAGAACCCCATGCTCCAGCGCATCTACGGCACCGCCTGGCCGTCCAAGGACGAGCTGAAGGCGCACCTGGACTTCCTCGCCGAGGCGGAGAAGCGTGACCACCGCAAGCTCGGCTCCGAGCTGGACCTCTTCTCGATCCCGGAGCAGATCGGCTCCGGCCTCGCGGTCTTCCACCCCAAGGGCGGCATCATCCGTCGGGTCATGGAGGACTACTCGCGGCGACGCCACGAGGAAGAGGGCTACGAGTTCGTCTACACCCCGCACGCGACGAAGGGGAAGCTCTTCGAGACCTCGGGCCACCTGGACTGGTACGCCGACGGCATGTACCCGCCGATGCAGCTCGACGAGGGCGTGGACTACTACCTCAAGCCCATGAACTGCCCGATGCACAACCTGATCTTCGACGCGCGTGGCCGCTCGTACCGTGAGCTGCCGCTGCGCCTGTTCGAGTTCGGGACCGTGTACCGGTACGAGAAGTCGGGCGTCGTGCACGGCCTGACCCGCGCCCGTGGCTTCACCCAGGACGACGCGCACATCTACTGCACGCGCGAGCAGATGGCCGACGAGCTCGACAAGACGCTCACCTTCGTGCTGAACCTGCTGCGCGACTACGGCCTCACGGACTTCTATCTGGAGCTGTCCACCAAGGACCCGGAGAAGTTCGTCGGCTCGGACGAGGCCTGGGAGGAGGCCACCGAGACGCTGCGCCAGGTCGCAGAGAAGCAGGGCCTCCCGCTGGTTCCCGACCCGGGTGGCGCGGCCTTCTACGGCCCGAAGATCTCGGTCCAGGCGAAGGACGCGATCGGCCGTACCTGGCAGATGTCGACGGTCCAGCTGGACTTCAACCTGCCCGAGCGCTTCGACCTCGAGTACACCGGCCCGGACGGTGCCAAGCAGCGCCCGGTCATGATCCACCGAGCCCTCTTCGGTTCGATCGAGCGCTTCTTCGCGGTGCTCCTGGAGCACTACGCGGGCGCCTTCCCGGCGTGGCTGGCCCCGGTGCAGGCCGTCGGCATCCCGATCGGCGACGCACACGTCGAGTACCTGGAGAAGTTCGCCGCGGCGGCCAAGAAGAAGGGCCTGCGTGTCGAGGTCGACTCCTCCTCGGACCGCATGCAGAAGAAGATCCGCAACGCCCAGAAGCAGAAGGTGCCCTTCATGGTCATCGCGGGCGACGAGGACATGTCGGCCGGATCTGTGTCGTTCCGCTTCCGGGACGGCTCGCAGGAGAACGGCATCCCGTTCGACGAGGCCATCGCGAAGATCATGAAGGTCGTCGAGGAGCGGACCCAGGTCTGACAACGCGGACGTGACGAGGGGCTCCGGGGGACGTACAGGTCCCCGGGGCCCCTCGGTCGTGTCGGAAGTCACCGGCACCTGCCGTCCCCTGCCACCGCCCGGACCGCCCTCTGCCCGAGCCCCCGCCGACACGCCACGAACGGACGAAGCCATATGCTGCACTGCATGACGAGTGAGCCGGAGCAGCAGATCGGAGTGGGGACGCAGGACGCGTTCCAGCGCCTGTGGACGCCCCACCGGATGGCGTACATCCAGGGCGAGAACAAGCCGACCGGTCCCGGGGCCGGCGACGGCTGCCCGTTCTGCTCGATTCCCGCCAAGTCCGACGAGGACGGGCTGATCGTCAAGCGTGGCGCGCAGGTCTACGCGGTCCTCAACCTCTACCCGTACAACGGCGGCCACCTCATGGTCGTGCCCTACCGCCACGTCGCCGACTACACGGACCTGACCGGGCCGGAGACCGCAGAACTTGCCGAGCTGACCAAGCAGGCGATGACCGCCCTGCGTGCGGCCTCCGGTGCCCACGGCTTCAACATCGGCATGAACCAGGGCTCGGTCGCCGGCGCGGGCATCGCCGCCCATCTGCACCAGCACATCGTCCCGCGGTGGGGCGGCGACACGAACTTCATGCCGGTGGTGGGCCACACGAAGGTGCTGCCGCAGCTGCTGGCCGACACGAGGAAGATGCTGGCGGAGGCCTGGCCCTCGGAGTGACTCCGCGCCCCGGCCCGACGAAGAGCGCGGCGCGAGCCCGGGGCTCCTGCCCGAGCCCCTACGCGTCGTACACGTCGGCTTTCCGCGGCGCCACTTCCTGCACCATGTTGCTCAGGATCGACGACCGCGAGCCGAACTTCTCCGTGTCCACGCCGTTCTCCTCCAGCACCCGGATCGCTGCCGCGTGCACCACCCTCAGCACCGGCGTGGCCGCACGCAGCGCATCGTCCGCCATGAAGCGGTGCCGCCACGGCTGGTCCGCCCAGGCGTGACGCAACCCGAACGGCTCGGGCAGGGTCAGTGAGCCGCCGAGCCAGTTCAGCAGCGGCGGGTACCAGGTGAGAGGGGCGCGGACCGCAAGCCGTACCACCTCGTCCGCGTCGACCAGCGGGAGCTTCACCTCGCGGGTCTCCCAGAACTTGACCGACTTCTGCACCTTCTTGGTCGGCGCCTCGGGCTTGCTGGTGAACAGCGCGTTCACGGGCCCCAAGGCGTGCCCGGTGACCTCGATGCGCAGCGTCTCATGCAGCACCGTCACTGTGATCATCATGGTGATGATCAGTTGACCGTCCCACAGGGTCCACTGAACCCCCAGATAGTGCCGCTCACCGCTGCCGAACTGCTGCTTGTTGCAGATGTCCTGTATGGCGTGGGTCTTGACCTGGTACGCGTCCACGTCCGTGCCCTCCGGACGGGACACCGCGTCTGCCTTCTCCCCGATCGGGTTGACGATCCAGTGCCGGATCGAGGGTTTCGGGAAACCACCGGTGTTCAGCGGACCGCGCTCCAGCATGTTCAGCTGGTCATGGATGGCCTTGATCACGTCCCAGCTACGGAAGGGGTGGATCTCCTTGCCCGGATCGCGGGGCACCAGATCCTCGGCGAGCTGCCAACTGCCCCAGCGCGTACCCATGCCGAGTATGCCCTTGGGCCCGGCGTAGAAGACGGTGTTGGACTGCTGCTCGGCGCTGAGCCGGGCGAGTGCCTGGCGAAGCCGCTCGGCGGCGCTCTCGCCCGGGCTGCCGGGCACCGCCTCGGGGATCTTCGCGCCGACGCCGCCGCCCGAGAGCAGACTGCCCCAGCGCTCACGCAGGTCCTTCGCCGTCCGCTCGCAGAGCTGCTTCGCCCAGAACCAGCCGATCACCGGCATGACGACCGCCGCGCGTGTGTACCACGCCAAGAAGCCGTCGAACGGCAAGCGGATCAGGAAGATCACGGCGACGGCACCCACGGCCAGCAGCAGCGTGGTACCGATCGCGGAGGTGCGCTTGTCGTCGCGCTTGGCGATGACGGCGCGGAGCTGGAAGACCAGCAGCCACGCCAGCATCCCCGGCAGGAAGAGCACACCGCACAGCACCGTCACCGCCGAGAGCCAGTTGTCACGGTCACGGCGGATGTGGTGGGCGGCCAGGCAGTGCTCCACGACTGCCTGTGGATCGGTACCGAAGGACTGGATGAGCGGCTTGCGTCCGGCACCCAGCATGCGATCCCGCACGGCCAGCGAGAAGGCCTCGCCGAGGTTCGGCCGGAAGATCTTCGCCCATGAGCGGCCGGGGTTGACCTTCGACTGGTGCCACTCGTTGTCGGCGTCGAGGATCTTCTCGACCTTCGCGTCCCGGTAGGCCGCCGAGGCCAGAGCGAAGGTCGCCGCTGTCTCGCCCGCGGAGCCCAAGAGGGGCACCTGTGCCCCGGGGCTGAAATCGAATCCATCCGTCACTGCCGCCCCCATCGCCGCCCAACCCGCTCCTGCGGCTTTCCCGACTTCCTTGCTCCGCACACCTGTTGAACAGGTCATCGCGCCGATCGCGTCTCGACGTGATCAGGTGATCAGCGTATCCGCAGGCGCCCACATTCGTCGGCGGACGGCGCAGAAGCCGTCCGCCGACGGGACAGGTCTGGAGCGGGAGTCCAACTACCGGGCGTCCCGCTCCTGTTCGCGAACCTTCTCCGCGAGCTGCGGAGGCATCGGCTCGTGCCGCGCGTAGGAGCGGCTGAAGCGCGCGGTGCCGTGCGAGAGGGAGCGGAGGTCGATCGCATACCGGCCGATCTCGATCTCCGGTACCTCGGCCCGTACGAGGGTTCGTCCACCGACCGCCTGCTCGGTGCCCAGCACCCGGCCGCGCCGCCCGGACAGGTCGCTCATCACGGCGCCGACGTAGTCGTCGCCGACGAGCACCGTCACCTCGGCGACCGGTTCCAGGAGGTGGATCGTGGCGCTGCCCGCTGCCTCGCGCAGGGCGAGCGCGCCCGCCGTCTGGAAGGCGGCGTCGGAGGAGTCAACGGAGTGCGCCTTGCCGTCGAGGAGCGTCACCCGGACATCGACGAGGGGATGGCCGGCGGCCACGCCCTTGGCGGCCTGGGCACGCACTCCCTTCTCGACGGAGGGGATGAACTGCCGGGGCACGGACCCGCCGACCACCTTGTCCACGAACTCGATGCCGGAGCCGCCGGGCAGCGGCTCGACCTCGATCTCGCAGATCGCGTACTGGCCGTGTCCACCGGACTGCTTGACGTGCCGGCCGCGCCCGGCCGACCTGTCCGCGAACGTCTCCCTGAGGGAGACCTTGTGCGGGATGACGTCGACCTGGACGCCGTACCGGCTGCGCAGGCGCTCCAGAACGACGTCCGCATGGGCCTCGCCCAGACACCACAGCACCACCTGATGGGTGTCCTGGTTCTGTTCGAGCCGCATGGTCGGGTCCTCGGCGACCAGCCGCGCGAGCCCCTGGCTGAGCTTGTCCTCGTCCGCCTTGCTGTGCGCCTGGATGGCGAGCGGCAGCAGCGGGTCGGGCATGTCCCAGGGTTCCATGAGCAGCGGGTCGTCCTTGGCCGAGAGGGTGTCGCCGGTCTCGGCCCGGTTCAGCTTGGCCACGCACGCCAGATCGCCCGCGATGCAGTGCGCCAGGGGGCGCTGCTGTTTGCCGAACGGCGCGGACAGGGCGCCGATGCGCTCGTCGACGTCGTGGTCCTCGTGCCCGCGGTCGGTCAGCCCGTGCCCGGACACATGGACCGTCTCGTCGGGGCGCAGGGTGCCCGAGAACACGCGGACCAGCGAGACGCGGCCCACATACGGGTCGGACGCCGTCTTCACGACCTCCGCCACCAGGGGACCGGCCGGATCGCACGGCCTGAGGTCGCGGGGCTTGCCGTCCGGCGTGGAGACCGCGGGCGCCTCCCGTTCCAGCGGGGTCGGGAAGCCGCCGGTGACCAGTTCCAGCACCTCGACCGTGCCCAGGCCCTGGCGGGCGCCCTCGGCGGCGGGTGCGGCGGCCAGGACAGGGAAGAAGGTCCCGCGGGCGACGGCCCGCTCCAGGTCCTGGACGAGCGTGCCGACGTCGATCTCCTCGCCGCCCAGATAGCGGTCCATGAGGGTCTCGTCCTCGCTCTCCGCGATGATCCCCTCGATGAGCCGGTTGCGCGCCTCCTCGAGCAGCGGCAGTTGGTCGGGCCCCGGCTCGGACTCCTTGCGCTCGCCGGACGAGTAGTCGAACAGCTTCTGCGACAGCAGTCCGACCAGCCCGGTGACGGGCGCGTGCCCGTCGGGACCCTGCGAGCCGTGCAGCGGCAGGTACAGCGGCAGCACGGCGTCGGGGTCGTCGGCGCCGAACGCCTCCGCGCAGACCCGGGTCATCTCCTCGAAGTCGGACCGGGCGGCCTCCAGGTGCGTGATCACAATGGCGCGCGGCATGCCGACGGCCGCGCACTCGTCCCACACCATGCGTGTCGATCCGTCCACGCCGTCCGAGGCCGAGACGACGAAGAGGGCCGCGTCCGCCGCCCGCAGACCGGCCCGTAGCTCCCCGACGAAGTCGGCGTATCCAGGAGTGTCCAGAAGATTGATCTTGATCCCGTCCTGTTGGACGGGAACCAGGGAGAGCTGCACCGAGCGTTGTTGCCGGTGCTCGATCTCGTCGTAGTCCGAGACGGTGCCGCCGTCCTCCACACGGCCCGCCCGGTTCACAGCTCCCGCGGTCAGCGCGAGAGCCTCCACCAGAGTCGTCTTGCCCGATCCGCTGTGGCCGACCAGCACCACATTCCGTACGGACGCGGGGTGGTCGGCCGCCGTTGCCCTGCCGGCGGCTCCAGGGTGTGTGTGCGCCTTGTCGCCCATGGCCTTGCCTCCCGTGCACGGTGAGGTCACTGTGGGCGCGGACACGCGGATCCGCGTGCGATGGCGGCTCCGATGACGCCCGCGGTGTCTTCGAGCTTCGCACTCAGGGCATGGTGCGTCCATACGAGGGACGCGATCCCGTCGCCCGGCAGTGCTCCGTCGGCCGCTGTCGTGCAGTGACCAGGGGGTCCGGGTGCCCGGCCGTCGCACACCCGCGCGCGTGGCTACGATGGGCCAGCCGGGCGGCCACCAGGGGACGCGCGGCTCACCGACCGTCGGGAAGGCCATGCTGAACAAGTACGCGCGTGCATTTTTCACGCGTGTCCTCACACCGTTCGCCGCGTTTTTGATCCGCCGGGGCGTCAGCCCTGACACGGTCACGCTGATCGGCACCGCCGGCGTGATCGCGGGCGCGCTGGTCTTCTACCCCCGGGGCGAGTTCTTCTGGGGCACGGTCGTCATCACGCTGTTCGTGTTCTCTGACCTCGTCGACGGCAACATGGCCCGCCAGCTGGGCCGCTCCAGCCGCTGGGGCGCCTTCCTGGACTCCACGCTCGACCGGGTCGCCGACGGCGCGATCTTCGGCGGCTTCGCCCTGTGGTACGCGGGCAAGGGCGACGACAACATGCTGTGCGCGGTTTCGATCTTCTGCCTGGCCAGCGGTCAGGTGGTGTCGTACACCAAGGCCCGCGGCGAGTCGATCGGCCTGCCCGTCGCGGTCAACGGGCTGGTGGAGCGTGCCGAACGCCTGGTGATCTCACTGGTCGCGGCCGGTTTCGCAGGTCTCCACAAGTTCGGTGTGCCGGGCATCCAGGTGCTGCTGCCGATCGCCCTGTGGATCGTCGCCGTCGGCAGCATGGTCACGCTGGTCCAGCGAGTGGTCACGGTACGCAGGGAATCCGCCGAGGCGGACGCGGCGGCCGCGCTCAAGAACGACAACGCCTCGCACGGGAGCGGGGCGGCGACGTGAGCGGCGGGCGGGAGAGCGGGGCGGCGACGTGACCAGACTCCAGGAACGGCTGGCGGACGGGCTCTACGGCCTCGGCTGGAGCACGGTCAGGACGCTGCCTGAGCCGGTCGCCACCCGGCTGGGCCGGACCATCGCCGACATCGCCTGGAAGCAGCGCGGCAAGGGGGTGCGGCGGCTCGCAAGCAACTACGCGCGCGTGCTGCCCGGCGTGACAGCGGAGCGGCTTGCCGAACTCACCCGGGCGGGCATGCGCTCGTACCTGCGCTACTGGATGGAGTCCTTCCGGCTTCCCGTGTGGAGCCCGGAGCGCATTCGGAGCGGCTTCGACCCCAAGGACCTGCACCACCTGACCGACGGACTGGCCGCCGGCAAGGGCGTCGTCCTCGCACTGCCCCACATGGCCAACTACGACCTGGCCGGCGCCTGGGTCACCACCAAGCTGGGGACGCCGTTCACCACGGTCGCCGAGCGGCTCAAGCCTGAGACCCTCTACGACCGGTTCGTCGCCTACCGCGAGGGCCTGGGCATGGAGGTGCTGCCGCACAGCGGCGGCTCCGCGTTCGGCACCCTGGCCCGGCGGCTCCGCGACGGGGGGCTGGTCTGCCTGGTGGCCGACCGTGACCTGTCCGCCTCGGGCGTCGAGGTCACCTTCTTCGGCGAGACGGCCCGGATGCCCGCGGGACCTGCACTGCTCGCCCAGCAGACGGGCGCGCTGCTGCTGCCGGTGACACTCTGGTACGACGACTCGACCGTCATGCAGGGGCGCGTGCATCCCCCGATCGAGGTACCGGAGACAGGTACCCGGGCCGAGAAGACGTCTGTCATGACACAGGCGTTGGCCGACGCCTTCGCCACGGGGATCGCCGAACATCCGGAGGACTGGCACATGCTGCAGCGGTTGTGGCTCGCCGACCTGGATCCCAGCAAGGACCCTGGGAAGGGGACCCCGTGAGGATCGGCATCGTCTGCCCCTACTCGTGGGACGTGCCGGGCGGTGTCCAATTCCACATCCGAGATCTCGCCGAGTACTTCATCCGCCTCGGCCACGAGGTGTCGGTCCTCGCCCCCGCGGACGACGACACCCCCCTGCCGCCGTACGTGGTCTCGGCGGGCCGCGCGGTACCAGTGCCGTACAACGGCTCGGTGGCCCGTCTGAACTTCGGCTTCCTGAGCGCCGCCCGTGTGCGGCGCTGGCTGCACGACGGCGCATTCGACGTGATCCACATCCATGAGCCGACCTCGCCCTCGCTGGGCCTTCTGGCCTGCTGGGCGGCGCAGGGTCCGATCGTGGCGACCTTCCACACCTCGAACCCGCGGTCGCGGGCGATGATCGCCGCGTACGCGATTCTCCAGGCGGCCCTGGAGAAGATCAGCGCGCGCATCGCGGTCAGTGAGTACGCGCGGCGTACGCTCGTCGAACACCTGGGCGGCGACGCGGTGGTGATCCCGAACGGAGTGGACGTCGACTTCTTCGCGAAGGCCGAGCCCAAGCCTGAGTGGCAATCGGGCGGCGGTTCTCGATCGGAAGGGGAGCGAGGCTCCGTTGAGGGTTGCGGGCCACGCGAGGGCGAGACGATCGGCTTCATCGGGCGCATCGACGAGCCCCGCAAAGGCCTGCCCGTCCTGATGAAGGCACTGCCGAAGATCCTGGCCGCCCGTCCGCAGACCCGGCTGCTGGTCGCCGGGCGCGGGGACGCGGAGGAGGCGGTGGAGACGCTCCCCGCCGAACTGCGCTCGCGGGTGGAGTTCCTCGGCATGATCAGTGACGAGGACAAGGCGCGCCTCCTGCGGAGCGTCGACCTGTACGTGGCGCCCAACACCGGTGGCGAGAGCTTTGGGATAATCCTGGTCGAGGCGATGTCGGCCGGGGCGCCTGTGCTCGCCTCCGACCTGGACGCCTTCGCCCAGGTTCTCGATCAGGGAGCGGCCGGCGAGCTGTTCGCCAACGAGGACGCCGACGCGCTCGCCGACGCGGCCCTGCGGCTGCTCGGGGACCCGGAGCGGCGGGCCGTACTGCGTGCGCGTGGCAGCGCCCATGTCCGGCGCTTCGACTGGTCGAGGGTCGGTGCGGACATCCTGTCGGTCTACGAGACGGTGACGGACGGGACGGCCGCGGTCGCTACGGACGAACGAACCGGGCTGCGGGCGCGCTTCGGCCTGGCGCGCGGCTGAAGCCGGGCCGCTGACCGTTGTCAGCCGCTGTCGGGTCTTGATGTGTTCGGGTCGAGCCCGGCCGCGGGCGGCTCGGCGGGCGCTGAAGGGGTCGCCGGCACGGTGCTCCGCCGGGGCACTGATGCTCGCGGCCAGGGGGCGCTGGCTGTCGGCTGCGGTGACGCGGCCGTGGCGATGGCCCCACCACCAGCAGGGCAGCCGCGGCCGAGCGCGGGACCCCGAGGGGGCCGGGCGGCGGCCCGGTAGCCTTGCCGCCCGTGACCGCAACCCTGATCTGGATCCTTGCCGCCCTCGTCGTGATCGGCCTCTACCTGAGCTGGACAGCGGGGCGCCTCGACCGGCTGCACGCCCGGATCGACGCGGCGCGCGCCGCGCTCGACGCGCAGTTGGTGCGGCGGGCCTCGGTCACCCAGGAGCTGGCGACCTCGGGGGTGCTCGACCCGGCCGCGTCGATCGTCCTGTACGAGGCAGCGCACGCGGCCCGGCAGGCGGAGGAGGACCAGCGGGAGGTCGCCGAGAGCGAGCTGAGCCAGGCGCTGCGGGCCGTCTTCGCGGAGGCGGAACAGGTGGAGGCGGTGCGGGAGGCTCCTGGTGGCGAGGCGGCGGAGGGTGAGCTGACCGAGGCTGTCCGCAGGGTGCCGATGGCCCGGCGGTTCCACAACGATGCGGTGCGGGCGGCACGGGCACTGCGGCGCCACCGCAAGGTGCGCTGGTTCCGTCTCGCAGGCCATGCCCCCTTCCCGTTGGCCTTCGAAATGGACGACGAACCACCGGCGGCACTCACGGACCGTCCCACGGCCTGACGGCCTGGCGTCTCTCCGGAGCCTCCCGCCGCCCCGACTCCGGACGCGTTGTCAAGATCGCCCGCGTACACCCCCGGAAACCCTCGACGGGCCGCACACGGCGTACCGGGACCAACCGGCCGTACCCCCGGCTCCCGGGCAAAACGATCCACCGGCTCCTTATTGGCCCTTGCTGTGGCCCGCCGACCTCCCGTTTCCTCGGTCCAGCAGAAATTCCTCTTCTCCAGAGTGAGGTCGAAACTCGTGTCCAGCGCGCTCTCCACCCCCCAGACCCCCGAGACCGGCACCGCCCGCGTCAAGCGCGGCATGGCCGAGCAGCTCAAGGGCGGCGTGATCATGGACGTCGTCACGCCGGAGCAGGCGAAGATCGCCGAGGACGCGGGCGCCGTCGCCGTCATGGCCCTGGAGCGGGTCCCGGCCGACATCCGCAAGGACGGCGGAGTGGCCCGCATGTCCGACCCAGACATGATCGAGGGCATCATCGACGCCGTGTCCATCCCCGTGATGGCGAAGTCGCGGATCGGCCACTTCGTCGAGGCCCAGGTCCTCCAGTCCCTCGGTGTCGACTACATCGACGAGTCCGAGGTTCTCACCCCGGCCGACGAGGTCAACCACTCCGACAAGTGGGCCTTCACCACCCCCTTCGTCTGTGGCGCCACCAACCTGGGCGAGGCCCTGCGCCGCATCGCCGAGGGTGCCGCCATGATCCGCTCCAAGGGCGAGGCCGGCACCGGCAACGTCGTCGAGGCCGTCCGCCACCTGCGCCAGATCAAGAACGAGATCGCCAAGCTGCGCGGCTTCGACAACCACGAGCTGTACGCCGCCGCCAAGGAACTGCGTGCCCCGTACGAGCTGGTCAAGGAGGTCGCCGAGCTGGGCAAGCTTCCGGTCGTGCTGTTCTCCGCCGGTGGCGTGGCCACCCCGGCCGACGCCGCCCTGATGCGTCAGCTCGGCGCCGAGGGCGTCTTCGTCGGCTCCGGCATCTTCAAGTCCGGCGACCCCGCCAAGCGCGCCGCCGCCATCGTGAAGGCGACCACCTTCTACGACGACCCCAAGATCATCGCTGACGCGTCCCGCAATCTGGGCGAGGCCATGGTCGGCATCAACTGCGACACGCTCCCCGAGACCGAGCGCTACGCCAACCGCGGCTGGTGACGCGGCCGACACGACGCACAGGACAACACGTACATGACTGACGCACCCGTCGTAGGCGTCCTGGCACTCCAGGGCGACGTACGGGAGCACCTCATCGCCCTGGCCGCGGCCGATGCCGTGGCCAGGCCGGTGCGGCGCCCCGAAGAACTCGCCGAGGTCGACGGCCTCGTCATCCCCGGCGGCGAGTCCACCACCATCTCCAAACTGGCCGTTCTCTTCGGAGTGATGGAACCCCTCCGCGCGCGCGTGCGGGACGGCATGCCCGTCTACGGCACCTGCGCGGGCATGATCATGCTCGCGGACAAGATCCTCGACCCGCGTTCGGGTCAGGAGACCATCGGCGGCATCGACATGATCGTGCGCCGCAACGCCTTCGGACGGCAGAACGAGTCCTTCGAGGCGGCGGTCGACGTCAAGGGGGTCGAGGGCGATCCGGTAGAGGGAGTCTTCATCCGCGCCCCCTGGGTCGAGTCCGTGGGCGCCGAGGCCGAGGTGCTCGCCGAGCACGGCGGTCACATCGTCGCCGTACGCCAGGGCAACGCGCTCGCCACGTCGTTCCACCCGGAACTGACCGGCGACCACCGCGTGCACGCGCTGTTCGTCGACATGGTGCGCACCAGGCGGACACCGGAGTCCTTGTAGGATCTCCGGGGGTCCCCGGACACTTGAGGTCTGGGGGAGTTTGTACAGGATGGGTTACGCGAAGGAGACAGGCAGATGTCCGGCCACTCTAAATGGGCTACGACGAAGCACAAGAAGGCCGTCATCGACGCCAAGCGCGGCAAGCTCTTCGCGAAGCTGATCAAGAACGTCGAGGTCGCGGCCCGCATGGGCGGCGCCGACGTGGACGGCAACCCGACGCTGTACGACGCCGTGCAGAAGGCGAAGAAGCAGTCGGTCCCGAACAAGAACATCGACTCGGCGATCAAGCGCGGCGCGGGCCTGGAGGCCGGTGGCGCGGACTACGAGACGATCATGTACGAGGGTTACGGTCCGAACGGTGTCGCGGTGCTCATCGAGTGCCTCACCGACAACCGCAACCGTGCCGCCTCCGACGTTCGCGTCGCCATGACCCGCAACGGCGGCTCCATGGCCGACCCGGGTTCGGTCTCGTACCTGTTCAACCGCAAGGGCGTGGTGATCGTCCCCAAGGGTGAGCTGACCGAGGACGACGTTCTGGGTGCCGTGCTCGACGCGGGTGCCGAGGAGGTCAACGACCTCGGTGAGTCCTTCGAGGTGCTCAGCGAGGCCACCGACCTGGTCGCGGTCCGCAGCGCGCTCCAGGAGGCCGGGATCGACTACGACTCCGCCGAGGCCAACTTCGTCCCGACCATGCAGGTCGAGCTGGACGAGGAGGGCGCCAAGAAGATCTTCAAGCTGATCGACGCGCTGGAGGACAGCGACGACGTGCAGAACGTCTTCGCCAACTTCGACGTCAGTGACGAGATCATGGAGCAGGTCGGGGCGTAACGCCGCCGCTGGGCTTGCACGGGCCGACGGGACACACCCGTCGGCCCGTCGCTTTGCCGGTCGTTGTCAGTGGTACCCGATAGCCTGCACGAACTGGGGGTACGGCCCGGCGGCAGCCGGGGGCGATCGAAGGAGGGGCGCTGGTGCGCGTACTGGGGGTGGACCCGGGGCTGACGCGCTGCGGGGTCGGCGTGGTCGAGGGCGTCCCCGGGCGGCCGCTGACCATGCTCGGCGTCGGCGTCGTCCGTACGCCCGCGGACGCGCAGCTCGCCGACCGCCTCGTCGCCGTCGAGCAGGGCATCGAACGGTGGCTGGACGAACACCAGCCCGAATACGTCGCCGTGGAACGGGTGTTCAGTCAGCACAACGTGCGCACGGTGATGGGCACCGCCCAGGCCAGTGCCATCGCCATGCTCTGCGCGGCCCGCCGCAGCATCCCCGTCGCCCTGCACACGCCCAGCGAGGTCAAGGCCGCCGTCACCGGCACGGGCCGCGCCGACAAGGCCCAGGTCGGCGCCATGGTCACCCGGCTGCTCCGGCTCGACGCGCCACCCAGACCCGCCGACGCCGCTGACGCCCTCGCCCTCGCCATCTGCCACATCTGGCGCGCACCCGCCCAGAACCGACTCCAGCAGGCCGTCGCCCTGCACACATCGAAAGGCCGTTCCGCATGATCGCCTTCGTCAGCGGCCCGGTCGCCGCCCTCGCCCCGGACTCCGCGGTGGTCGAGGTGGGCGGCATCGGCATCGCCGTCCAGTGCACGCCGAACACGCTCTCGGGGCTGCGGACCGGCCAGCCGGCGAAGCTCGCCACATCCCTGGTCGTCCGCGAGGACTCGCTCACCTTGTACGGCTTCGCGGACGACGACGAACGTCAGGTGTTCGAGCTGCTGCAGACCGCGAGTGGCGTCGGTCCGCGCCTGGCCCAGTCGATGCTGGCCGTGCACAGTCCGGATGCCCTGCGCCGTGCCGTGGCGAGCGGTGACGAGAAGGCACTCACCGCTGTCCCCGGCATCGGCAAGAAGGGGGCCCAGAAGCTGCTCCTGGAGCTGAAGGACCGCCTCGGCGAACCGGTCGGCGCTCCCGCCGTCGGCACTCCGGTCACCTCCGGCTGGCGCGATCAGTTGCACGCCGCCCTGATCGGCCTCGGGTACGCCACCCGTGAGGCGGAGGAGGCCGTCGCGGCGGTCACCCCGCAAGCCGAGGCCGCCGCGGGCACGCCCCAGGTGGGCACCCTTCTCAAGGCGGCCCTGCGGACGCTGAACAGAACACGCTGACCGGGCGGCGCCCCCAGAGCCCGGCAAGCGCCCCGAGATGGCCTTCCCACCGGGGCCCCTCGTAGACCGAACCCACCGCGACCCCTGAGGCACACGCAATGAACTGGGACGATACCGCCGACACCGCCGCCTCCGATCGGCTCGCCGATCCCACGGCGGAGCGGCTGGTCGGCTCTGCCGCCGACCGTGAGGATCAGGCCGTCGAGGCCGCCCTGCGTCCCAAGGACCTGGACGAGTTCATCGGCCAGGAGAAGGTCCGTGAGCAGCTCGACCTTGTGCTGCGCGCGGCTCGGGCGCGCGGCGCCACGGCCGATCACGTGCTGCTGTCCGGCGCCCCCGGGCTCGGCAAGACCACTCTTTCGATGATCATCGCCGCCGAGATGGGCGCCCCCATCCGCATCACCAGCGGCCCGGCCATCCAGCACGCGGGCGACCTCGCGGCGATCCTCTCCTCCCTCCAGGAGGGCGAGGTCCTCTTCCTGGACGAGATCCACCGCATGTCCCGGCCCGCCGAGGAGATGCTCTACATGGCGATGGAGGACTTCCGCGTCGATGTCATCGTCGGCAAGGGCCCCGGCGCCACCGCCATTCCCCTCGAACTGCCGCCGTTCACCCTGGTCGGCGCCACCACGCGCGCGGGCCTGCTACCGCCTCCGTTGCGCGACCGCTTCGGCTTCACCGCGCACATGGAGTTCTACGAGCCCGCCGAACTGGAGCGCGTCATCCACCGCTCGGCGCACCTGCTCGATGTCGAGATCGACGCCGCCGGCGCCGCCGAGATCGCCGGCCGCTCCCGGGGCACGCCCCGTATCGCCAACCGGCTGCTGCGCCGAGTACGGGACTACGCACAGGTCAAGGCCGACGGCGTGATCACGAAGGACATCGCGGCGGCCGCCCTGTCCGTCTACGAGGTCGACTCCCGCGGTCTCGACCGCCTCGACCGCGCCGTTCTGGAGGCACTGCTCAAGCTCTTCGGCGGCGGCCCCGTCGGTCTGTCCACGCTGGCCGTCGCGGTGGGGGAGGAGCGCGAGACCGTCGAGGAGGTCGCCGAGCCGTTCCTCGTACGGGAGGGACTGCTCGCCCGTACCCCGCGGGGACGCGTGGGGACCCCGGCCGCCTGGACCCACCTCGGTCTCACCGCGCCACGCGGGGCGAACGGGGGAAACGGACAAGAGAACCTGTTCGGGGCGTGACGGCGCGGGACTCGCATGGTCAGGAACCTGGGTGCCATGCTGAGCGTTGTTCCTTGCGTGCGGACTCGCTTAGACTCCGCCGATGCCGCCCTTGTGGGCGGCGCCGCCCACCCCCATCCACCAGGCCGCCGATCGGGCGGTCGTGCTAAGGAAATTCCGTCCCGTGAATATCATGACCCTCCTCCCGTTCATCGTGATCATCGGGGCCATGTTCCTGATGACCCGCTCGGCCAAGAAGAAGCAGCAGCAGGCCGTGCAGATGCGCAATGAGATGCAGCCTGGCAGCGGCGTTCGCACCATCGGGGGCATGTACGCGACGGTCAAGGAGGTCAATGACGACACGGTCCTCCTTGACGCGGGCCCCGGCGTTGAGCTGCTCTTCGCGAAGAACTCGATCGGCGCCGTTCTCACCGACGACGAGTACAACCGCATCGTTCACGGCATCGAGCACGACCTGAAGGCCGACGGCACCGTGGTGCCGGACGACGTGTCCTCCCTCACCGAGAGCGACGAGCCTGCCGACGCTGCTTCTGGTGACAACACCGTCGACCTGGGTAAGAAGGACGCGGACGACGCGAAGGCCGACGCAGCGGAGCCCAAGAAGACCGACGGCGAGTCCGACGCGAAGTAGTCACGCCCCGGGAGCACGGCGCGATCCGCTCGCGCCGAACTCCCGGGACGTGTCGTTCTCGCACCGAGTCCCTACACCATGTCATGGCCGCCCGGCGCCCCCTAGGCGCCGGGCGGCTCGAGAGGGAGTACGAGAAGGTGGCAGCACCGAAGAAGGGCCGGAGCGCGGGCGCTCAGGGCAAGCCGGGGCGCTCGCTGGCCCTCATCCTGATCGCCATCGTGGCGCTCACCGGAGGAATGTTCGCCTCCGGGCATACCACCCCGCGTCTCGGCATCGACCTCGCCGGTGGCACGAGCATCACGCTCAAGGCGAAGAGCGGCCAGGAATCGGCGATCAACAAGACGAACCTGGACACCGCGGTCGACATCATGGAGCGCCGCGTCAACGGTCTGGGCGTCTCCGAGGCGGAGGTCCAGACCCAGGGCGATCGCAACATCATCGTCAACATTCCCAAGGGCACGAACTCCCAGCAGGCCCGGGAACAGGTCGGCACCACGGCCAAGCTGTACTTCCGCCCCGTCCTGGCCACCGAGGTCGCCACTCCGCCCACCTCGGCCAACCCGACGCCGAGCGCCTCCGGCAGTCCCGCGAACAAGCCCACCGGCACCGCGTCCCCGTCCAGCTCCGCGACGTCCTCCAGCTCCGGGACCCCGTCGGCCAAGGCCACCTCGCAGGGCCGGGCGGTCACCGACGCGCTGAAGGCCGACAGCACGGCCTCGCCGTCCGCGTCGCACTCGGCGTCCTCCTCCCCGAGCGCCAAGGCCTCCACCTCCCCCAGCGCCTCCCCGTCGGCGGGCGGCTCCGACAGCATCAGCAAGCTCCAGGAGCAGTACGCCAAGCTGGACTGCACCAACCCGGCCGTCCGCGCCAAGGCCGGTTTGGGCGCCAAGCCCACCGAGCCCACCCTGGCCTGCGGCCAGGACGCGCGGAAGCAGTGGCAGAAGTACGTCCTCGGCCCGGCCGAGCTCGCCGGCACGGATGTGAAGAAGTCCCAGGCGGTCTTCGACACCCAGGGCGGCGGCTGGAAGGTCAACATGGACTTCACGTCCGCGGGGACCAAGAAGTTCGCGACGATCACCGGCAAGCTGGCGCAGCAGCAGTCGCCGCAGAACCAGTTCGCCATCGTCCTCGACGGCGAGGTCGTCTCCGACCCGTACGTCCGCCAGGCGCTGACCGGCGGCAGCGCCGAGATCAGCGGCAGCTTCGACCAGACCGAGGCGAAGAACCTGGCGAACGTCCTGTCGTACGGCGCGCTCCCGCTCTCCTTCGAGGAGCAGAGCGTCACCACCGTCACCGCCGCACTCGGCGGCGAGCAGCTGAACGCCGGTCTGATCGCCGGCGCGATCGGCCTCGCCCTGGTCATCATCTACCTGGTGGTCTACTACCGGGGTCTGTCGCTGATCGCGATCGCCTCGCTGCTGGTCTCCGCCGCCCTGACCTACGTGATCATGTCCCTGCTCGGCCCGACCATCGGCTTCGCGCTGAACCTGCCGGCGGTCTGCGGCGCCATCGTCGCGATCGGCATCACGGCGGACTCGTTCATCGTGTTCTTCGAACGTATAAGGGACGAGATCCGCGAAGGCCGCTCGCTGCGGCCTTCCGTCGAGCGGGCCTGGCCGCGTGCCCGGCGCACCATCCTGGTCTCCGACTTCGTGTCGTTCCTGGCCGCCGCGGTGCTGTTCGTCGTCACGGTCGGCAAGGTCCAGGGCTTCGCGTTCACCCTCGGTCTGACCACGGTCTTCGACGTGGTGGTCGTCTTCCTGTTCACCAAGCCGCTGATGACGATCCTCGCCCGCCGGAAGTTCTTCGCGCAGGGCCACAGCTGGTCCGGCCTCGACCCCAAGCGCCTCGGTGCCAAGCCGCCCCTGCGGCGCACCCGTCGTCCCTCCGCCCCCGTCGACCCGAAGGAGGCGTGAGAGATGTCGAAGCTCGGCAACCTCGGCGCCAGGCTCCACCGAGGCGAAATCGGTTACGACTTCGTCCGTAACCGCAAGATCTGGTACGGAATCTCGATCCTGATCACCATCACGGCCATTCTCGGCCTGACGGTGCGGGGCCTGAACATGGGTATCGAGTTCCAGGGCGGTGCCGTCTTCACCACCCCGAAGACCAGCGTCTCCGTGGCGCAGGCCGAGGAGTACGCCCAGGACTCCTCCGGTCACGAGGCGGTCGTACAGAAGCTCGGCACGGGCGGTCTGCGCATCCAGATCGCCGGGATCGACACCTCCAAGTCCGACCACATCAAGGCGGACCTCGCCAAGGACCTGAAGGTCGACTCGGAGAAGATCAACGCCGACCTGGTGGGCCCCAGCTGGGGCGAGCAGATCGCCAACAAGGCCTGGCAGGGTCTGGCGATCTTCATGGTGCTCGTGGTGATCTACCTGGCGATCGCCTTCGAGTGGCGCATGGCCGTCGCGGCCCTGGTCGCGCTGATCCACGACATCACCATCACGGTCGGCGTCTACGCCCTCGTCGGCTTCGAGGTGACGCCCGGTACGGTCATCGGTCTGCTGACGATCCTCGGTTACTCGCTGTACGACACGGTCGTCGTGTTCGACAGCCTCAAGGAATCGACGAAGGACCTCACCAAGCAGACCCGCTGGACCTACAGCGATGTCGCCAACCGTTCGATCAACGCCACGCTGGTCCGTTCGATCAACACCACCGTGGTGGCGCTGCTGCCGGTCGCCGGCCTGCTGTTCATCGGCGGCGGCGTCCTCGGCGCCGGCACGCTCAACGACATCTCGCTGTCGCTGTTCGTCGGACTCGCGGCCGGCGCCTACTCGTCGATCTTCATCGCCACGCCGCTCGTCGCCGACCTCAAGGAGCGCGAGACGCAGATGAAGGCCCTCAAGAAGCGCGTTCTCGCCAAGCGCGCCCAGGCCGCGGCCGGGGAAGAGCTGGTCGAGGCGCGGACCGCCGGCGGTCCGCTCATCGGCGACGAGCCGCAGGACGATGCACCTGCGGTCGTCGGCCAGCGCAACCAGCCCGCCGCCCGCAATCGTGGGCGCGGCCGACCCTCAGGAAAGCGTCGATGACCGACATAAAGGAACTCCTGCTCAGCCGCATTCGTGACGTGGCCGACTACCCGGAGCCGGGCGTGATGTTCAAGGACATCACCCCGCTGCTGGCAGACCCGGCGGCGTTCACCGCGCTCACGGACACGCTGGCGCAGCTGGTCGTGGAGCATGGTGCGACGAAGATCGTCGGCCTGGAGGCCCGTGGTTTCATTCTCGGCGCCCCGGTCGCCGTCCGCGCCGGCGTGGGCTTCGTCCCCGTACGCAAGGCGGGCAAGCTCCCCGGAGCCACCCTCAGCCAGGCGTACGACCTGGAGTACGGTTCGGCCGAGATCGAGGTGCACGCCGAGGACCTGTCCAGCACCGACCGCGTGATGGTGATCGACGATGTGCTCGCCACCGGCGGCACCGCCGAGGCCTCCGTCCAGCTCATTCGTCGCGCGGGCGCTCAGGTCGCGGGTGTGGCCGTGCTGATGGAGCTGGGCTTCCTCGGTGGGCGTGGCCGTCTGGAGCCCGCCCTGGACGGCGCTCCGCTGAAGTCGCTGCTGCAGGTCTGAGACCCTGGCGGCACACCCCCGCGCACGCCTGGGGAAAGCCGCAGGACGCCGCGAGGCGGGCCCGGAGGAATCCGGCGCCCGCCTCAGACGTTTCACCAGTGGAAGGCCGTCTCCACGGCCTGGGGGCGAGCCCGGAGCCCGGGATCGCTACCATAGGGTCTCCGGAGCCTGACCGGGGACCCGGATCGCGCATGAGGAGCCCTCTTGCCAGACGAGGCCCAGCCACTGTCTCCCAGAGCCGAACGCCTGGGGACGCCCACAGCCGCCAAGCCCGACCCGGGGCCCAAAGCGGCGGGCACGCCCGCGCGCAGCGCGAAGAACGCACCGCACGGGCCGGTCGAGCGCGCCCAGTCCACGTCGGGCGAGCAGACGGCCGAGCCGTCGCGCCCCAAGGCGGCCCCTGCCGAGCGCTCCCTGGCGGTCCGCCCGACTCCGGCCGCACCCGCCCGCGCCGGTTCCTCCAACCGTGTTCGCGCCCGCCTCGCCCGCCTCGGCGTGCAGCGCGCCAACCCGTACAACCCGGTGCTGGAGCCGCTGTTGCGCATAGTGCGCGGCAACGACCCGAAGATCGACGCGGCGACGCTCCGTCAGGTAGAGCGCGCCTACCAGGTGGCCGAACGCTGGCACCGCGGCCAGAAGCGCAAGAGCGGCGACCCGTACATCACCCACCCGCTCGCGGTCACCACGATCCTCGCCGAGCTGGGCATGGACCCGGCCACCCTGATGGCGGGCCTGCTGCACGACACCGTCGAGGACACCGAGTACGGCCTCGACCAGTTGCGCCGCGACTTCGGCGACACCGTCGCCCTGCTCGTCGACGGTGTCACCAAGCTGGACAAGGTCAAGTTCGGTGAGGCAGCGCAGGCAGAGACCGTGCGCAAGATGGTCATCGCCATGGCCAAGGACCCGCGCGTCCTGGTGATCAAGCTCGCCGACCGCCTGCACAACATGCGCACCATGCGCTACCTCAAGCGCGAGAAGCAGGAGAAGAAGGCGCGCGAGACCCTGGAGATCTACGCGCCGCTCGCCCACCGGCTGGGCATGAACACCATCAAGTGGGAACTGGAGGACCTCGCCTTCGCGATCCTCTACCCCAAGATGTACGACGAGATCGTCCGCCTGGTCGCCGAGCGTGCCCCCAAACGCGACGAGTACCTCGCCATAGTGACCGACGAGGTCCAGGCCGACCTGCGTGCCGCCCGCATCAAGGCGACCGTCACCGGCCGCCCGAAGCACTACTACAGCGTCTACCAGAAGATGATCGTCCGCGGTCGCGACTTCGCGGAGATCTACGACCTGGTCGGCATCCGCGTCCTCGTCGACACGGTCCGCGACTGCTACGCGGCACTGGGCACGGTCCACGCCCGCTGGAACCCGGTTCCGGGGCGGTTCAAGGACTACATCGCGATGCCCAAGTTCAACATGTACCAGTCGCTGCACACGACGGTGATCGGTCCCAACGGCAAGCCCGTCGAACTTCAGATCCGTACGTTCGACATGCACCGTCGCGCCGAGTACGGCATCGCCGCGCACTGGAAGTACAAGCAGGAGGCCGTCGCGGGTGCCTCCAAGGTCCGTACGGACGCGCCCCGTTCGACGGCCAAGGACAAGGACGCCGTCAACGACATGGCGTGGCTGCGCCAGTTGCTCGACTGGCAGAAGGAGACCGAGGACCCGGGCGAGTTCCTGGAGTCCCTGCGCTTCGACCTGTCCCGCAACGAGGTCTTCGTCTTCACGCCGAAGGGCGACGTCATAGCGCTGCCGGCCGGCGCCACGCCGGTGGACTTCGCGTACGCGGTCCACACGGAGGTCGGCCACCGGACGATAGGGGCCAGGGTCAACGGCCGCCTGGTCCCGCTGGAATCCACCCTGGACAACGGCGACCTGGTGGAGGTCTTCACCTCCAAGGCGCCTGGCGCGGGCCCCTCCCGCGACTGGCTCGGCTTCGTGAAGTCGCCGCGCGCCCGCAACAAGATCCGGGCCTGGTTCTCCAAGGAGCGGCGCGACGAAGCGATCGAGCAGGGCAAGGACTCCATCGCGCGGGCCATGCGCAAGCAGAACCTGCCGATCCAGCGCATCCTCACCGGTGACTCGCTCGTGACGTTGGCCCACGAGATGCGCTACCCGGACATCTCGTCGCTGTACGCGGCGATCGGCGAGGGCCATGTCGTCGCGCAGAACGTCGTGCAGAAGCTGGTGCAGGCGCTCGGTGGCGAGGAGGCCGCCACCGAGGAGATCGACGAGGCCGTTCCGCCGTCACGCGGGCGTGGCCGCAAGCGCCGCCGGGAGGACCCCGGCGTGGTCGTCAAGGGCGTCGACGACGTCTGGGTCAAACTGGCCCGCTGTTGTACGCCCGTTCCCGGCGACCGCATCATCGGCTTCGTCACGCGCGGCAGCGGTGTCTCGGTTCACCGCAGCGACTGCGTCAACGTGGAGTCGCTGTCGCGCGAGCCGGAACGCATCCTCGAGGTGGAGTGGGCCCCGACGCAGTCGTCGGTCTTCCTGGTGGCGATCCAGGTGGAGGCGCTGGACCGGTCGCGACTTCTCTCGGACGTGACCCGGGTCCTGTCCGACCAGCACGTCAACATCCTCTCGGCCGCGGTCCAGACATCCCGCGACCGGGTGGCAACCTCCCGCTTCACCTTCGAGATGGGCGACCCGAAACACCTGGGCCACGTCCTGAAGGCGGTCCGGGGCGTCGAGGGCGTGTACGACGTGTACCGCGTGACGTCGGCCCGCAGGCCCTGACCCCCGCCCGTTCCCGAACGAACGCCTACAGAAAAAGGGCTCCCGTACACCGCGTACGGGAGCCCTCTTCGTCGGAGTCGACGGGAGAGGTGTGTCAGCCGCCGAACTCCTGCAGACCCTTCAGTGCCTGGTCCAGGAGCGCCTGACGGCCCTGCAGCTCCTTCTCCAGCTTCTCCGCCTTCGCGGTGTTGCCCGCGGCCCGTGCCTGCTCGATCTGGCCCTGCAACTTGTCCACGGCCGCCTGCAGCTGGCCGGTGAGGCCCGCGGCACGCGCGCGTGCCTCCGGGTTCGTGCGGCGCCACTCCGTTTCCTCGGACTCCTGGATGGCCCGCTCGACCGCGTGCATCCGGCCCTCGACCTTCGGGCGCGCATCACGCGGGACATGGCCGATGGCCTCCCAGCGCTCGTTGATCGAGCGGAAGGCGGACCGCGCGGCCTTCAGATCCGTGATCGGCAGCAGCTTCTCCGCCTCCTCGGCCAGCTCCTCCTTCAGCTTGAGGTTCTCGGCCTGCTCGGCGTCACGCTCCGCGAAGATCGAACTGCGTGCAGCGAAGAACACGTCCTGGGCGCCGCGGAACCGGTTCCACAGGTCGTCCTCGTGCTCGCGCTGGGCGCGGCCCGCGGCCTTCCAGTCGGCCATCAGCTCGCGATAGCGCGCCGCCGTCGGACCCCAGTCCGTCGAGTTCGACAGCGCCTCGGCCTCGGCGACCAGCTTCTCCTTGATCTTGCGGGCGTCCTCGCGCTGCGCGTCCAACTGCGCGAAGTGCGCCTTACGGCGCTTGGAGAACGCCGAGCGGGCGTGCGAGAAGCGGTGCCACAGATCGTCGTCCGACTTGCGGTCCAGACGCGGCAGCCCCTTCCAGGTGTCCACCAGCGCCCGCAGCCGCTCGCCGGCCGACCGCCACTGGTCGGACTGCGCCAACTCCTCCGCCTCCGCGACCAGCGCCTCCTTGGCGTGCCGGGCCTCGTCGGACTGCTTGGCCCGCTGCGCCTTGCGCTCCTCACGGCGCGCCTCGACGGTCTCCACGAGCTTGGCCAAGCGGGTCCGCAGCGCGTCCAGGTCGCCCACCGCGTGGTGCGCGTCGACCTGCCCGCGCAGGTGGTCGATCGCGGTATGGGCGTCCTTCGCCGACAGATCGGTGGTCTGCACTCGCCGCTCGAGGAGGCCGATCTCGACAACCAGGCCCTCGTACTTGCGCTCGAAGTAGGCCAACGCCTCCTCGGGGGAGCCGGCCTGCCAGGAACCGACGACCTGCTCGCCATCGGCTGTCCGCACGTACACGGTCCCCGTCTCGTCGACGCGGCCCCACGGGTCGCTGCTCACAGCGCCTCCTCCACATGATGCCCGTGGGGGTGTGCGCCCCCGGGCATCGTCCACAGTTTCGTCACGGCCAACATAGGCGACCGGCGGGGTGGCTGTCCGCATCCCGCGCGACCGAAGTTTCGCAGTTGGCGGTCAGGATTTCGTCATGGTCGCCTTGTTGATCACCACGGTCGCGTTCGGTGCGCCGTCACCCGCGCCGGTGCTCTCTCCCGCCGCGGCGATTTTCTTCAGCACCTTCAGACCTGCCGCGTCAATGGTCCCGAACGGTGTGTAGTTGGGCGGCAACTGACTGTCCTGGTACACCAGGAAGAACTGGCTGCCGCCGGTGTGCTTCTGCCCGGTGTTCGCCATGGCGACCGTACCCGCCGGGTATACGTTCCCCTTCAGGCTTTTGTCCTTGAGGTTCTCGTCCGGAATGGTGTAGCCGGGACCGCCGTTGCCCATGCCCTTCGGGTCACCGCACTGCAGCACGTAGATGCCGTTGGTGGTGAGCCGGTGGCACTTGGTGTGATCGAAGAAGCCGTGATTCGTCAGGAAGTCGAACGAGTTGACGGTGTGCGGGGCCGCCGCCGTCTTCATCGCGATGCCGATCTCACCGCAGGTGGTCGCCAGCTTCATCGTGTACTTCGCCGACTTGTCGATGGCCATCGCCGGCTCCTTCTTCCAGCTCAGCGGCTTGACCTTGCCGGCGGCGGGCTTCTGGCACGGGTCCGGTGCCTTGCTGGGTGCCGTGGCGCTCGGGGTCACCTCCGCGGCCGCGTTCTCCTTCTTGTCGTCGTTCTTGAAGACGCCTGTCGCAAACGACACCACGCTGCCCACCAGGACCACGCCCAGGACTGACGCGATCACGGAATTACGCATGCGTGCCTTGCGTCGCGCCTCCGTACGCCGCTGCTGCTGCCGCAAGAACTTCTCCCGGGCGAGCTGTCGTCGCCGCTGATCCTGGCTGACCACGGGGTTGTCTCCTCATGCGTCTTGTCCGTCAACCGGTACGCGTGCGTCAGGTGTGCCGTCCGCCTGCGTGTGCCCCGTACCGTATATGGGTTCGCTGAGGAAACGGCAGCGCCGGTAGGCTCTGATCCACAGCCAGCCACTTCCGTACGACACGAAGAAGGACGATCGTGCTGATTGCCGGGTTCCCCGCCGGGGCCTGGGGGACGAATTGTTACCTGGTCGCCCCCGCCGCGGGTGAGGAGTGCGTGATCATCGACCCTGGGCACCAGGCCGCGCAGGGGGTCGAGGACGCGCTGAAGAAGCATCGGCTCAAGCCCGTCGCGGTCGTCCTCACTCATGGCCACATCGATCATGTGGCGTCGGTCGTCCCGGTGTGCGGCGCACACGACGTGCCCGCGTGGATCCACCCCGGCGACCGGTACATGATGACCGACCCGGAAAAGGCGCTCGGGCGTTCCATCGGGATGCCGTTGATGGGCGAGCTGACAGTGGGGGAGCCGGACGACGTCAGGGAGCTGTCCGACGGTACGAAGCTGGAACTGGCCGGTCTGGAGCTGTCCGTCGCGCACGCGCCCGGCCATACCAAGGGGTCGGTGACCTTCCGGCTGCCCGAGACCGCGGACATCCCGTCGGTGTTCTTCTCGGGCGACCTGCTGTTCGCCGGCTCCATCGGACGTACCGACCTGCCCGGCGGTGACATGGCCGAGATGCTCGACTCGCTGGCCCGCGTGTGCCTGCCACTCGACGACTCGACCGTGGTGCTGTCGGGCCACGGCCCCCAGACGACCATCGGCCAGGAGCGCGCCACCAACCCCTATCTGCGGCAGGTGGGCGCCGGCCAGGGAGCCCAGACCGCTCCCCGACGAGGAATGTGACGAGAGACCTTCCGTGAGCACCTTCAAGGCCCCCAAGGGCACCTACGACCTGATCCCGCCCGAGTCCGCCAAGTACCTCGCGGTGCGTGAGGCGATCGCGGGCCCGCTGCGCAATTCCGGCTATGGCTACATCGAGACGCCCGGCTTCGAGAACGTCGAACTGTTCGCACGCGGCGTGGGTGAGTCCACCGACATCGTGACGAAGGAGATGTACGCCTTCGAGACGAAGGGCGGCGACAGGCTCGCCCTGCGGCCCGAGGGCACCGCCTCCGTGCTGCGCGCCGCACTGGAGGCGAACCTGCACAAGGCGGGCAATCTGCCCGTCAAGCTCTGGTACTCGGGGTCGTACTACCGCTACGAGCGCCCGCAGAAGGGCCGCTACAGGCACTTCTCGCAGGTCGGCGCCGAAGCGATCGGCGCGGAGGACGCCGCGCTCGACGCCGAGCTGATCATCCTGGCGGACCAGGCGTACCGCTCGCTGGGTCTGAGGAACTTCCGCATCCTGCTCAACAGCCTGGGTGACAAGGAGTGCCGCCCCGTGTACAGGGCGGCACTGCAGGACTTCCTGCGCGGACTGGAGTTGGACGAGGACACCCGCCGCCGCGCGGAGATCAACCCGCTGCGCGTCCTGGACGACAAGCGCCCGGACGTCCAGAAGCAGCTGGGCGACGCCCCGCTGCTGCGTGACTACCTGTGCGACGCGTGCAAGGCGTACCACGAGGAGGTCCGCGAGCTGATCACCGCCGCGGGCGTGTCCTACGAGGACGACCCGAAGCTGGTCCGTGGCCTGGACTACTACACGCGTACGACCTTCGAGTTCGTCCACGACGGCCTGGGCTCGCAGTCCGCGGTGGGCGGCGGCGGCCGCTATGACGGCCTGTCCGAGATGATCGGCGGCCCGGCACTCCCGTCGGTGGGCTGGGCGCTCGGCGTCGACCGTACGGTCCTCGCTCTCGAGGCGGAGGGCGTCGACCTGGAAATCCCGGCCGCCACCAGCGTGTTCGCGGTCCCGCTCGGCGAGGAGGCCCGCCGCGTGCTGTTCGCCAAGGTCACCGAGCTGCGCAAGGTCGGTGTCGCGGCGGACTTCTCGTACGGTGGAAAGGGCCTTAAGGCGGCGATGAAGGCAGCCAACCGCTCCGGTGCGCGCTACGCGCTCGTCGCCGGCGAACGTGACCTCGCCGAGGGCATCGTCCAGCTCAAGGACATGGAGTCCGGCGAGCAGACGCCGGTCGCCCTGAACGAGATCGTGGCGGAGCTGGAAGCGCGACTCGGCTGACGGAACGGCAGAGCACGGGACCGGCGGCGCGGCTGTCCGGTCCCTGCGTGTCCGTGGGGACAGAGCTGCGGTGGGCTTCAGGCCGGACTTGATCCCCAAGGCCCTCGACGGTTCACAGGCTGGTGCGAGGGCCTGCGGTCTCCAACTCCCCATGGGCCGGCGCGAGCCCCGCGGGCGGCCGGATGTCGGCCATGCGCCGCTCCGGGCCGCTCCGCCGCAGCACGAGGTACCCGACGAACGCGGCCGGGCCGAAGAAGATCTGCGCGGGCACGATCTCCGGAAGGTGTCCGGTGAGGGCCTCGACGGTGATCGGTGTCAGTGTCGGTGCGAGCGCGCCGAACACGGCGACCAGGCAAAGGGCCAGGGTCAGCCCCTGACGTCCGTACGCCTTGTAGGCGACGGTGGTGAAGAGGGCGTAGACCAGAAGATCGCCCATGCCCACGACGGCACCGTACTCGCCGATGCGTATCCCGGCCGACGGTGCGAAGGCGTAGCCCTGTACAGCGCCGAACAGCTTCTGGGTGAGTGGCACGACGGTGGCGAAGAAGAGGTCGTACACGGCGAGCACCAGAGCGAAGCGGGAGACGTGCCGCAGCTTCAGGCCGCCCTGCGCGTTGAGATTGGCGGCGCCGATCGCCATCAGCATGATGACCAGGCTGTTGACCAGCCAGTACGGCGTGGCATGGGTGGGATCGTCCTCGGCGCCGCGCGCGGTGAGCCAGTCGGCGGCCAGTAGACCGACGATGAGTGACCAGCGCACCGGTCCCCGGCGGACGACCGGCCCGTAGCCGACCGCGAGACCGCCGGCCAGGGTCAGCCCCAGCACGGGCGGCAGCAGCCAGCCCGGAAGGGCGAGATAGAGGAAGGGCAGCGCGACCACGAAGCCCATCATGATGACCATGTCGTTGCCGTTGAAGGCGCCGACGGCCGGGCGGGGCAGCGTGGACCGCTGGAAGTAAGCGACCGAGCCGAGCGAGACGCCCAGGGAGACGGCGAGGGTCACGAGGACGAAGAACGCGCTCTGTGCGGCGGTCATGAGGCCCGCCCTGCGGAGGTGAAGCTGTTCTCGACCAGATCGCAGCGGTAGCGCCGCAGCTCACGTCCCTCACCCGGTACGACGTCGACGGTGGCGTCGAGGCCGGCCTCGGCGAAGTGACGTGCGATGTCGCTCGTCTCCGGCACGGATGAGGCGGCCACCTCCAGATGCAGCCTCCCGTCCACCACGTCGGCGCGGTGGCGCACGGGCCAGCACGCGCCGGGCAGCGCGTCGAGGACCTCGAGGACCTCACGCGGGGTCACCGGGCCGTCCTGGGTGCGCAGCACATGGTCCGCCTTTCCGAGGATGAGCGAGGTCGCCGGCACGTTCGCCATCTCGCAGGTGAGCGGCGCGTCGGGCAACTGCCGCACCAGGTCTCGGGTGTCGTAGCGGAAGAGCGGCATGCACTCCCGGTACGGGAAGAAGGGAGTGGCGACGATCGTGCCGAGCGCGCCGGGCGCGGCCGGGGCCCCGGTGTCGAGGTCGCACACCTCCACGAGGCCGATGCCGGCGTCGATGTGAAGGTGCCGTTGGCGGCAGATCGCGCCGGCCACCGGTGTCACCTCGGTCATGCCGTAGCCGTCGTGGATGGGGGCGCCGAAGGTCTTTTCGGCGGCCTCCGCGAGGGCGGGCGAGAGCACTTCGCTGCCGACGTTGATGCGGCGCAGCCGGAAGTCCGCGGGGCCGAGCCCCTGTTCGCGAGCCAGGCGGGTCAACTGTCCCAGATAGCTCGGGTAGGTGACCATCAGGGTCGGCGCCGATGGGCCGGTTCCCGCCATGAGGTCCAGCGTCTCGGCCGGGGGGACCAGGCCCACCATGCGGATCGCCGCCCCTGCCAAGCGGGCGACCTGCATCTCCGCGTACGCCGTGCCGGTCGCCCGGGAGCTGATGTTGAACTGGATCAGGTCGGTGGTGCGGACGGTGCCGCGCAGTACCTGGGAGAGGGCGACGAGCGCGGGCCACAGGCGTTCCTCGTAGCGGGAGTACCAGACCTCGGTGGGACGGCCCGTCGTCCCGGTGGTCCGGGAAGCGAGGAAGGGCTCGCTGCACAGGAAGTCGCGGGCCCGCTCGACCAGGTCGGCCTTGGTGGTGACGGGTACGGCGGTGATGTTCTCGACGGTCAGTGCGGCCGGATCGACTCCCGCTGCCGCGAAGTGGTCGGCGTAGAAGGGCGACTTGGCCGCGAGACGATTCGCGGTACGGCGAAGGGCCTTGTTCGTGAGGTCGGTACGCATCTGCGGGTCTGCGGCGGCGCCGCGCAGCAACTGTTCGACGTCCTCGCCGGGGGAGCCGAACTCGGCAAGTGTCGCCAGCGCGTCATCGACGAGTTTTTCGGCGGAGCGAACATTGATCGGACGGCCGAGCACCATGGCCAGCGCCATCCGGAACTGCCGTATCCCCGCGTCGAACATGGTCCTCCCCGCCCGTTCCGACCCCTCACGTGCCGGGGTGGGCGGCCATGACCGCCCACCCCGTACCTGCGTCAGCTGGGGCAGTTCGAGAACAGCACCGCAGCCAGGGAACCCATGACGTATTTCGTGTGCTTGAGCGTGGAAACGATCGCGGACATCCGAAAACCCCCAGTCTCATTTCTAACTGAGCCCCCACCGGCCAGCGGAGGCACAATGATGCTCAAGGGCACACCATCTACTGTCAAGGGTTTGTCGGGTTATCGACCTTCCGTCGTCAAACATTCAATTGGCTTGTATTCACGGCGAGTTCGGGCAGAGTGAGACGTATTTGTCGCGCTCTCGGCGGCTTGCCCGGGAGGCGAGCGCGACACCTCCTTCGGGCCGCGTAGCCGGGGCAACAGCGGGCGAAGTGCCCTACGGTCTCGTGGACCGTCAACTCCGCGGGCGCCGATTCGCCCTGCCGGATGATTCCCACTTTCGAGCGCCACGCGCGCGTGCCACGCGCCGGGCCCGCCACGCGCGCGTGCCACGCGCCGGGCCCGCCCCGAGCACGGACGTCTCGCCCCGTCCCGCTCGCGGTGGCCCTGGAGGATCTCCACGGTGGTGGTCCTGCCCGCCCCATTGGGTCCGAGCAGGCGGAACACCTCGGCTCGCCGGGTCCCGAGATCGATTCCGTCGATCGCGGCCACGTCCCCGTACTGCTCGCGCAGCCCCCGTACGTCCACCGCGAGTCCGTTCGCGTCTGTGGTCATGGCCATCGGACTCGGCCAGAATCGAACGTTCCGGCACGACCATGCGTACTTCCGCACGTCCACCGAACGGTGGACACTCATGCGCGTGCGGCACAATGACCCCAGTCCGCAGGCCCACCTCTCGAGCATCGGAATCGGCGTGATGAGCAAGACGACAGTCAACGACGTCTCCACCGAGCGGGAACCGGTGGTCGGCCCCAGGGCGGCGGGAGGCAGCCGCGCCTTCGCCCTGTTGCTGGTGATCACCGGCGCGGCCGGCGTGCTCTCCGCGTGGGTCATCACCCTCGACAAGTTCAAGATCCTCGAGGGCAAGGTGAGCGGTAAGACGTTCACCCCCAGCTGCAGCCTCAACCCGATCGTCTCCTGCGGCAGCGTCATGGAGAGCAAGCAGTCAGGTGTCTTCGGGTTCCCCAACCCGATGCTCGGCCTCGTCTGCTACGGCATCGTCATCTGTGTCGGCATGAGCCTGCTCGTCGGCGCCCGCTTCCCGCGCTGGTACTGGCTGACGTTCAACGCCGGCACGCTCTTCGGTGTGGGCTTCTGCACCTGGCTGCAGTTCCAGTCGCTGTACCGGATCAACGCGCTGTGCCTGTGGTGCTCGCTGGCCTGGCTCGCCACGATCATCATGTTCTGGTACGTGACCTCGTTCAACGTCCGCAACGACTTCCTGCCCGCCCCACGCCCGGTGAAGAACTTCCTGGGCGAGTTCGCCTGGGTCCTGCCGGTCACGCACGTCGGCATCATCGTCATGCTGATCCTGACCCGCTGGGGCAGCCAGCTCTGGGTCTGAGCCGGGGACGAAGCGCTCGGGCCGGTATGCGGTACCGGCCCCGGCCGCGTTGTCAGTGAGGTGACATAGGGTTTCGAGCGTGGAGCCCGACCTGTTCACCGCCGCCGCAGAAGATCGCCAGGAGAAGGACCCGACCGGAAGCCCCCTGGCGGTCCGCATGCGCCCGCGCACCCTCGACGAGGTGGTGGGCCAGCAGCACCTGCTGGGGCCGGGGTCCCCGCTGCGCAGACTGGTCGGCGAGGCCAGCGGCGGCCCCGCCGGACCTTCTTCGGTGATCCTCTGGGGTCCGCCCGGCACCGGCAAGACGACGCTGGCGTACGTTGTCTCGAAGGCCACCAACAAGCGCTTCGTCGAACTGTCGGCGATCACCGCGGGCGTGAAGGAGGTCCGCGCGGTGATCGACGGTGCCCGCCGGGCCACCGGCGGTTTCGGCAAGGAGACCGTCCTCTTCCTCGACGAGATCCACCGCTTCAGCAAGGCTCAGCAGGACTCCCTGCTCCCGGCCGTCGAGAACCGCTGGGTGACCCTGATCGCGGCGACCACGGAGAACCCGTACTTCTCGGTGATCTCGCCGTTGCTGTCCCGCTCCCTGCTGCTGACCCTCGAACCGCTCACGGACGACGACATACGCGGCCTGCTGCACCGGGCCCTGATCGACGAGCGCGGCCTGGGTGGGGCCGTCACGCTCCCGGAGGACACCGAGGCCCATCTGCTGCGGATCGCGGGTGGCGACGCCCGTCGCGCCCTGACCGCTCTGGAGGCCGCGGCCGGGGCCGCTCTCGACAAGGGTGAGCCGGAGATCGGTCTGACGACTCTGGAGCAGACTGTCGACCGCGCCGCGGTGAAGTACGACCGCGACGGCGACCAGCACTACGACGTGGCGAGCGCGCTGATCAAATCGATCCGTGGCTCGGACGTCGACGCCGCGCTGCACTACCTGGCCCGGATGATCGAGGCGGGTGAGGACCCCCGTTTCATCGCCCGCCGTCTGATGATCTCCGCCAGTGAGGACATCGGCCTGGCCGACCCCAACGCGCTGCCGACAGCCGTCGCCGCCGCCCAGGCCGTTGCGATGATCGGATTCCCCGAGGCCGCGCTCACCCTGAGCCACGCCACCATCGCGCTCGCTCTGGCGCCCAAGTCCAACGCGGCGACCACGGCGATCGGCGCGGCCATGGAGGACGTCCGCAAGGGGCTGGCCGGCCCCGTGCCGCCGCACCTGCGCGACGGCCACTACAAGGGCGCGGCCAAACTCGGCCACGCCCAGGGTTACGTGTACCCGCACGACCTGCCGGAGGGCATCGCCGCCCAGCAGTACGCCCCGGACGCGATCAAGGACCGTGAGTACTACACCCCGACCCGGCACGGCGCCGAGGCGCGGTACGCGGACGCTGTGGAGTGGACCCGCAAGCACCTCGGCCGAGGCCGTTCCTGACCTCGCGGACCACCGGACGGAGCCTGTTCCTCGGGTCGAAGGCGCTCACGGACACCCTGTAGACTTCTCCCAGCGCTGCGTCCCGTGCCCGGCTCCGGCCGGCACCACCAGAACGGGACATCCAGCCGGAACCCCGCTGCCGTCAGGCACGGGGATCCAGGAGCGTCGCGCACCGTCGAACGGTGTCGCGGGCAGCCCACCACCTTCCCGGCAGTCCCGGGGTACAGGACGGTGGGCCACTCGCGTGCTGCACGTATGTGCCCAGACCAGGGGAGCGGCTGCCCGGCAGGTCCCGTGTGGACCCGCAGGGTTTCCCCGGCTGCGGATGCGACCTCCCCTAACCCTGGTGAAGCCGAATTCACAGAGAAACACGAGGTGTTTGGTTCATGGCGAACCAGTCCCGCCCCAAGGTCAAGAAGTCGCGTGCCCTCGGTATCGCGCTGACCCCGAAGGCCGTCAAGTACTTCGAGGCCCGCCCCTACCCGCCGGGCGAGCACGGTCGTGGCCGCAAGCAGAACTCGGACTACAAGGTCCGTCTGCTGGAGAAGCAGCGCCTGCGCGCTCAGTACGACATCTCCGAGCGCCAGCTGGTGCGCGCCTACGAGCGTGCCTCCAAGGTCCAGGGCAAGACCGGTGAGGCCCTGATCGTGGAGCTGGAGCGCCGTCTCGACGCGCTGGTCCTGCGTTCGGGCATCGCCCGCACGATCTACCAGGCCCGCCAGATGGTCGTCCACGGCCACATCGAGGTCAACGGCCAGAAGGTCGACAAGCCGTCGTTCCGCGTCCGTCCCGACGACGTCGTGATGGTTCGCGAGCGCAGCCGTGAGAAGTCGCTCTTCCAGGTCGCCCGCGAGGGTGGCTTCGCCGCCGACGGCGAGACCCCGCGCTACCTCCAGGTGAACCTCAAGGCCCTGGCGTTCCGCCTGGACCGCGAGCCGAACCGCAAGGAGATCCCGGTGATCTGCGACGAGCAGCTCGTCGTCGAGTACTACGCCCGCTGATCGCTTTTCGGCGGACGCGAATACTCGCAGCACGTCAAGCCCGTCGTCTCCCGCTTCCCGGCGGCCGAGACGGCGGGCTTGCCGCATCCTGGGGCAGGCGACGCCGGGCGACGGCGGTGCCCGCGTCTCCGGCGCGGCCGGCCCCGATCCGGTACGGAAACCGGTACGGACCGACCGCCCCGGCGCGATAGGCTCGGGGGACGACTTTTCGATGTTCAGACACGTTCTAGGGAGCGGGTGCGCACGGTGTCCGGTGGAGAGGTGGCCGGGATCCTGGTGGCCGTCTTCTGGGCGATCCTGGTCTCCTTCCTGGCCGTCGCGCTGGCGAGGTTGGCCCAGACGCTCAAGACGACCACCAAGCTGATGGCGGACGTGACCGACCAGGCCGTCCCGCTGCTGGCCGACGCCTCCGCCGCGGTGCGCTCCGCGCAGACCCAGATCGACCGGGTCGACGCGATCGCCTCCGATGTCCAGGAGGTCACGTCCAACGCTTCGGCGCTGTCGACGACGGTCGCGTCCACCTTCGGCGGCCCCCTGGTGAAGGTCGCGGCGTTCGGCTACGGCGTGCGCCAGGCGATCACCGGCCGCCGTGAGAACGTGACCGCCAAGGCGCCCCGGCGTACCGTGATCGTGGGCCGCACCGTCCCGTCCCCGCGACGGAGGAAGCGGAACAACCGGGGAAACAACCGGGAAGAGGGGCTCTGACCGAGCGATGTTCCGCCGTACGTTTTGGTTCACCACGGGCGTCGCCGCCGGTGTGTGGGCCACCACCAAGGTCAACCGCAAGCTGAGGCAGCTGACTCCCGAAAGCCTCGCCGCGCAGGCGGCGAACAAGGCGATCGAGGCAGGCCACCGGCTCAAGGACCGCGCGACGGACTTCGCGTTCGACGTCCGGGCGGGAATGGCCCAGCGGGAGGCCGAACTCGGCGACGCGCTCGGGCTGAGTGCCCCCGTCGACGAACTGCCCTCGACGGCCCCGCTCGAGCGGGGGCACCCTCATGAGCAGGGGGCAACCCCAGTCCGGCGGCACGCCGCCATCGAGAACCGCAACAACCCGAAGTACGCCGAGAGGTCGGCGTACTCGTACAACCGGAATGAGGACCACTGATGGAGTCGGCTGAAATTCGCCGCCGCTGGTTGAGCTTCTTCGAGGAGCGCGGTCACACCGTCGTCCCTTCGGCGTCGCTCATCGCGGACGACCCGACTCTGCTCCTCGTCCCGGCCGGCATGGTGCCCTTCAAGCCCTACTTCCTGGGTGAGGTCAAGCCGCCGGCCCCGCGCGCCACCAGCGTGCAGAAGTGCGTGCGCACGCCCGACATCGAAGAGGTCGGCAAGACCACCCGGCACGGCACGTTCTTCCAGATGTGCGGCAACTTCTCCTTCGGCGACTACTTCAAGGAAGGCGCCATCAAGCTCGCCTGGGAGCTGCTCACCACGCCCCAGGACAAGGGCGGTTACGGCCTGGACCCCGAGCGCCTGTGGGTCACCGTCTACCAGGACGACGACGAGGCCGAGCAGATCTGGCGCGACGTCGTGGGCGTCCCGGCCGAGCGCATCCAGCGCCTGGGTAAGAAGGACAACTTCTGGTCCATGGGCGTACCCGGCCCGTGCGGACCGTGCTCCGAGATCAACTACGACCGCGGCCCCGAGTTCGGCGTCGAGGGCGGCCCTGCCGTCAACGACGAGCGGTACGTGGAGATCTGGAACCTCGTCTTCATGCAGTACGAGCGGGGCCAGGGCATCGGCAAGGAGGACTTCGAGATCCTCGGTGACCTGCCGAGCAAGAACATCGACACCGGGCTCGGCCTGGAGCGCCTCGCCATGATTCTGCAGGGTGTGCAGAACATGTTCGAGATCGACACCTCCATGGCCGTGATCAAGAAGGCCACCGAGCTGACCGGCGTGGCCTACGGCGACTCGCACGCCTCGGACGTTTCCCTGCGCGTGGTCACCGACCACATGCGCACCGCCACCATGCTCATCGGCGACGGCGTCACCCCGGGCAACGAGGGTCGTGGCTACGTCCTGCGCCGCATCATGCGCCGTGCCATCCGCAACATGCGCCTGCTCGGTGCCACCGGTCCGGTCGTCAAGGACCTGGTCGACGTCGTCATCGGCATGATGGGCCAGCAGTACCCGGAGCTGGTCACCGACCGCGAGCGCATCGAGAAGGTCGCCCTCGCCGAGGAGAACGCCTTCCTCAAGACGCTGAAGGCCGGCACCAACATCCTCGACACCGCCGTGACCGAGACCAAGGCCGCCGGCTCCGCGGTCCTGCCCGGTGACAAGGCCTTCCTGCTCCACGACACCTGGGGCTTCCCGATCGACCTCACCCTGGAGATGGCCGCCGAACAGGGCCTGTCCGTGGACGAGGAGGGCTTCCGCCGCCTGATGAAGGAGCAGCGGGAGCGCGCCAAGGCCGACGCCCAGGCCAAGAAGACCGGTCACGCCGACCTCGGCGCCTACCGCGAGATCGCCGACGCCGCCGGCCAGACCGACTTCATCGGCTACTCGGACACCGAGGGCGAGTCGACGATCGTCGGCATCCTCGTCGACGGCGTCCCCTCGCCGGCCGCCACCGAAGGCGACGAGGTCGAGATCGTCCTCGACCGCACGCCGTTCTACGCCGAGGGCGGTGGCCAGATCGGTGACACCGGCCGCATCAAGGTGGACTCCGGCGCCGTCATCGAGGTCCGCGACTGCCAGAAGCCGGTCCCGGGCGTCTACGTCCACAAGGGTGTCGTCCAGGTCGGCGAGGTCACCGTCGGCGCCAAGGCCCACGCCTCGATCGACGGCCTCCGCCGCAAGGCCATCGCCCGCGCCCACTCGGCCACCCACCTCACCCACCAGGCCCTGCGCGACGCCCTCGGCCCGACGGCCGCCCAGGCCGGTTCGGAGAACCAGCCCGGCCGCTTCCGCTTCGACTTCGGCTCGCCGTCCGCCGTCCCGACGGCCGTGATGACCGACGTCGAGCAGAAGATCAACGAGGTGCTCGCCCGCGACCTTGACGTGCACGCCGAGGTCATGGGTATCGACGAGGCCAAGAAGCAGGGCGCCATCGCCGAGTTCGGCGAGAAGTACGGCGAGCGCGTCCGTGTCGTGACCATCGGCGACTTCTCCAAGGAACTGTGCGGCGGCACGCATGTGCACAACACCGCCCAGCTCGGCCTGGTGAAGCTGCTCGGCGAGTCCTCGATCGGCTCCGGTGTACGACGCATCGAGGCCCTGGTCGGCGTGGACGCCTACTCCTTCCTGGCTCGCGAGCACACGGTCGTCAACCAGCTCACCGAGCTGCTCAAGGGGCGCCCGGAGGAGCTGCCGGAGAAGGTCGCCGGCATGCTCGGCAAGCTGAAGGACGCCGAAAAGGAGATCGAGAAGTTCCGCGCCGAGAAGGTCCTGCAGGCCGCCGCCGGTCTCGCCGAGTCCGCCAAGGACGTGCGCGGGATCGCCGTGGTCACCGGCCGGGTGCCGGACGGCACCACGCCCGACGACCTGCGCAAGCTGGTCCTGGACGTGCGTGGCCGTATCCAGGGCGGTCGGGCCGCCGTGGTTGCCCTGTTCGCGGTCAACAACGGCAAGCCGCTCACGGTCATCGCGACCAATGAAGCCGCCCGCGAGCGTGGCCTGAAGGCCGGTGAGCTGGTGCGGACCGCTGCCAAGACCCTCGGTGGCGGCGGTGGCGGCAAGCCGGACGTCGCCCAGGGCGGCGGCCAGAACCCGGCCGCCGTCGGTGAGGCCGTCGAGGCCGTCGAGCGCCTGGTCGCCGAGACCGCCAAGTAAGAAACGGTCGAGAGATATGAGAAGAGGACGCCGACTCGCGATCGATGTCGGCGACGCCCGCATCGGGGTCGCCTCGTGCGACCCCGACGGAATCCTCGCCACCCCGGTGGAGACGGTCCCGGGACGCGACGTCCCAGCAGCCCAGCGTCGCTTGAAGCAGCTCGTCGAGGAGTACGAGCCGATCGAGGTCGTCGTCGGTCTGCCTCGCTCCCTCAAGGGGGGCGAGGGCCCGGCCGCGGTCAAGGTCCGCACCTTCACGCAGGAACTGGCTCGTATGATCGCGCCGATTCCGGTCAGGCTCGTGGACGAGCGGATGACCACCGTGACGGCCAGTCAGGGACTGCGCGCCTCCGGCGTCAAGTCCAAGAAGGGCCGGTCGGTCATCGACCAGGCCGCGGCGGTCATCATCCTCCAGCAGGCGCTGGAATCCGAACGGGTGTCAGGCAAATCCCCCGGCGAGGGCGTCGAAGTGGTCATCTGATCGCGATACGGTAACGTTCCGCGCGATGCGCTGGTGTTCGAACAGCTGACGCACAGCAAAGAGGCGGAACGCGGGCCGAGCCAACGCCGCCTCGCGGCTCTAGGGGTTTGATGACTGAGTATGGCCGGGGCTCCGGCTCCGAACCGTGGCATCCCGAGGACCCGTTGTACGGGGACGACGGATGGGGAGGACAGCAGGCCCAAGGGGCCCAGTCCCCGTACGGCGGCCACCCACAGCAGTACCCGCAGCAGCCGCAGCAGCATCACTACGGAGACTGGGGAGGCGGCCAGCCGGGCGCGTACGACCAGAATCAGCAGCACTACCAGCAGTACCCGGAGCACTATCCGGGGCAGGGGGCGCACCCTCACCAGCAGCCCGGGCCGGACCCTTACCAGCACGGTCAGTATCCCTATCAACAGCAGGGACAGCAGTACCCGGATCCGCAGCAGGGACAGCAGTACCCGGATCCGCAGCAGGGACAGCAGTACCCGGCCCAGATGCAGCAGGGCCAGGGGAACGGCGGCTGGGACAGCGGCGGTCAGGGCCACGGTCCCTACCCCGGCGACCCGGCCGACCCGTACGGCGCCCAGGCCGGTTCCCACAGCGGTGGGCAGCCCGACTTCCACCAGACGCCCGACGCGTACCCGCCGCCCGAGTCGCCGCACCGCCGCCGAGCCGAACCGGAGCCGGAGACCGACTGGGATCCCGGCCCCGACCAGGGCGAACACGCCTTCTTCGCGGGCGGCGACGACGACGATGACGGCGACGACGAGCCGGTGGGCCGCCGTGGCCGCGGCCGCCCCGAGCGACGGGGGCGCGGCGGCGAGGGCAAGAAGCGCCGCAGCGGATGCGCCTGCCTGGTGGTCACCCTGGTCCTCGTCGGCGGAGTCGGCGGAGTCGGGTATTTCGGTTACCAGTTCTACCAAAGCCGTTTCGGTCCGGCGCCCGACTACACGGGCGGTGGCACCGGTGAAATGGTCACGGTCACGATTCCCAAGGACTCCGGCGGTTACGCCATCGGGAACGCGCTGAAAGAGGCCGGTGTCGTCAAGAGCGTCGACGCGTTCGTGGCGGCCCAGGAACAGAACCCCGAAGGCAAGTCCATCCAGGCGGGCACGTACACGCTGAAGAAGCAGATGTCAGCGGCCAGCGCCGTCCAGTTGATGCTCGATCCGAAGAGCAGGAACAACCTGATCATCGCCGAGGGATGGCGCAACGCCAAGATCTATACGGCCATCGACGAGCGTCTGAAGCTCAAGGCGGGCACCACCAAGGACATTGCCAAGACGAAGTGGTCGACCCTCGGCCTTCCCGGTTGGGCCAACACCGACAAGGACATCTTGGACCCGCTGGAAGGGTTCCTCTACCCGTCCAGCTATCCGGTCTCCAAGGGCATGAAGCCCGAGGCTGTCCTCAAGCAGATGGTCGACCTGGCCAAGGAGAAGTACAACGAGTACGGCATCAAGGACAAGGCCGACAGCCTCAACCTGAAGAATCCCTTGCAGGTGCTCACGGTCGCGAGCCTTGTGCAGGCCGAGGGCAAGTCCAAGCGGGACTTCGAGAAGGTGGCGACGGTCGTCTACAACCGGCTCAAGCCGGACAACACCGAGACCTACGGTCTGCTCGACTTCGACTCGACGGTCAACTACCTGCGCGGTGAGTCGAAACTCGCCACCGGTTCCGTCGACCAACTGCGGAAGATACACAATCCGTACAACACCTACTGGATCAAGGGCCTGCCGCCCGGACCCATCGGCAACCCCGGGGAAGTCGCGATCAAGGCTGCCCTCCATCCGGCCAAGGGAAACTGGTACTACTTCGTCTCGGTCAGCGAGGACAAGACACTGTTCGCCGAGACCAACGCAGAACAGAACCGCAACCGCGAGAAATACCTCGAAGAGCAGAAGAAGGGACAATGACGGGCACCACCGGCACGCGCCGAGCCGCCGTCCTCGGCTCGCCCATCGCCCATTCCCTCTCCCCGGTGCTGCACCGCGCCGCCTACGCGGAACTGGGGCTGAGCGGCTGGTCCTACGACCGGTTCGAGGTCGACGAGAAGGCGCTGCCCGGGTTCTTCGCGGAACTCGGGCCTGAATGGGCCGGGCTGTCGCTGACCATGCCGCTCAAGCGGGCCGTCATCCCGCTGCTCGACTCGATCAGTGACTCGGCGGCCTCGGTCGAAGCGGTCAACACCGTCGTGTGCACGGAGGACGGACGACGGGTCGGTGACAACACCGACATCCCCGGGATGGTGGCCGCGCTGCGTGAGCGGGGCGTCGAGCAGGTGGAGTCCGCCGCGATCCTCGGCGCAGGCGCCACCGCGTCGTCCGCGCTGGCCGCGCTGTCCCGGATCTGCACCGGTGAGGTCGTCGCCTATGTCCGCAGCGAGGCGAGGGCCGCCGAGATGCGGCAGTGGGGCGTGCGCCTGGACGTCGACGTCCGGACGGCCGACTGGGCGGACGCCGACCAGGCGCTGCGCGCCCCGCTGGTCGTCGCCACCACCCCGGCCGGTACGACGGATGCCCTGGCCGCCGCTGTACCGGAGCGCCCCGCGACACTGTTCGACGTGCTGTACGACCCTTGGCCCACTGCGCTCGCGGCGCGCTGGTCCGCGTACGGCGGCGCCGTCGTCAGCGGCCTCGACCTGCTGGTGCACCAGGCGGTGCTCCAGGTCGAGCAGATGACGGGCCGTTCCCCGGCCCCGCTGGACGCCATGCGCAAGGCGGGGGAACGCTCCCTGGCAGCCCGGTAGGAACGGCTCGCCTCGCGCCTCGGTGGCGTCCGCCTGATGGACCGGAGACCGGTTCCCCCCGCCGGACGTGGGAGGATCGGAGGTGGCGGGCCGGAGCCGCGCACCCGGTGGCGCCGTCGCCGTACGCGAGGACATGCGTACGCAGAGCAGGACCAGAGCGCGAGCACTGAGGAGCACCGTTGAGCAGGTTGCGCTGGCTGACCGCGGGGGAGTCCCACGGCCCCGCACTAGTCGCGACGCTGGAGGGCCTTCCCTCCGGTGTGCCGATCACCACGGAAATGGTGGCGGACCACCTGGCGAGGCGGCGGCTGGGTTATGGGCGCGGTGCCCGGATGAAGTTCGAGCGCGACCAGGTCACCTTCCTGGGTGGTGTCCGGCACGGTCTCACTCTGGGCTCCCCGGTGGCCATCATGATCGGCAACACCGAGTGGCCCAAGTGGGAACAGGTGATGGCGGCCGATCCGGTCGACCCGGCCGTGCTGGACGGGCTGGCCCGCAACGCCCCACTGACCCGGCCGCGGCCCGGTCACGCCGACCTCGCGGGTATGCAGAAGTACGGCTTCGACGAGGCCCGCCCGATCCTGGAGCGTGCCTCGGCGCGGGAGACCGCGGCCCGGGTGGCGCTCGGTGCGGTGGCGCGCTCGTACCTGAAGGAGACGGCGGGCATCGAGATCGTCTCGCACGTGGTCGAGCTGGCCGCGGCGAAGGCGCCGTACGGTGTCCACCCGACGCCCGCGGACGTGGAGAAGCTGGACGCCGACCCCGTGCGCTGCCTGGACGCGGACGCGTCGAAGGCGATGGTCGCGGAGATCGACCAGGCCCACAAGGACGGTGACACCCTCGGAGGTGTGGTCGAGGTCCTCGCCTACGGCGTGCCGGTGGGACTCGGCTCGCACGTGCACTGGGACCGGCGGCTGGACGCCCGGCTCGCGGCGGCGCTGATGGGCATCCAGGCGATCAAGGGCGTGGAGGTCGGCGACGGCTTCGAGCTGGCACGGGTGCCGGGGTCGAAGGCGCACGACGAGATCGTCACCACACCCGATGGCATCAAGCGGACGACGGGCCGTTCCGGCGGCACCGAGGGCGGTCTGTCCACCGGTGAACCGCTGCGCGTGCGGGCCGCGATGAAACCGATCGCGACCGTGCCCCGCGCACTGAAGACCGTCGACGTGGTCACGGGTGAGCCGGCACAGGCACACCACCAGCGCTCGGACGTGTGCGCGGTCCCGGCAGCCGGGATCGTCGCCGAGGCCATGGTGGCCCTGGTCCTCGCGGACGCGGTGGCGGAGAAGTTCGGCGGCGACAGCGTGGCCGAGACCCACCGAAACGTCCGCTCCTACCTCGAGAACCTGGCGATCCGGTGAGCGCACCACTGATCGTCCTGGTAGGCCCGATGGGAGTGGGCAAGTCGACCATCGGGCAGCTGCTCGCCGAACGGCTCGGCGTCGGCTACCGGGACACGGACGACGACATCGTGGCCGAGCAGGGCCGCGCCATCGCCGACATCTTCGTGGACGAGGGCGAGCCGGCCTTCCGTGCCCTGGAAAAGAAGGCGGTCCGCCAGGCACTCGCCGAACACGGAGGCGTCCTCGCCCTGGGCGGAGGAGCGATCCTCGACGCCGAGACGCGCGCCCTGCTGGCCCGGCACCGGGTGGCCTATCTGTCGATGGACGTCGAGGAGGCGGTCAGGCGCACCGGACTGAACGTGGCCCGCCCGCTGCTCGCGGTCAATCCGCGTCGCCAGTGGCGCGAGTTGATGGAAGCCCGTCGGCACCTGTACACCGAGGTCGCCCGCACGGTCGTGCCCACCGACGGCCGCACCCCCGAAGAAGTTACCCAAGCCGTCCTGGACGCACTGGAGTTGAAAGAAGCATGAACGAGGCTGTGACCCGGATCCAGGTCGGCGGCACTGCGGGCACCGACCCCTACGAGGTCCTGATCGGCCGTCAACTCCTCGGGGAACTCGCCGGACTGATCGGTGACAAGGCCAAGCGGGTCGCGATCGTCCACCCGGAGGCGCTGGCCGATACGGGGGAGGCGCTGCGCGCCGACCTCGCCGAGCAGGGCTTCGAGGCGGTCGCCATCCAGGTGCCGAACGCGGAGGAGGCCAAGACCGTCGAGGTCGCCGCCTACTGCTGGAAGGCGCTCGGCCAGTCCGGTTTCACCCGCACCGACGTCATCGTGGGCGTGGGCGGCGGTGCGACCACCGACCTGGCCGGGTTCGTGGCCGCGACCTGGCTGCGCGGAGTGCGCTGGATCGCGATCCCGACCACCGTGCTGGCGATGGTGGACGCGGCGGTCGGCGGCAAGACGGGCATCAACACGGCCGAGGGCAAGAACCTGGTGGGTGCCTTCCACCCGCCCGCGGGTGTCCTGTGTGACCTCGCCGCCCTCGACTCCCTCCCGGTCAACGACTACGTCTCCGGCCTCGCGGAGGTCATCAAGGCAGGCTTCATCGCCGACCCGGTGATCCTCGAGCTGATCGAGGAGGACCCGCAGGCCGCCCGTACCCCGGCCGGGCCGCACACGGCCGAGCTGATCGAACGCTCGATCAAGGTCAAGGCGGAGGTGGTCTCCTCCGACCTGAAGGAGTCGGGCCTGCGCGAGATCCTCAACTACGGCCACACGCTCGGCCACGCGATCGAGAAGAACGAGCGTTACAAGTGGCGCCATGGCGCCGCTGTCGCCGTCGGCATGCACTTCGCGGCCGAACTCGCGCGTTTGGCGGGGCGGTTGGACGACGCGACCGCCGACCGGCACCGTACCGTCCTTGAGTCGGTCGGGCTGCCCTTGCGGTACCGCTACGACCAGTGGCCCAAGCTCCTCGAGGCCATGAAGGTCGACAAGAAGTCCCGGGGTGACCTGCTCCGCTTCATCGTCCTGGACGGCCTGGCCAAGCCCACCGTACTGGAGGGACCCGACCCGGCGGTCCTGCTCGCCGCCTACGGAGAAGTGGCCGAGTAGGCGCCCCTGCCGGGCCCCGCGCGGCGGTCGACTCGTCCCCCTCGCTATCCATTGGCCCGAATCGCCCTGTGCCCATGGGTACTTCGGGCTGTCCCCGGCTGCCGTTCACACAACGGCGGCCGGGGACGGTACCGTTCGGAGGGGAGCGGGGTTCCAGGCCCCGCTGCCAGCGTCAGTCGCCTGCACGAGACGGAGTGGCACCGGATGCAGCACGCAGTGGGAGTTCCGCTGCCGCCGCCCCACCAACTGGGGCACGGTCCGGCTACCGTCTGGTCGCCGGCCGCACACCACCCGGGACATCCGGGCCCCGCCCCGAGCCCACCAGTTTCCACAGCGGGCCTGGCCGGACCACCGGTGCCGCCCGGAGCACCGCACAGCCACGTCCCGCCGCACCAAGTGCCTCTTCCGCCCGCGCCGGACAGCACGGGGCATGTACAGCTCCCGCCGGGCGGCCCGGTCGGGGTGCCCAGCGCACCGTCCGCCGCGGGCGCGCCCGACCCTTCGTCCATCACGCTGGCCGTGCTGCTCATCGGCCCTGCAGGCGCGGGCAAGACCAGTGTCGCCAAGTACTGGGCTGATCACCGTCGGGTACCCACGGCCCATATCAGCCTCGACGACGTGCGCGAATGGGTGCGCTCCGGCTTCGCCGACCCGCAGTCGGGGTGGAACGACCACTCGGAGGCGCAGTACCGCCTCGCCCGCCGCACCTGCGGCTTCGCGGCCCGTAACTTCCTGGCCAACGGCATCTCCTGCATTCTCGACGACGCCGTCTTCCCGGACCGCCCGGTTGTCGGTCTCGGTGGCTGGAAGAGGCATGTGGGTCCCGGCCTGCTCCCGGTCGTGCTCCTCCCCGGACTGGAGATCGTGCTGGAGCGCAACGCGGAGCGCAGCGGCAATCGCCGTCTCAGCGACGAGGAAGTCGCCCGCATCCACGGCCGTATGGCCGGCTGGTACGGCTCCGGCCTGCCGATCATCGATAACTCCCAACTCGACGTGGCGGGAACGGCCCGGGTGCTGGACGAGGTCCTGACCCGCTCGATCGCGAGCCCGCCGCAGTGGTGAAGCGCGGGGGATCTCCCGTGGACCAGCGCCGCAGGGCGGTGCCACCGGACGTTCCCGGGGCTCCCGGGCGCCTCTGACAGGTGCCTGGACGCCCGTCCGGCCCCTCTGGACCGGCGATATTCGGCCACGCCTCGTAGGCTCGGGTCATGTCAGAGGTGTACGCGGCCCGCCGGGAACGGCTGAGGGAACGCTGCAGCGCGGGTGGAAGTGCGACGGCGCTGGTCTCCCGCCCCGCCAACGTCCGCTATCTCGCGGGCACCGCGCCCCGCGGCGCGGTACTGCTGCTGGGCGTGGGTGAGGACGTGCTGCTGTGCGGTGGCCCGCCGGACGAACAGGCCGCCGACGGTCGACCCGACCAGGTACTGCGCGTGGAGACGCTGCCGGCGCCCGGCGGTGACTGCGCCGTCGCGGCAGCCGACCTGGCCGTCGCGCAGGGCGCCGACTCGCTGGCGGTCGAGGAGCACGACCTCACGGTCGCCCGGCACCGCGCCCTGCGGTCGGTCGCGCCCCGGCTGCGGCTCGCCGATCTCGGCAACGCGGTCGAGCAGCTGCGCCTCGTCAAGGACGAGGAGGAGATCTCCCTGCTGAGGATCGGTGCGGAGATCGCCGACCAGGCCCTGAGCGAGCTGCTCGAATCGATCCTCGTGGGGCGCACCGAGCGTCATCTCGCCCTCGAGCTGGAGCGCCGCCTCGTCGACCACGGCGCCGACGGGCCCGCCTTCACCACCTCGGTCGCCACCGGTCCCAACTCGGGCCGCCGTGGGCACCGCCCCACGGACCGGCGCGTGGAGGAGGGCGACTTCCTCTCCGTCTGTCTGGGCGCCGCCTACCGCGGTTATCGCTGTGAGATCGGCCGTACCTTCGTCATCGGCACCTCGCCCGCCGACTGGCAGATCGAGCTGTACGACCTCGTCTTCGCCGCCCAGCGCGCCGGGCGCCAGGCGCTGGCGCCCGGCGCCGCCTGCCGCGACGTGGACCGCGCGGCACGGCAGATGCTCGATTCCGCGGGATACAGTGAGGGGCTTCCGCCGGTGACCGGACACGGGGTGGGACTCGAAATCGACGAGGACCCTCAGTTGGCCCCCACGGCCATGGGTAAACTGGATGCCTGCGTGCCGGTCACCGTCGAACCGGGGGTCCACCTCCCCGGCCGGGGTGGTGTCCGGATCGATGACACGCTCGTCGTACGCCCCGAGGCGGACGGCGGACCCGAGCTACTCACCATCACGACCAAGGAGCTGCTCGCGCTCTGAGCGACCCCAGGGAAGTGCGGGCCCCCCGCCCTTCCCCGGCGCCGCTTGCGCGTGGCCCCGGGGTCGTACGTCAGTCCAGGAGATTCCGCAACCGTGGCTTCCACGAACGACCTCAAGAACGGCATGGTGCTCAAGCTCGAAGGCGGCCAGCTGTGGTCCGTCGTCGAGTTCCAGCACGTCAAGCCCGGCAAGGGCCCGGCCTTCGTGCGCACCAAGCTCAAGAACGTGCTCTCCGGCAAGGTCGTCGACAAGACCTTCAACGCCGGCGTCAAGGTCGAGACGGCCACTGTCGACAAGCGCGACATGCAGTTCTCGTACATGGACGGCGACTACTTCGTCTTCATGGACATGGAGACGTACGACCAGCTCCACGTGGACCGCAAGGCTGTCGGCGACGCGGCCAACTTCATGATCGAGGGCTTCACCGCCACCGTCGCGCAGCACGAGGGCGAGGTGCTCTTCGTCGAGCTGCCGGCCGCCGTCGAGCTGGTCATCGCCGAGACCGAGCCGGGCGTCCAGGGCGACCGCTCCACCGGTGGCACCAAGCCCGCGACGCTGGAGACCGGTCACCAGATCCAGGTCCCGCTCTTCATCACCACCGGTGAGAAGATCAAGGTCGACACCCGCACGAGCGACTACCTCGGCCGGGTGAACAGCTAACCGTGGCTGCCCGTAACACGGCCCGTAAGCGCGCCTTCCAGATCCTCTTCGAGGGGGACCAGCGCGGGACCGACGTCCTCACGGTCCTCGCGGACTGGATCCGGCATTCGCGGACCGACACCCGGCAGCCGCCGGTGAGCGAGTACACGATGCAGCTGGTCGAGGGCTACGCGGAACACGCGAAGCGCATCGACGAGCTGATCGCGCAGTACGCGGTCGGCTGGACGCTGGACCGGATGCCGGTCGTCGACCGCAACATCCTGCGCCTCGGCGCCTACGAGCTGATCTGGGTCGACGAGACCCCGGACGCCGTGGTGCTGGACGAGATGGTGCAGCTCGCCAAGGAGTTCTCCACGGACGAGTCGCCCGCGTTCGTCAACGGCCTGCTCGGTCGGCTGAAGGACCTGAAGCCGTCGTTGCGCCGAGACGAGGGCTGAGACGCCTCAACGCCTCGGGGCCCGCAGCACACTGCTGCGGGCCCCGAGGCGTTCTCGTACGGCGGCCGCCGTGCCGAAAACGCCGCAGATCGGAAGAGCGTCGGGGAGGGTAA